>DATDCH010000379.1:0-9850 GCA_036524455.1 Kofleriaceae bacterium | reverse complement strand
CGGCAAGACCGTGCACGTGACCGGCACGATCACGTGCAAGCACGTCGGCAAGTTTGCGTTCTAAGGCGGCGTGAAGCTCGCCAGCACGGCGGCCAGCTCATCGGGCTCGAACGTGGTCGTCATGATCCCGAGCAGCACCGGTGCGTGTCCCTTCGGCGTCATCGCGACGAGTCGCATGTGGTGGTGGAGGTCGCCTTCCGTCGTCGCGTGAAACCGCGCCTCGCGAAACGAGGCATCCCACAGCACGCTCTCGGTCACGACGTTGAATCCGGGCATCGCGCGCTTGAGCTCGACGAGCTGGCGCGCCATGTGCTCGCGCGAACGCACCGCCTCGGTCGCCATCGTGATCATGATGGCCGCCGACTGATCGGCGTTGCGGAAAGCATAGAAGTGAAGCGCCTTGTCGGGCTGGGCCGCGCACATCGAAGCGAGCATCTCGGATGACTCGGCGAACGTGCCACCGGGGTGCTTGAACTTGAAGCCGAGCGTCGGGTGCGCGAGCCAGCGCTCGCCGCCGACCGTGGTCTCGACGAGGCCAGCGCGGTCCGCCTTGGACAGCGGAGGTAACGGGTCTGGCCGCATGAACCAGGCAGCGACCGCGATGGCCACCAGGCTGGTAAACCCGGCGAGCATCGCCCACACGACGGCCTTACGCATTCGGTCGGTAAACACGCGACGCTGATAACGCGAAACCGCCGCGGTTGCACAGCCGAAACGTGGAGTCAGCCCGCGCTGGCGTCGTGTCAGGTCCCGACGTCGGCCGACACGCGATCGACGCTGAACACGCCCTTGATGCGCGACAGCGACCGGATCACCTGCTTGAGCTGATCGAGGTCGCGCACGCTCGCGTGGAACGTGTTCACCGCGCGCCCGTCTTCGGTCGCCCGGCAGTGCGCCTGCGAGATGTTGACGCCCTGGTCGGTGAACGACTGCGAGATGTTCGCGAGCAGGCCCGGTTTGTTCGCGCACAGGACCTGGATCGCGACCTCGTGCTGCATCTTGCTGTGCCCGTCCCAATCGACGTCGACGCGCCGCTCGGGATCGAGATCGAGGCCCTTGTCGCAATCGCGGCGGTGCACCGTGACGCCGCGGCCGCGCGTGATGAAGCCGACGATCGGATCGCCCGGCAGCGGGCTGCAGCACTTCGCGAACCGCACGAGGATGTCCTCCTCGCCGGCGACCTTGATGCCACTCGACGCCGTGCGGCGCGTGACCTTGCGCAGCAACGTCTTCAGCATGCTCTCGGCCTTCGGCGCGAGCTCGCCGTCGCCCTTCTTCGCGAGGTTCGGTAGCGCTTTCTCGAGGACTTGTTGGACCGTGATCTTGCCGTAGCCGACCTGCACGATCAGCTCGTCGACGGTCTGGCAGCGTAGCTCTTGGGCGGCGACCTTTAGCTGCTTCTCGGCGCGCGCGATCGTGGTGTCGTGCTTGCGCAGCGCCTTGTCGATGAGGTCGGTGCCGAGCGCGACTGCCTTCTCGCGCTGTTCCTGGCGGAGGAGGTAGCGGATCTTGGTGCGTGCGCGCGCCGTCTTGACGAGCTTGAGCCAGTCCTTGTTCGGCTTCTGGTTCGGGCTCGTGATGATCTCGATCGTGTCGCCGTTACGCAGCTGGTAGCGCAGCGGCACGATCATGCCGTTGACGCGCGCGCCCGAGCAGTGGTCGCCGATCGAGCTGTGCACCGCGTACGCGAAGTCGATCGGGCAGCTACCTTTCGGCAACGCTTTGACGTCGCCGCCCGGTGTGAACACGTAGACCTCGTCGCCGAACAAGTCGATCTTGACCGACTCGAGGAACTCGGTCGGATCGCGCAGCTCCTTCTGCGATTCCATGAGCTGGCGGAGCCACGCGAACTTCTTATCGTCCTCGAGCGCGACCGGTTTGCCTTCCTTGTACTTCCAGTGCGCAGCGATGCCGTGCTCGGCGACCATGTTCATGTCGCGCGTGCGGATCTGGATCTCGATGCGCTCACCCTTGGGCCCGATCACCGCGGTGTGCAGCGATTGGTAGAGGTTGGGCTTTGGCAGCGCGATGTAGTCCTTGAACCGGCCCGGGATCGGAGTCCACGTCGAGTGCGCGACACCGAGCGCTTGATAGCAGTGCATCTGGCTATCGGTGATCACGCGGAAGCCGATCGAGTCGTGGATCTCTTCGAACGGACGCTGCGTCCGTTTCATCTTCGTGTAGATCGACCACAGGTGCTTCGCGCGGCCGTAGACGTCGCACGGCACACCGTTGTCGGTCATCTCCTTGTGGATGAGCTTCTCGACGTGATGGATGTAGTCGAGACGCTCGGAGCGCGTCTTCGCGATCTCTTGCGCGAGCTGCTCGTACTCGCCGGCGTAGAGATACTTGAACGCGAGATCCTCGAGCTCGACCTTGATCCACTGGATACCGAGCCGGTTCGCGAGCGGTGCGTAGATCTGCATCGTCTCGGCGGCGATGCGCTCCTGCTTCTCCGGCGGCAGGTGATTGAGCGAGCGCATGTTGTCGAGGCGATCGCACAGCTTGACCAAGATGACGCGGATATCGCGCGCCATCGCGAGCAGCATCTTGCGGAAGTTCTCCGCTTGCTGCTCTTCGCGCGTGGAGTACGGCAGCTTGCCGAGCTTGGTGACGCCGTCGACGAGAAACGCGATCTCTTTGCCGAACACATCGCCGAGCTGCTCGACGGTGGCGCTCGTATCCTCGACGCAGTCATGCAACAGGCCGGCACACACCGACGCGACATCGAGCTTGAGCTCGGCGATCACCTGCGCGACGGCGAGCGGATGCGTGACATACGGATCGCCGCTCTTGCGGGTTTGTCCGTCGTGCGCCTGCGCCGCGAATTGATAAGCGCGTCGAATCAGCCCTACGTCGGCACTCGGGTGGTATCCGGCCACCTCGCTCAGAATCTGGTCAAGCTGATGCATCACGACTGCGCGAGACCCTATCTAGGGTACCACGCAGTGCGGCAACGGCATCAGTCGGCGGCGAGCTGATCCTGGAATCGCCAGGTGAATTCGAAGGCTTCACCCGGTCGGCGCACGACGAGCTTGAGCGACCGCACGTTCTGGGTGAACAGGTCGCGTTGGTAGAACACGAAGTCAGCGCGTCCGCGATACACCGAGAGCGAACCGAGCGTCTGGCGGTTCTTCCAACCGTCCTCGTGGATCTCGACGATGTCGCCGTACTGGTTGCGGCGCGCGGTGCGAACCTCGCGATCCCACATGCGGGTGATGATTCGCGTGTTCGCGTGCTCTACCGCTTCGGGTAGCCACTGCCTGCCTTGATCGTCGACCAGCGAGACCTGCCAGGTCTTGAGGTCCGCGTACTCCTGCCACTTGTGATCGACCTGGACATGAAAGCGCAGGCGATCGCGCGACACCATCGTGAACATCGCTTCGTTGAGCAGTGGATAGCGATGGTTGTGCACCACCGACGCGCGCTGCGCGGGCCTCGCCGCATCCGGCTCCTCCAGCTCCATGTCGCCGCGCACGATCGTGATCTTCTCGGACTGGCGCAGCGTCTCGTGCTGATTCACGAGCGGGTTTGGCTGAATCGCCGTGCCCTTGAATGTACGACTGCACCCCGCTAGCGCGACGATGACCACGACCAGTCGAAGGGCCAGCATAGGATCAGGGTGGCCCGACCGCGGTCCGGCGTCAACCACAGAGGATCTTGTAGCACTAATGCCCGACCAGCTGACGTGCGTGCATTTCTGCCCCTCGGTTTCCCGCCACGATCTCGGCGAGTGCAGCCAACGGGTAGGGAACATCGGGGCGGTCGACCACCCCGTAACGCCGCGTGAGATAGGTCGCGCGTAACAGGCCGTAGGCCCGCTCGAGATCGTCGTTGACGATCAAGTGCTGGTACTCGTTGAAGTGCTCCAGCTCCTCCTTGGCTTTCCGGAGTCTGGCTTCGATCACATTCGCCGGATCCGTCGCACGCTGTCGCAGGCGACGCTCGAGCGCCTCGATGCTCGGGGGCAGGATAAAAATCTTTAGCGAATCCTCGGGCCAGCGGGTCGAGAGTGCCGCCCCGCCCTGCCAATCGACGTCGAAGATCACGTCGCGGCCGGCTGCGAGCCCGGTCTCGACGGGCGCCTGAGCGGTCCCGTACCGGTTGTTGTGGACGAACGCGTGCTCGGCGAACTCGCCGCGCTCGCGCATGTCTTCGAATTCGGCCGGCGACACGAACCAGTAGTCGCGACCGTTGACCTCACCCGGGCGCATCGGCCTGGTGGTGTAGGACACGCTGAACTCGAGCTGATCTTTGAACTCCTCGAGCAGCCGGCGCGTGAGCGTGGTCTTGCCGGCGCCGCTGGGCGACGACACGATGACCAAGATTCCTCGGTCGCTAACGCTGGGCACCGTGCTCGACATCATTCCACGTTCTGCACCTGTTCGCGCACCTTCTCGAGCACGGCTTTCGCCTCGACGATCGCGGAGCTGATCTCGGTCGCCGCCGACTTGCTCCCGATCGTATTGAGCTCGCGGCCGATCTCCTGGACGAGGAAGTCGAGCCGGCGACCGGCCGCGACGCTGCCATGGATCAGCGCGCGCGCCTGCTCGAGGTGGCTCGCGAGCCGCACGAGCTCCTCGGTCACGTCGGCACGATCGGCGAGCAGCGCGACCTCTTGCGCGAGCCGCGCCGGATCGAGCCAGCCGCCGGCGTCGTTCGCCTTGTCGGCGACTTCATCTTGCAGCAGACGCTCGAGCCGCTGCTGCAGCCGGCGCTGCACGCGCTCCGGCACATCGGCCGCGAGCCGCTCGATCTCGGCGCGCAGCCGACCGAGCTCGTCGAGCCGCGCAAGCAATTCGCGCGCGAGTGCCTGCCCTTCGCCATCGCGCATGCCGCCGAGCTGCGTGAGCGCGGCGTCGAGCGCAGCGAGCACGGCCGGGGTGTCGCTGTCGTCGCGCGGATCTTCGTCGGCCGCGGTCACGACCCCGGGCTGCGCGAGCACGAGCGCGAGATCGGGCCCGGGCATGCCGAGCACGCGCGCGAGCTCGGCGAGCTGCTGGTGCGCGGCGCGCGCTGCGGTTTGATCGACGCGCATCGCGCCGCTACTGCCGTCGCGCACGACGTGCACGCTGACGCTGACGCTGCCTCGCTCGAGCGTCGCGCGGATGCGCGCATTGATCGCGTCCTCGAGTGCCGGCGCGAGCGAGCCGCGCAGCTTGAGATCGAGGAAGCGGTGGTTGACCGCCCGTACATCGACGGTCGCGCGCGTGCGGCCCTGCTCGGCAACGCCGCGTCCAAAGCCGGTCATGCTGCGCACCGAAGACAGATATCATGCCCGCGTGACGGCGATCAGACTCCACAACTGGCATTCCAGCTCGACGTCGTTTCGCGTGCGCATCGGCCTGAACTTGAAGGGGCTCGCGTACGAGAACGTCCCGGTCGAGCTGCGCTGGAAAGACAGCGACCACGAGACCGACGCGTTCCGCGCGCTCAACCCGCAGACGAACGTGCCGGTGCTCGAGGTCGGCAACGAACAGCTGCAGCAGTCGCTCGCGATCCTCGAGTACCTCGACCGCATCCAACCCGCGCCGCCGCTCGTGCCCGCCGATGCGCTCGGCCGCGCGCGCGCGTGGTCGATCGCGCTCCACGTGGCCTGCGAGATCCAGTCTCTCAACAACCTGCGCGTGCAGCGCTACTTGATCAACGAGCTGAAGCTTCCCGACACCGTGCTGTCGCCGTGGCAGCTGCACTGGATCACGGTCGGGTTCGATGCGATCGAGCAGCAGCTCGCATCGTCGAGCTATACCGGCACGTACTGTCACGGCAACACGCCGACGATCGCGGACTGTTGCCTCGTGCCGCAGGTCTACAATGCGCGGCGGCCGGTCGTCGGCGCGGACATGGCGCGGTGGCCGACGATCGCGCGGATCTACGACACGTGCATGCAGCACCCGGCATTCGACGCCGCGCAGCCGAAGAATCAGCCGGGCTTCGAGAGTCCGGCCTTGCATTGAGGCACACTGCTTCGCGCATGCGGACCGCCCTGGTGCTACCGCTCTGGCTCCTCGCGTGTGGCGGCGAGCAAGTTGCGCCGCAGCCGATCCGGTTTCTGCACACGTTCGGCGCTGACGAGACCGAGCTGTTCAATGCGACGGTGGTCGAGCGCGGCATCGCGGTCGAGTCGTCGCTCGTTCCGTTCGCGCGCGGCCAGCAAGTGATCAGCGAGATCCTGCGCGCCGGCAAGGCATGCCCCGACCTGATCCGGATCGACGCGACGTGGCTGCCCGGGCTCGTGCGCGAAGGCTTGCTCGTCGAGGTTCCCGCCGAGCTCGCGAACCTCGACTGGCTCCCCGAGGCCGAGGCAATGGTGACCACCGGCAGCAAGAGGGGCTGGGCCGCGCTGCCGCAGACCGTCGATGGGCTGATCGTGATCCGCGACGAGGCAGCGCTGGCGCCGCAGAGCGCGGCGATCGTCGATCTGATCGCTGCCGTGCGCGCCGCGAAGCACGCCGGCCGCCCGCATCCGCTCGGCCTGCGCGTCGATGGCTACTGGCTCGTGCCGTGGCTGCGTGCCGACGGCGCGGACCTCGGCATGATCGAAGAGCCCGGCGCGGTGCGCGCGCTGCAGGCGTTCGCGTCGCTGTTCGGCGAGCTCGCGCCTCCACCGCCGCCCGCGGGTGGCGAAGCGCCCGACGAGATCCGGCGCTGGACCGGTCACGAGATCGCGTACTGGATCACCGGCCCGTGGCAGGTCGGTGGTCTTCGTGACCGCGATCGGCTCGCGGTGTCTGCGCTCGCGCACGCGCCGCGCGGCGGCCCGCTACTCGTCGTGCCGAAGTGCGCGAAGCGACCGGCCGAGGGTTGGAAGCTTGCCGGCGAGCTCACGAACGTCGACGTCGAGCGCCGGTTCGCAGAGACGTTCGCCACCGTTCCGAGCCGTGCCGCCGCGCTCGACAAGTCGCCGAAGCTGGTCAAGGACATCTATGCAGCGCTGCGCGCGGCCGAGCCGCTGCCGAAGTCGCCGCTGACGCCGCTGCTGTTCGACGATCTCAATCCCGCGCTCGCTGCGGTCGTCTCGGGAGACGCAACCGCAGACGAAGCGATCGAAGGTGTGCGGCGCGGCTGGCGCCGGTTGCGGGAGAAACAACCGTGACCGGCTCGCTGCGCTGGCGCGTGCTGCTCGTGTTGTCGCTCGCCGCCGTGATCCCGACGGTGGTCGTCGGCGTGCTCGCGATCATGCGCGCGCGCCACGACGTCGAGAACGAAGTGAAGCGCGGCGCACTCGCGCACATACGCGCGCTCGGCTCAGCGCTCGACGGTACGCTGCAGAGCTCGCGACGCACGATCGAGCTCGCCGCGTCGCAGTGGGCCGATGCACCGCGTGACGCGCGAGAGACCCAGCTGCTGCTGCGCCGGCTGCGCCGCGGCGTGCCGATCGTCAAGAGCGTGTCGATCCTCGATCCCGACGGCAAACTGCTCTACGGCGATCCGGTGCCGCCCAATGTCGACATCGGATCGCACAGCTTCGGCGGCTACATCGGCGACGCCGTCTATGCCGCTACCAGCGGCACGCCCGCCGTGCACGCAGTCGTCCAGGCGCGCGGGCGCACCGGCGAGCTGATGGGCGTCGTGATCGCCACGCTCGATCTCGGCTTCGTGCGCGATGCGATCGCGGCGGCGCGGCTCGGCACCGGTGCACGCGTGCTCGTCGTCGACGGTACCGGCGTTCCGGTCGCCACGAGCGATGCAACGAGTGTGGCTGCCGTCTCGTTGGCGGGCCGCGATCCAGCGGTCGACCGCGCGCTCGCCTCGACGATCGAAGGCACCCTGTCGGCAAACGGCTTCGTGTCGGCGTATCGCAACCTGTCGAGCTACCAGTCGCTGCGCGGTGTGCGGTGGGCGATCATCCATCAGCAACCGGAAGCCCAGGCCTACGCGCTCGCGCGCAGCACGACGCGCGACACCGCGATCATCGGCATCTGCGCACTCGCGATCGCGCTCGCACTCGGTGCATTCGCCGCGCGGAAGCTGACGCGGCCGCTCGCCGAGCTCGCCGAGCGCGCCGACGCGATCGCCGCCGGCAACACGAGCGACGGCGCACCCGTCAAAGGTCCCGGCGAGATCGGCGTGCTCGCGCACTCGGTCGACGAGATGGCGAAACGGATCGCCGAACGCGCCGAGCTCGCGGCCGCACTCGCGCGCGGTGATCGACTCGCATCGGTCGGCGTGATGTCCGCGCAGGTCGCCCACGAGATCAACAATCCGCTGACCACCGTGCTCGGTTACGCGAAGCTGCTGCTCGAAGACAAGCCGGAAGGCCATCCCGATCGCACCGCGCTCGAGCTGATCGCCGAGGAAGCCGAGCGCATGAAGAAGATCATCGGCGGCCTGCTCGAGTACGCGCGCGCACCCAGGCCGAGTGAGCCGGCAACGCAGACGGCGACCGGCTCGGCGGCGCCCGGCCAATCGGAGCCGAGCGCGGTCGTGCGCCACGTCGCAGCGCTCGTGGCACCGCAGCTCAAGCGAGCGCGCGCGACGCTCGTCGCCGACGTGCCGCCCGGCAAGCCGATTTCGATCGAAGCGCACGCGCTGCAGCAAGTACTCGTCAACCTCGTGCAGAACGCCGCGCAAGCGATGGCGGATGGCGGCACGATCACGGTGAGCACGAAACCGGCCGCCGGCGGCATCGCGACCCAACTGTCGGTCGCCGACGACGGCCCCGGCATTCCGCCCGCCGATCGCGCTCGCGTGTTCGACCCGTTCTTCACGACGAAAGCGCCCGGCACCGGCACCGGCCTTGGCCTCGCGGTGTGCAAACACCTCGTCGCGACGGCGGGTGGCTCGATCGAGGTCGGCGAGGGCCCAAACGGGCGTGGCGCCGAATTCCGCGTCGTGATACCCAACGCGACGTGAGCTCGATCCTCGTTGTCGACGACGAACGCGGTATCCGCGCGCTGTGCTCGGACGTGCTCGGCCGCGCAGGCCATGAAGTCGAAACGGTGGACTCGGCGGCCGGAGCGCTCGCCGCGATCACGCGCAAGAAGTTCGCGCTCGTGCTGTGCGACATCAACCTGCCCGATCAAGATGGCGTCTCGATCTTGCCGCGCCTGCTCGCGGGCGACACGCCGCCGGCGGTACTGCTGATCACCGCGTATCCATCGATCGACACCGCGGTCCGCGGCATGAAGCTCGGCGCACGCGATTACATCGGCAAGCCGTTCTCGCCCGACGAGCTGCGCTTGGTCGTACAGCGCGCGCTCGCCGAGGACGAGCTGAAGCGCAAGCACGGCGAGCTCACGAAGCGACTCGCGTATGGCTCGATGATCGGCGAATCGCCGGCGATGCAGCAGATGCGCGCGACGATCGACAAGGTCGCGCAGTCCGACGCAACCGTGCTGATCGCGGGCGAGAGCGGCACCGGCAAAGAGCTCGTCGCCCGCGCGCTGCACTTCGCCGGTCGCCGCGCGAGCGGACCGTTCGTGCCGGTCAACTGCGGTGCGCTCGTCGGCACGCTGCTCGACAGCGAGCTGTTCGGTCACGTGCGCGGCGCGTTCACCGGCGCCGAAACGTCGAAGCGCGGGCTATTCGTCGCCGCCGACACCGGCACGCTGTTTCTCGACGAGATCGGCGAGCTGCCGATCGATCTCCAGCCGAAGCTGCTGCGCGCGCTGCAGGACGGCGAGGTCAAGCCGGTCGGCGGCACCACCTCGATCCGCGTCGACGCGCGCGTGATCGCCGCGACGAATCGCACGCTCGAGGATCAAGTGCGCGGCGGTGCGTTCCGCGAAGATCTGTTCTATCGGCTTGCCGTGATCACGATCGAAGTGCCCGCGCTGCGCAATCGCCCGGGCGACATCCCGCTGCTCGCGCGTCACTTCGCCGAGCAAGCCGCGATGCGCGCCGAGCG
>DATDCH010000378.1:0-14780 GCA_036524455.1 Kofleriaceae bacterium | reverse complement strand
ACCGCCCCCACCCGTAGCTGCCAGCTCATCACCGTAAGGGTATGCCGTGCGCGCGAGGCGCCGCAAACTGTTGCACTGCGTCGCCGCGGCCTGGACCGGCGGGCGTCGGCAGGCCGTCGGGGTCACGCAGTTCTGTAAGTGGCTGCACGGACGGGCTGGGCGGATCGCCTACCAGGCGCAAACCCTCTTGCTATGGCCTGTGGCGAGTGGTACCCATCCCGCAGCTTCATATCGCTTCGCGGTAGAGGTGGCCTTCCGGCCACCTTTTTTTTCGCCCTCGATCTTCCGTTTCGCATGTCTCGCAATCCTCTTCACCAACGATTGATCACCATTATCGAACCGGTCCTACAAGCAGCTGGCTTCGAGCTAGTCGACGTCCGCTTCCTGTTGGAACAGGGCGGCTGGGTGCTGCGCGTGCAGGTCGACATTCCACTCGACGAGGTCACCGACCTCAGCGAAGTCCCAAGTGATCGCGTCGATCTGCACGACTGCGAGAACCTGTCGCGCGAGCTCTCCGCGGTGCTCGACGTCGAGGATCCGATTCCGCAGGCGTATCACCTCGAAGTCGGCTCGCCGGGCATCGATCGCCCGCTCCGGACCGCCGCGCACTTCGCACACTTCGCGGGTAGCGAAGCCAAGATCCAACTCGCCGTACCGCTTCATACCGAGAGCGGCGAGCGGAAAAACTTCAAGGGCGTGATCAAAGGCGTGATCGACGACAAGGTCGAGATCGTCTGCGACGGGCACCCCTTTCAATTGCTGATCGCCGATATCGATCACGCCAAGCTCGTTCCCGATTGGGACGCGGTCATGCGCGGCAAGAGCGGGGTCGGGACGGGTCGATCTGATGATCGGCTACCGAAACCGATCAAGCCTGGGCATCGTCCCAGCTCAAAACACCAGAAGCAGAAGCACTGAAGGATGCAGGTCATGGAAGCCAAACTCGATATGGTTCTCGAGCAGGTAGGCCGAGACAAGAACATCGACAAGAGCGTGCTCATCAACGCGCTCGAGCAAGCCATCTTGACGGCAGCCAAACGCACGTTTGGCATGAACCGCGAGATGGAGGCGAAGTTCAACCCGGAGACCGGCTCTGTCGATCTGTTCCTCATCGTCAACGTCGTCGAGGAGGATGACGCGATCGAGGGTCGCGAGATCACGGTCGAGCAGGCGCGCTCGGCGGGCCTCGAGGCCGAGCTCGGCGACGAGCTGCTGTTCCAGGTGTTCTACCGCGCCGAAGACGAAGACCGCGCGCGCGAGCAGGACGAGAAGTTCGGCGAGCTGATCGACCTCAAGAACGCGAGCAAAAAGTTCGGCCGCATCGCCGCGCAGACCGCCAAGCAGGTCATCTACCAGCGCGTGCGCGAGGCCGAGCGCGACAACGTCTACAACGAGTTCAAGGATCGCAAAGGCGAGATCATCAGCGGCATCGTGCGGCGCTTCGAGCGCGGCGCGCTGATCGTCGACATCGGCAAGGCGGAAGCCGTGCTGCCGATGCGCGAGCAGGTGCCTCGCGAGAGCTACCGCGTCGGCGACACGATCAAGGCGTACTGCCTAGACATCGATCGCAACGCGCGTGGCCCGCAGGTGATCCTGAGCCGCACGCACAAGGGCTTGCTCGAGAAGCTGTTCGAGCAAGAGGTGCCGGAGATCTACGAGAAGATCGTGCGCATCGAGTCGAGCGCGCGCGAGCCGGGTGCCCGCGCGAAGATCGCGGTGTCATCGCGCGATCGCGACGTCGATCCGGTCGGCGCGTGCGTCGGCATGAAGGGCAGCCGCGTGCAGGCCGTCGTGCAGGAGCTGCGCGGCGAGAAGATCGACATCGTGCCGTACGACGACGATCCGGCGCGTTTCGTGTGTAACGCGATCGCGCCCGCCGAGGTCAAGCGCGTCATCATCGACGCCGAAGGCCATCGCATGGAGCTGATCGTTCCCGACGACAAGCTGTCGCTCGCGATCGGCAAGAAGGGTCAGAACGTGCGGCTCGCGTCGCAGCTGACCGGCTGGCGCATCGACATCCACAGCGAGTCGAAGATTTACGAGCTCGAGCGTCGCGCGAAGGAGCAGATCGCAGCCGCGATTGCGGGCGAGGGCTTCGACAACAACGTCTCGGAAAATCTATTCAAGCTCGGCTGGCGCTCGGTCGGCGAGCTCGGCCGCGCGCATGTCGAGGAGCTGGCGGGCTTGCCCGGCATCGGCGGCCCCGACGGCGCGAAGAAGATCATCGACGGCGCGAAGGCGTACATGCAGAGCGGCGGGCGTCGCAAAGACGACCAGAAGAAAGAGTCCGAGCGCCGCGCGCAGATGTCGGGCGACCAGCAGCTGCTCGAGCTCGATGGCGTCGACGAGGACGTGCTCGGCGTGTTGCACACCGCAAACGTGCATTCACCCGAAGACCTCATCAAGACGCCGATCGAGCAGATCGCGACCACCACCGGCATCGACATGGGCGATCTCGCGCGGCTTCGCCAGCGCGCGATCAGCTGGCTGTCGGAGGTGTCGTCCTGACGAAGAGGCGGCCTCATGGAACGGCGTTCGCTGGCCAAGGGCCGGCGGGCGGTCGTCATATCCCGATGCGTACGTGCGCGGGATGCCGAGCGATTGAGCCGCAGCGCGTGCTCGTGCGGGTGGGCTTCGTTGGGCCCCACCTCGTCATTGGGCGAGTCTCGGGACGAGGGGCATACGTGCACCCAAGTCAAGCGTGTCTCGAGCAAGCACTGAGAGGGGGATTTGCGCGGTCGTTTCGCCGATCTATCCCCTCGGAAGAGATCCGTAACTTCGCGAAAAACGCTACTGGCCTCGATGGAGCGAAAGCTGTAGAAACTCCATCTCGGATCACGGCAGAGGAATGACCGGAGAGAAGATGCGAGTGTATGAGATTGCGAAAGAGGTCGGGATTCCTAACAAGGACCTGATCGCCAAGATCCGTGCGCTCGGTCTCGAGGTGAACAATCACATGTCGTCGCTCGGAGCGGACGATGTCGCTCGTATCAAGCGTTCGCTGGAAAAAGAAAAAGCCGGCGAGAAACCCGCTCAAGCGCAGCGTATTTCGACCGGTGGTGCAGTCCTTCGTCGTCGTTCCAGTGGTGACAAAGCAGCCGATGGTGGCGAGACCGAAACGCGCGAAGCGCGTCCGGCCGCCGCAGCGCCTGCTCCCGCGGCACCCCCGCCGGTGATTCGCCGCCGCGTTGCTGAAGAAGCACCGGCCGCGCCGCCGCCTGCGCCCGCACCGGCGGTGACCAAGCGCGTCGCCGATCACGCTGAGCCCGTGGTAACGCGTCGTGCACCGGCGCCGCCCGTCGAAGCGCCGCCTGCGCCGGCGGCCCCACCTAGAGCCGAAGTTCGCCACCATGTGCGCGAAGATGCACCGGCGATCGAAGTGCGAGGCAAGCAAGTCGTCGTGGAAGAAGCACCACCTCACCGCCAGCGCGTGCACGAAGTCGCGCCGCCAGCTCCGCGTCCGCGAGCCGCCGAGCCGCCTCCGGAAGCTGTTGAGCGGCCGCGGGCCGCTCAACCTGCTGCTCCCAAGCCGCCGCCGGCACGCTCGGTGTTCGTCGCGGGTCCGCAGGTGATCGCGCGCAGCGCGACCGATACGCAGGGCGCCCGCACCGTCGATGCGCCGCGCACGCCGCCGCAACCGCCGCAACCGCCGCCGTCAACACCGCTACCGCCGCGCGTGACGCCGGTCCGCCAGAATGCCGATCAGGCGCAGCCCACCCCGCGCACGGTCGAAGAAGTCGCAGGCACCACCGCGCGCGATCGGTTCGAAGCCGAGCTGCAACGTGCACGCGCGCGCAGCGCCGACCGCCCCAAGCCGGAAGGCAAGGTCGAAGCACCGCCCGCGCAGGAGGACGCCGCGCCGGCGCCGCAGCAACCGCCGCGTGATCCCGCGCGTCCTGCGGTCGGCACCGTGATCGCGCTGCCACCTCGCATCAAGATTACCGAACGCACGCCGATGACCGGCAACCGTCCGGCTCCGGGACCGGCGCCGGCCAATCCGATCCGCGGGCGATTCGCGCAACAGCAACAGCAGCGCGGTGGTCCGCGTAGTGGTCCAGGCGGGCGTCCAGGCTCGATGGACATGCGCAAGAAGCTGCCCCTCGGCAAGAAGGGCAAGCAGACGCAGCTCACCACGCCGGCCGAGCACAAGCGCGTCATTCGCATCGAAGACTCGATCACCGTCGCCGATCTGGCGCGCGGCATGGGCATCAAGGCTCCCGAGGTGCTGAAGAAGCTCTGGGGCATGGGCATGACCGGCGTCAACATCAACGCCGCGATCGATTTCGATACCGCGCAGCTGCTCGCGAGCGAGTTCGCGTACGAAGTCCAGAACGTCGCCTTTAAGGAAGAAGACGTGTTCGCGCAGAAGGTCGACGAGAGCGAGACGCTTGTCACGCGCGCACCCGTCGTCACCGTCATGGGGCACGTCGACCACGGCAAGACGACGCTGCTCGACTCGATCCGCAAGGCGAAGGTCGCTGCCGGCGAGGCCGGTGGCATCACGCAGCACGTCGCCGCGTACAAGGTCCCATCGGCACACGGCGAGATCGTGTTCCTCGACACGCCGGGCCACGAAGCGTTCACCGAGATGCGCGCTCGCGGCGCACAGGCGACCGACATCGTCGTGCTCGTCGTCGCTGCGAACGACGGCGTCATGCCGCAGACGGTCGAAGCACTCGCACACGCGAAGGACGCGAAAGTCGCGATCATCGTTGCGGTCAACAAGATCGACATGCCCGACGCGCAACCCGAGCGCGTCAAGCAGCAGCTCGCCGATCACGGTCTCATCCCCGAGGAGTGGGGCGGCGACACGATCTACGTCGGTGTCTCGGCCCTCAAGGGTGAGAACATCGACAAGCTGCTCGAGTCGATTTCGGTCACGGCCGAAGTGCTCGAGCTTCGCGCGAGAATCGACAAGCCGGCCTCCGGTCTCGTCATCGAAGCGCGCCTCGATCGCAACCGTGGTCCGATGGCGACGGTGCTCGTGCAAGAAGGCACGCTCAAGCTCGGTGACGTCGTCGTCGCCGGCCGCACGTTCGGTAAGGTCCGCGCGATGCTCGACGATCGCGGCCAGTCGGTCGACGAGGCCGGTCCGTCGACGCCCGTCGAAGTGCTCGGTCTCGATGGCGTGCCCGATGCCGGCGATCAGGTGAACGCGGCCGAGGACGACAAGGTCGCCAAGCAGGTCGTCGAGCACCGCCGCCAGCAGCACCGCAAGCGCGAGCTCGCGTCGACGTCGCGCATCAGCCTCGAAGGCTTGATGGAGCGCCAGAGCGAGAACGCGATCAAGGAGCTCAAGGTCGTCCTCAAAGCCGACGTGCAGGGTTCCGCCGAAGCGCTCAAGGCCGCGCTCGTGAAGCTGTCGACCGAGAAGGTGAAGGTCACCGTCATCGCAGCGGCGGTCGGCGGCATCACCGAGAGCGACGTCAACCTCGCGAAGGCGGGTGGCGCGATCATCGTCGGCTTCCACGTGCGTCCCGCCGGCAAGAGCACCAAGCTCGCCGAGCAAGAGGGTGTCGAGATTCGCCTCTACGACATCATCTACGACGCGCTCGATGAAGTGAAAGCCGCGATGGCGGGCCTGCTCGCGCCGATCAAGCGCGAGGTCGCGATGGGCAAGCTGCAAGTGCGCGACACGTTCTCCATCCCGAAGATCGGCACGGTCGCCGGCTGCATGGTCACCGAGGGCAAGGTCAACCGCAAAGCCCACCTCCGCATCATTCGCGATGCGGTGCAGGTCTACGAAGGCAAGGTTGGCTCGCTGCGTCGCTTCAAAGACGACGTCAGCGAGGTCCAGCACGGCTTCGAGTGCGGTGTGATGGTCGCCGGCTGGAACGAAGTGAAGTCCGGCGACATCATCGAAGCGTACGAAGTGATCGAAGAGGCTGCGCAGCTCTAGGCTGCGACTTCACCGTCCGGGCCGTCGGGACTTCTCACGGTCGAGCTACGTTTTCGGCCCGTTTCGTGACGAAGAGCCCGTGGTAGGGTTGGTCGTGTACGTCGGAATGGCCAAGATCAGCCTGGTTATCGATCAGAGCCATTCTCTCAAAGAAAAGCGCATGGTCCTGCGCCGCATTCGCGACCGCGTCCGCGAGCGGCTGCACGTCAACGTCAATGAAGTCGGCGAGCACGACAACTGGCAGCGTGCGGAGCTCGGCTGCGCGGTGGTCAGTGCCGATCGCGCAAAGGCACTCGATCTGATCGACGAGGTCGTGCGCGTCGCGGTCGCCGCAGGCGGCGCTGAGATCTTCGCGATCGCGAAGACGGTGTCGACGTTCGAAGCAGAGTCGCTGCCATTCGTGCCGATCGACGAGCAAACCGGCTCGGCCGACAAGGCGCAGGGCAAAGACGATTGGATCCCTGACGAGTGGCGCGACGAGGTGGGCGATGAGCGGTAAGCAAGGCGGCAAGCCAGGCGGTAACGCGCGTCGCACGCGTGTCGAGCACGGCATTCGCGACACGCTCACCGAGCTGATCGCGTCGGATGTCAAAGATCCGCGCGTGCACGAGCCCAAGCTGCTGACGATCTCGAAGGTCGAGCTCAACGTCGATATGTCGGTCGCGCGCTGTTACGTGTCGATCATCGGCGACGACGCGACGGCCGATGCAGCGCTTACCGGTCTGCAGAAGGCGGCGGGATTTCTGCGCGGGCCGATCGGCCGCCGGCTCGGTCTGCAGCACGCACCCGAGCTGCGCTTCATCATGGATCCGTCGCTCGACGTCAGCGCGAAGCTCGCGGCGATCGTGCGCGAAGACGAAGAGCGTGCCCGTGCCGCGGGACGCGAGCCCGGCGAGGCCCAGGTCTCCGGCACCGGCGACAAGGAGCCGACGTGAGCAACGACGGCGACGGTCAGCGCAGCGATGGTCTGCGCGCCGACGGTTCGCGCCGCACCACAGAACCGGTCGAGACCGTGCCGGTCGCGCAGATGCTCGCGCGTGCGTGCGAGGTGCTGCGCGACGCGAAACGCATTCTGTTGACGAGTCACCGCCGCCCCGATGGCGACGGCACCGGCTCGATGGCAGGCCTCGCCTCGCTGCTCCGCGCGCAGGGCAAAGAGGCCGTCATCTACTCCATCGATCCGATCGCACGCCGCTACAAGTGGCTGCCGCTCGTGTCGGGCACGGTCCACACGATGTCGTTCGACGAGGTGTTCGACTGCACGATCGTCGTCGATTGCGCCGACGTCTCGCTGCTCGGCGACGCGCTGCCGCCGCCCGAAGTGTGCGGCATCCTGATCACGCTCGATCATCACGCGAGCGGCCATCCGTTCGGCGACATTCCGGTCTGGGATCCAACCGCGGCCGCCGTCGGCGTGCTCGTGCATCGCATCGCCGTGCACGAAGGCTGGCCGGTGACGGCCGAGGCCGCCGTGCCACTCTACGTGTCGTTGATCAGCGATACCGGCGGATTTCGCCACGCGAACACGAACGCCGAAGCGCTGCGCGTCGGCAGCGAGCTGATTCGTGCGGGCGTGGTGCCGTCGACGATCGCGTCGAGCCTCGAGGAACGACCGAGCCCGAGCAAGCTGCGTCTGCTCGGCTCCGTGCTGTCGACGCTCGAGCTGCACTGCGCTGGCCGTGCCGGCGTGCTCAGCGTGACGACCGACATGGTCGAAGGCGCGCGCGCGTCGTGGGAAGACATCGAAGGCATGGTGAACTGGGCGCGCAACGTCGAGGGCGTGCAGGTCGGCGTGCTGCTGACGACGGCGAAGGGCGGTGGCGTGCGGGTGTCGATGCGTTCGCGCAGCGACAAGATCGACGTTGGCAAGGTGTGCATGACGCTCGGCGGTGGCGGTCATCCCGGCGCCGGCGGCTGTCACATGAACGGCGATCTGACCGGCACGAAGGAAAAAGTCGTACGGGCACTCGAGCAGGCGTTCAATCGCACCTCGCAACCTGTGATCAAGACCCCGTCGGCGCTCAAGACGCCCGACACCGCGTCGAGTTGAGCCCCTCGCGGGCTCGGGCCGGGTCGCGATAGGATGGGGCCATGCGGTGGATGCCACTTGTCGTGGTGCTGTTGGCGTGCGGCGATCCGAAGGACAAGCCGGACGCCGCGCAGACGCCCGACACACCTCCGATGGTCGACGCGCCGATCGACGCCGATCCGAACAACCCGATGACGCTGATGGATACCGGGCTGTGCGTCGATGCCGCGTGCATGCAGATCGCACCGGGCATCAAGGCCTATAAACCGCAGTTCGAGCTGTACTCCGACGGCGCGACGAAGAAGCGTTGGATCTACTTGCCGCCGAGCACACAGATCAACACGAGCAATATGGACTTCTGGGAATTCCCGGTCGGTACCAAGCTCTGGAAGGAATTCACGCGCGGCAGCGTGCGTGTCGAGACGCGACTCGTGATGCGGATCAGCGACTCGAACCCGGTTCCGGCGAACGATTGGTTCTACGTCGCGTTCGTGTGGAACAGCACGCAGGACGCGACCGTTGCGGAGCGGTTCGGCGTGCCGGATGCGAACGGCACAGAGCACGACGTGCCGAGCCGCGCGCAATGCAAGGAGTGCCACGACAAGCTGCCTCCGTCGCGTGTGCTCGGCTTCTCGGCGATCCAGGTCGACTGGGACGACCCAGATGCGAGCGCGTACGATCTCGCCGGGCTCGTCGCCGACAACAAGCTGACGAATCCACCGCCCCCGCCGACGGTGCCGGGACCGTACTTCCCGGTGCCGGGCCGCGCGAACATCGAGCGGCCGGCGCTCGGCTACCTGCACGCGAACTGCGGCACCTGCCACAATCCGAATTCGAGTGTGTACATCGACAACGGTGTGTTGATGCAGCTGCGGCTCACGACCGGCACGCTCGGTTCGCTGGCGGCGACGACGGTGTACACCACCGCGGTCGGTGTCAACGCAACCACCACGTGCTGCGACGGCAACATCGTCACCAAGCTCGTCGAGCCGACTCAGCCTGATCAATCGGCTGTCACCGTTCGTTTCGAATCGACGAACCCGGCACAGCGCATGCCGGCGGTCGGCACCGAGGTGATGGACCCCACCGGGCGGACGACCCTGCGCACCTGGATCACGAACATCCCGTGAACGGCGTCCTCGTCCTCGACAAACCGCCGAACATGTCGTCGGCGGCTGCGGTCGATCATGTGAAGAAGCGCCTGGGTGCAAAGCGCGCGGGTCACGGCGGCACGCTCGATCCGATCGCGACCGGCGTGCTGCCGATCTGTCTCGGCGAAGCGACGAAGCTCGCCGCGTACTTGCTCGCCGACGACAAAGCGTACGAAGCCGATGCGCTGCTCGGCGTCGAGACCGACACGCTCGATCGCACCGGCAACGTGACGGCGACGCGCGACTGCGGTGCGATCACGCGCGAACAAGTCGAAGCCGCGCTCGCCGCGCGCCTCGGCGAGCAGGACCAAGTGCCGCCGATGTTCTCGGCGATCAAGCAGGGTGGGGTGCGGCTCTACCACCGTGCGCGCGCAGGCGAAGAGGTCGAGCGCGCGCCGCGTCGTGTGCGGATCGATCGACTCGAGCTGCTCGCATTCGAGCCGCCGACGATTCGCGTCGCGATCGCGTGCAGCAAAGGCACGTACGTGCGCAGCCTCGTCGCCGATATCGGCACCGCACTGGGCTGCGGTGCACACATGGCCGAGCTGCGCCGCACGCGCAGCGGCAAGTTCACGCTCGCGATGGCACACGACCTCGATCGCCTCGATAACTTCCAGCTCGTCGCGCTCGAGCAAGCCACGCAACTCCCGATGGTCGTCTCGCCCGGTGAGCTCGTGCCGAAAGTCCGGTCCGGGCTTCAGCTCCCTCCCGAGGCGTTCGGCGTGCCGGCCGAGAGCTATGAGCGATTTCAACTGGTTGACCCAGACCACCGGCTCGTCGCGATCGCCCATGTAGTGGGAACCAAGGTCGTCTATGACCGCGTATTCGGTTCAGCCCAGATTGCGGGTTGACGCATCGAGCAGTTTCCCCCAATCTGCGCCCTGACCACGGCACTCGTTCATTGCGGACGCGGCCGTTGGCGACTGGAGAAATCCGATGTCCGTTTCGACCGTTCGCAAGCAAGACACGATTGGCAAGTTCCGTCAGCACCCGAGCGACACTGGTTCGCCGGAAGTTCAGGTCGCGCTGCTGTCCGAGCGCATCTCGCACCTGACGGAGCACCTCAAGAACAATCACAAGGACCACCACAGCCGCCGTGGTCTGTTGAAGATGGTCGGTCAGCGCCGCGCGCTGCTCGACTACCTCAAGCGCAAAGATCTCGATCGCTACAAGAAGCTGATCGAAACGCTCGGCCTCCGCCGCTGATCTCCGCGCATTCGCGCGGCTGCACGAGGAACCTCACACGCTCCGAGGCGCCATTGCGGTGTCGGTGCGGTAAGGTTCCTCTATGCGCTGGCTCCTGGTTCTTGCGCTCGTCGCCTGCAAAGGTGGCGGCGTCTCGAAGGAGCACGAGGTCTGCGCGAAGGCTGCCGCGATGTTCGAGCAGTGCGAGGAGCTCGCGACCGAAGGCTCCGACGCGAAACAGCAGAACGAGCTGACGATCGATCGCTGGCGTGGTCTGTGTCGGGCAGTGATGACCGGCGAGACCAAGCAGCTGTTGCCGAACGCACTCGAGCTCTACAACGCGATGGACGAAGGTACGAAGCTCGGCCTCAAGCAGCAGGCCGAGTGCACGGCGAAGGCCGCGACGTGCAGCGAGTACGCTGCATGCAGCAAGTGAACGCCTGATATCATCGCCTGGTGGTGCGCTGGCTCGTCGTCGTCGTGTGCCTTGCCGGCTGCGACAAGCTGTTCGGGCTCTTGCCGATCAAGACGGTCGATGCGTCCAGCGATGCCGTCGCTGATGCCGTGGACGACACAACTCGTGACGGAAATGACGCGTGTCCCCAGAGCTACAACCTCACGTTCACGGGAGCGACGACCCAGTATCGCTACGTGGACGCGAGCTCGGGCTGGCTGGCCGCCGAGCTGACGTGCTTCATGGATACGAGCACGAGGACGCACCTCGTCGTGCTCACCGATGACAACGAACGGGCTGCGCTCGCCGGTGCTCTCGTGATGAGTAGCGTGACAAGCAGCGTGTGGCTCGGCCTCTCGGATCGGCAGAAGGAGGATGCCTTTCTGTGGGTGACGGACGAACCCGTTGGTATGCCGCCCAGGACGAGCCCACCGTGGATCATCGGGCAGCCCGACAACCAAGGTGTTGCGCAGCACTGCGTGCGGATGGCCGGCACAAACGCCGGCCAGGACGCGACGCTGTTCGACGACAGTGACTGCACGTTGCCGCTCGACTTCGTCTGTGAGTGCGACGCGTTTGCGCCCGATCCGACGAACTTCTAGCTGCTCTTCGCAGCTCCGCGGAGGGCGTCTTTGAGCGCTGCCATCAATGTGTCCTTGCCGGGCTCGCCCGTGATGCGCGGGACCTCGGCGATCGACACGTCGGGAATCTCCGTGGTGCCGTTGCTGACGATCCGATCCGACCCGACCCAGCCGACCGTGACATCGGCCGTCGGCGGACCGACATAGCCGATCACGCGAATCGTCAGCTCGCCGAGCTTGGCGGAGGTTGGCACGCGGCGGATCGTCCAATCGCCATTGGTTTCCTCGCTCTCGACGGCACCGATCGCGGCCAGGCCCTCGAGCCAGGGCGCCTTGTCCTTGGTGACGACCGTGAGCTTGACGTCCAAAAATCCGGCTGTGTCCGTCTTCATGGGCCCGCAAAACACGCTAACACGCGGATCTCGCTGGATCAGGTGAATTGTCCAGGTCTTGGCTTTCGGGGTCCGACGTGCAATAAACCCCGCGGTAACAACTAGGTAGCGTCGCAGGTCAGCAGGGATCGTTTGGTTTGATCGTTCCGTCGAGCTCTCGATGTATCGAGAGTTGGATAGAGGGTTCAGGCCGCGATCAGTGCCCCCGGCGACGTGATTCTCCGGACAAGGAACACGTTCAATGGGATACGTACGCGAGTCCGCCATCGTCGGCGGCAAGGAAATCATTATCGAGACGGGCAAGTGGGCCAAGCAGGCCGGCGGCTCCGTCGTCATTCGTTGCGGCGACAGCATGGTGCTCGTCACCGCAGCTGGCTCCGCGCAGCCACGCGACATCGACTTCATGCCGCTGACCTGCGAGTACCAGGAGAAGTTCTACTCGTCGGGCAAGATTCCCGGCAGCTTCTTCCGGCGCGAGGGACGCACCACGAACGCGGAGATCTTGATCTGCCGCTTGATGGATCGCCCGGTTCGCCCGCTGTTCCCGAAGGGCTGGTTCATCGACACGCAGATCATCGCGAACGTGGTCTCGTTCGATAAGGAGAACGCCACCGACGTGCTCGCGATGACCGGCGCATCGGCTGCAGTTCACCTCTCCGACCTCGTGTGGGATGGCCCGCTCGCCGGCGTGCGCGTCGGTCGCGTCGATGGCCAGTTCATCGCGAACCCCACGTTCGCTGAGCGCGAGAAGAGCGAGATGGACATCATCGTCGCCGCGAGCCGCGACGCGATCATGATGGTCGAAGGCGAGATGCACGAGCTGCAAGAGGACGTCGTGATCGACGCCCTGCTGTTCGCGCACCAGGCGGTTCAGCCGCTGATCGATCTCCAGGAGCGCCTGCGCGCGAGCAACGGCAAGGAGAAGCGTCCGTTCACGAAGCCGGTCGCCGACGAGACGCTCGCCGAGCGCGTGAAGGAATTCGCGTACGAGCGCCTCGCGCAGGCGATGCAGATCAAGGACAAGCACAAGCGTCGCGATGCGACGGGCGAGCTGCACGTCGAGACGCGCACCGCGCTGACCGCCGAAGGCCAGCCGTGGCATGGCAAGCCCAAGGACGTCGATGCGGCGTTCAGCAAGCTGCAGAAGAAGTGGGCGCGTGGTCACACGCTGTCGACGCGTTCGCGCATCGACGGCCGCCGCCCCGACGAGATTCGCTCGATCATGATCGAGACCGGCGTGCTGCCTCGCGCGCATGGCTCGGCGCTGTTCCAGCGTGGCGAGACGCAAGCGCTCGTCGCTGTTACGCTCGGCACCAAGTACGACGAGAAGAAGCTCGACACCCTGATGGGTGACACGAAGAAGACGTTCTACATGGACTACAACTTCCCGCCGTTCTCGACGGGAGAGGTCAAGCCGCTGCGCGGCCAGTCGCGCCGCGAAGTCGGTCACGGCTTCCTCGCCGAGCGCTCGGTCGAGAACGTGGTCCCGATCTACGAGGACTTCCCGTACACGATCCGCGTCGTCAGCGACATCCTCGAGAGCAACGGCTCATCGTCGATGGCGTCGGTGTGCGGCGGCTCGCTCGCGCTCATGGATGCGGGTGTACCGACGAAGGCGCCGGTCGCGGGCATCGCGATGGGTCTGATGAAGGAAGGCGATGACTACGTCATCCTGTCCGACATCCTCGGCGACGAAGATCACCTCGGCGACATGGACTTCAAGGTCACCGGTACGCGCCGCGGCGTCGTCGCGCTGCAGATGGACATCAAGGTCGACGGTCTGACCCGCAAGATCCTCGAAGAGGCGCTCGAACAAGCGAAGCGTGGTCGCCTGCACATCCTCGACAAGATGGATGCGGCGATCAGCGCGCCGCGCGACGAGGTCTCGGTCTACGCCCCGCGCATCGTCACGGTGCAGATCAAGCCCGACAAGGTCCGCGACATCATCGGCCCCGGTGGCAAGACGATCCGCGCGATCCAAGAACAGACCGGCGCGCAGATCGACATCAACGACAACGGCACCGTCTCGATCGCGTCGGCCGATGCCAAGAGCATCGAGCAGGCGCAGGCGCTCATCTCGGGCCTCACGATGGAGCCCGAAGTCGGCCAGTTCTATAACGGCATCGTGAAGAAGATCGTCGAGATCGGCGCGTTCGTCGAGATCATGCCGGGCACCGACGGTCTGCTCCACATCTCCGAAGTCGCGAAGGAGCGCATCCGCTCCGTCGAGGACGTGCTCTCCGAAGGTGACGAGGTCATCGTCAAGTGCATCAAGGTCGATCGCGACGGCAAGATCCGCCTGTCGCGCCGCGAAGCACTCGACGCGAACCCGGGTCCCGAAGAAGTTCACAACTTCGTGATCTGAGTCGGGCTGAGTCGGGCTGAAGCGCGCACAGCCTGACGTAGCCGCGACTTAGCCAGGCGTTTCGAGATTCGAAACGTCTGGTTCGAACTGCGAGCTACGTGTTGCGCAAGTTGCCCGCCTACAAGCCGCATATCCACTTCGCAAGGAAGAGTTATGCGGCTTCATTTTGTTATTGGCGTTCTCGCGCTTTGTTTTAGTCAGCAGGCCGTCGCCGACGACGCCTCGCTGACGTTGCCGGAGCGCAAGCTGTTTGTCAGCGTCGCGGCGCAGTCAGACCTGACGAGCGGCGCGATGGGAGACATGATCTCGCTCGCGCCCGACCTCGCGTTCGGCGTCACGAATGACCTGACGGTCGCGCTCGTGCACAGCGTCGCGACCGCGACGGGCTTCTGGAGCGGTCACAGCAACGGCAGCTTGTGCATTGCCGGTGATGCCTGCGGTGACCTCTACAGCAACGGTGCTGTGCTCGCGAAGTACGGTGTCGTGCGCGGGCGTGCGGCCGTCGCTGCGCTCGGCGGCGTGATTTACAACATCGATCCGGCACGGCTCGGTCTCGGCGCGGGCGTCGAGGCGCTGTATCCGATCGGCAAGGTCGGGCTGCACTTCAAGCCGACGATCTACATCGGCGTCAACGAGCGCGATGCGATGGTGCCCAACCGCGAATTCGTCAATCTCCCGGTCTCGGTGCTGCACGCGACGACGTCGAGCTTGCAGCTCGGCGTGC
>DATDCH010000377.1:0-7210 GCA_036524455.1 Kofleriaceae bacterium | reverse complement strand
CGACGCGATCGCGTTCAAAGATCGCGGCGCGCCACTCGACGCACTCGACAAGCTCGCGCATCGGCTGATCTGGGTCGGCTTTCCGATCTTCACGGTGTCGCTCGTGCTCGGCGCGATCTGGGTCAGCAAGCTCGGCGCGAGCCTCGATCGACTCGAGTATCCGCTTGCCGCGGTGACGTGGCTGTCGTTCGCGGTGCTGCTCGTCGCGCGCCAGGTCTATGGCTGGCGAGGCCGGCGTGCGGCGACGCTCACGTTGCAAGGCTTCGCTTCCGCGCTCGCGGTGCTCGCCATCTATCTCGTGCGCCGGATGGTGGAATGAGCGAGCTGTTCGTCGTCGGCATCAGCTGGCACACGGCGCCGGTGGCTGTGCGCGAGAAGCTCGCGTTTCGTGACGATGAAGTTCCGAAGACCCTGACCGCGATGACCGCGCAGCTGCCCGTCGCCGAGGCGATGTTGATCTCGACGTGCAATCGCGTCGAGGTCTATGGCGTCGCCAAGCCCGGCGCGGATGCGCCAGCCGCGGTGCGCGCGTTTCTCGTCGAACAGCGCGGCATCAAACCGAAGGAAGTCGCCGAGCACCTCTACGAGCATCGCGGCAGCGCGGCCGTGCGGCACGTGTTTCGCGTCGCGTCGTCGCTCGACTCGCTCGTCGTCGGTGAAGCGCAGATCCTCGGGCAATTGAAGGAAGCGTATGCGGTCGCCGCGAAGGTCGGCACGCGCGGCTCGGTGCTGTCGCGCTGTCTCGATCGCGCGTTCGGCGTCGCGAAGCGGGTGCGCACCGAGACCACGATCGCGCGGGGCGCGGCGAACGTGTCGTCGGTCGCGGTTCAGCTGGCCTCGGTCGTGTTCCGCAGTCTCGCGGGCAAGAACGTGCTCGTCGTCGGCGCCGGCAAGATGAGCTCGCTCGCCGCGAAGCATCTTTATGCGTCGGGCGCGCAGCGGATCGTCGTCACGAATCGCTCGCCGGAGAAGGCCGAGGCGCTCGCCGAGGAGGTCGAGGGCATCGCGAAGCCGTGGTCCGATCTCGAAGGCCTGCTCGTCGACGCCGACATCGTGATCAGCTCGACGGGCGCGCGCGAGCCGATCTTGACCAAGGCGTTGTTCAAGAAGGTCGCGAAGGCGCGGCGCTGGCGCAACATCATGGTGATCGACATCGCCGTGCCGCGCGACGCCGAGCCCGCGATCATCGATCTCGACGGCGTCTACCTGTTCAACATCGACGACCTCAGCAGAGTCGTCAAAGAGAACCTCGCCGAGCGCGCGAAGGCGGCCGATCACGCGACGAAGATCGTCGAGCACGAGGCCGGCCAGTTCGAGCACTGGCTGCGCACGCAGGGTGTGGTGCCGACGATCCGCGCACTGCGCGAACGGTTCGCGGCGGTCGCCGATGGCGAAGTACAGAAGGCCCTCGACCAGCTCGCGCGCAAGGACATGACGCGCGACCAGCAGCGCGAGCTGTTGCAGCGGCTCGTGCAGCTCGTCGTCAACAAGCTGCTCCATCAGCCGACCACGGTCCTGCGCGGCGCGGATCCCGTCGAGGCGGCGGCGCTCGCGAACGCGGTCTGCGAATTGTTCGACCTCGCGCCGCAAGAACAAGCGGACGACGAGGTTGCTCCGCCGCCGCCCGAGGAGCAATCTTCGGAGCGGAAGGCACAGGCCTGATGTCAGTGACCGATCGTCTCGTCATCGCCACGCGTGGCAGTCAGCTCGCGCTCTGGCAGGCAAACCACGTCAAGGCGCGGCTCGAGGCCGTGCGGCCCGGCATCGTCGTCGAGCTCGAGGTGATCAAGACGCAGGGCGACAAGATCCTCGACGTGCCGCTCGCGAAAGTCGGCGGCAAGGGATTGTTCGTCAAGGAGATCGAACAAGCGCTCGTCGATCGCACCGCCGACCTCGCGGTGCACTCGATGAAGGACGTGCCGGCCGAGCTCGCGCCTGGGCTCGTGCTCGCCGCCGTGTCGACGCGCGAAGTCCCGTGGGACGCGCTGTGCACGCGCGACGGTTCCACGCTCGACACGCTGAAGCAGGGCGCGAAGGTCGGCACGTCGAGCATGCGCCGGCAGTCGCAGCTGCTCGCGAAGCGGCCGGATCTCCAGATCGCGCTACTCCGCGGCAACGTGCCGACGCGCATCCGCAAGCTCGACGATGGCGAGTTCGATGCGGTCGTGCTCGCGGCCGCGGGTCTGCATCGGCTCGGGATGGCCGATCGCATTACGCAGCTGTTGCCGCTCGAGATCTCGATCCCCGCGGTCGCGCAAGGCGTGCTCGCGCTCGAGATCCGCGACGGCGACACGCGCGTGCGCGAGCTCGTGCGTGCGGCGATCCACGACGAGCCGACCTACGTGAAGATGCTCGCCGAACGCACGTTCCTCGTCCGCATGGGCGGCAGCTGCCAGACGCCGCTCGCCGCGCACGCGATCGATCACGAAGACGGCCTGCGCGTGATCGGCATGTGCGGGATGCCCGACGGCACGCGCATCCTGCGCGACGAAGTGATCGGCTCGGTCGCCGCCGCGCCGCAGCTCGGCGACGAGCTCGCGAACAAGCTGCTCGCGCAAGGCGCCGGCGAGATCCTCGCGGCGACCAAGCTGTAATGCGGCCGCAACCGCTGCTTGTCGTCGACGATGTCGAGGCCGCGAGTCGCTGGTATCAGCGCCTGCTCGGTGCGACGAGCGCGCACGGTGGCCCCAAGTACGAGCGGCTCGAAGTCGACGGCAAGCTGATCCTGCAACTGCACGCGTGGAAGGTCGCGCACGATCACGGCGAGCTCGGCGATCCGAAGTTGCCGCGCGGCAACGGCGCCGTCCTCTGGTTCGAGACCGATGATTTCGACGCAGCCGTCGTTCGCGCGCGCGAGCTCGCCGCCGAGGTCGTGCTCGGCCCGATTCGCAATCCGCCCGAAGGGCAGGAGGGCGGGCCCGCGCATCGCGAGCTGTGGCTGCGCGATCCGAATGGCTACACCGTCGTGATGTGCAGTCCCGACGGTGAAGCCGCGTAAAAGGTGCGCATCGCCGGCCACGCCTTGGTCTTGGAGGGTTAGCGCCTTACGACCGGCGATGCGCAGAACGATTACATCTTGCTCGAGCGGCGGCGGAACGGCTTCTGCATCTCTTCCTGCCAGTTCTTCGGCTCGATGTCGCGAGGCGCGGTGATCGTCCACGTCGAGCCGCTGTCGTCGACGTCGATGGTGAAGTTCTTGACGGTCGGCGTGACGGTCAGCGTGATGAATGCGCGGCCTGACTTCGGCGGATAGTCTTTCACCGACGTGCCGATGTGGTACCAGTAGCGCAGCCACAACGAGTTCTGCTCGTTGTCGCAGTCGTCGCCGTCGACGTTGACCGTCACGCTGAAGCGATTCTTGAAGTCGTCCACCATCGGCGCGATCAGCTTCACGTTCTTCTCTTTGTTCTGGTCTTCGATGTCCGACCAGTCGTCGCCGGTGATGGCCTTGCTGTACTCGAGGATGTCGCGCGTGTAGAACGACGCGGTGTGCAGTGCGCCACCGTTTGGGTCCTGCATCTTCTTCCAGCAGGCCGGCGGGACCTTGAACGTCGTCAGCTTCGAGGTGACGAACGCCCGCGCGTAGTCGCCGGTGTATTCCTTCACGACGAACGAAAAATCGTCGAGCTCGGGCGGAGCCTCTCCGGTGGTGACTGCACCACCGCCACCCGAGCTCGACGAAGAAGAGGGAGAAGACGACGGCGACGCACCACCGGCGCCCGCCGATGCGGAGCTCTTGCCACCGACGCTGAAACCACCGCCGGCCATACAGCCGGTGAACAGCGACGCGAAGGCACATGCAGACACGGTGCGGAATGAGATGGAAGGCATGGTGTCGCTTACAGCAACTGATGTGCCTCGCTACGGAGTGCGTCTCGTCGGCGGATCTCGCGCACCTATCGAGGAGGCTGTCGCTTCGCGAGCGACGAGCCGTTGCTCGCTGGGCGGCTACGCGATCACGGTGGGAATGTTCGCGACCGGCCGCGCGTATGAGCGGGTTGGCGTCGCGGAGCGCGCCCGTCGCGAAGCGCGATGCTTATCGAAGTACTTCGATTCGCGTCTGCTTGAAATTTTGCTCGGTTCACCGCGTCGGCCTACGATTTCGGCGTTGTGACGATCAAGCGCTACGTATTCTGGGTCGCGCTCGCGAGCGTCGGGTGTGCTTCGCCGGTCAAAGCCCTGCGCGAAGACAACCGGCGTCTCAGCACCCAAGTGGCGGAGCTCCGCGCGGATCGTCGCGTGCAAGATCGCAAGCTGAAGGATCTCGAGCATGAGCTCGCGCAGGTCAAAGTGGCGACTGCGAGTGTCGAAGCGTTGCCGACGCTGCCCGTCGAGGTGGTCGCGCCACCGTCGTATGCCGATGGTCAGCGCTTGGTCGGTGTTGCCGATGACGGCACCGAAATCATTTACGAGGGAGACGCGGCGCTCGGTAAGCCGGCTGTTGTCGATCGCGCGCGTCGCGCCCAGCCCGTGCGCGTCGAGAGCAAGCGCGCGCCTGCGCCCGCGGTGTCTGCGCGCGTGCCGGCGACATCGACGCGTCGCGAGGGTGGCGACGGTGGTGGCGATGCGGCGAGCGCGGACTATCGCGCGGCCGTCGAGCTCGTCAAAAGTGGCAAGACGACCGAGACAGTTGCGGCTTTGCGTGGCTTTTTGAAGAGCTATCCGCGTCACGAGTATGCGGATAACGCGCAGTACTGGCTCGGTGAGGCGTTCTACGCAGCGAAGGACTACCAGCATGCACTGGTCGAGTTCCGCGCTACGATCGAGACGTACCCGCGGGGAAACAAGGTGCCCGACGCGTTGCTCAAAGTGGGATACTGCTATTACGCGCTCGGCCAGAGCGTGAAGGCCCGCGCCGTCTTGGAGCAAGTGGTAAATCTGTATGGGAAGACCGAGCCGGCGGCGCTCGCGGCGAAGCGACTGGAGTCGCCGTGAGAAAGCTGTTGTTCGCGCTGCTCGTCGCACCGAGCGCCGCATGGGCGCAAATCCCGCCGGTGTATCCAGCGCCGGGGCAGGAAGCGCCGCCGCGCGATATCGATCCCGGTGCAGGCCCGCCACCGCCCACGCCCGCACCGAAACCACAGCCCGCGCCGAAGCCGAACGTGATCGTCGTCGGACCGGATGGGAAGGTTCAAGTCGATCCGAGTACGCCGCCACCCGCAGCGGGCGGTGGCTATTACTACTCGCCGGATACCGGTGCGCCGTTCGGTTACGGTGGCGACGTGCAGACCGATCCGATTTCGGTGCACTCGGGACCGACGCCTGAGCTGCACGTCGTGCGACGTGGCGACACGCTGTGGGACATCAGCTTTTACTACTTCAACGATCCGTGGCAGTGGCCGAAGGTGTGGTCGTACAACCCGCAGATCACGAACCCGCACTGGATCTATCCCGGAGATTTGGTGCGGCTGTTGCCGCGCGGCTTGTTCGTGTCGCAGCCGGATATTCAGAATCCCGATACGGGCCCCGGTGACGTCAAGCCGATCGACAAGCTGCCCGCGCCCTCCACGCGGCAGAACGTCGGTATCAAGCAGACGGCGTTCGTCGAGAAGTCAGACCTGGACAAGTCGATCGTCGTCGACGGTGCCGTCGACGAGAAAGAGCTGCTGACGATCGGCGACTCGATCTACTTGTCGTATCCGGCGAACAATCCTCCGAAGCTCGGCCAGCGCTACTCCGTGTACAAGCCGGAGAAAGACTCGGTGAAGAGCGGCGGCAAGGAGCAAGGTTCGTACGTGCGCGTGCTCGGCACCGTCGAGGTGGTGAGCGTCAAGGACAAGAAGAAGGCGCGCGCGGTGATCACCGAGGCGAATCAGGAGATCGAGCGCGGCGCGAAGGTCGGCCCGCTCGCCAAGCAGTTCAAGAACGTGCCGCCCGTACCGCCGAAGGTGGACGCGCAGGGCAACATCGTTGCGATGCTGACGAAGGATCAGCTGATCGGCCAAGGCGAGATCGTGTTCGTCGATCTAGGCAAGGGCTCGGGCCTCGAGGTCGGCAACCGAATGTTCGTCGTGCGGCGCGGCGATGCGAAGCCCCCGGTGGTCAAAGACACGGTCGGCCAGGACGATCGCGCGTTCCCCGCGCGCTCTCTCGGTGAAGTCGTGATCGTGGAAGTCGGAGACAAAATCTCGATCGGATTGGTCACGCTTTCGGTGCAGGAGATGAGCGTCGGCGACATCGTGATGATGCAGAAGTCGCAGTAGCGCTCCTGCCTGAACGCGCAGTGCAATCAGCGCCTATATAGATGTAGGGGCTACGTGCAAGCGGCTGAAATCGCTTGTTCTGGATCTCTCGCACTTGACGTAGCTGGCGCGGGTAGCTAATTGCATTCCCCTTGTGACCACTGCGCTGGCGATACTGGGACCGGGAGATGCGGGCTACCCGCAGCGCCTGCAAGCGCTCGGTAGCCAGCACACGCTGCATGTCCGCGGTCAGCTCGCGGAAGGTCCGGCGGTTGCGATCGTGGGCGCACGCGCCGCGACTCGAAACGGTATCGAGCGAGCGCACGCATTGGCCAAGCACGTGGCTGCAGCAGGCGTGCACGTGGTGTCGGGCGGCGCGATCGGAATCGATGGCGCGGCTCATCGCGGTGCGGGTGCGGCGACAACCGTCGTGCTCGGCACCGGTATCGACGTGATCTATCCCGAGCGCCACGCGGCGCTGTTCGAAGCGATCGTTGCCGGTGGTGGCGCGCTCGTGAGTATGTTCCCGCGCGGCATGCAGGCGCGCGCGGGTACCTTTATCAAGCGCAACGCGTTGATCGCGGCGCTCGCGGACGCGGTCGTCGTGGTCGAAGCCGACGTGCGATCCGGTTCGCTGTCGACGGCGCATGCCGCCCACAACCAAGGCCGTGCAGTGGCCGCATATCCCGGCAGCCCGGGCTGCGCGAGGTTGCTCGCCACGGGTGCTGCGTTCGTCGAGTCCGGCGATGACGTGCTCGCGCTGCTCGCCGGTCGCCGGCGCGTGCCGGCTCCCGTGATGCTCGACGACAACGCCACGCGGGTGCGCGATGCGCTTGCCGCGGGAGTGCGTGGCGTCGACGCAATCGTGCGCCACACAGGACTATCGGTTCGCGCCGTGTTACGTGCTTTGCCCCAACTCGAGTCGTCAGCGAGGTTGCAGTGACCAAGAAAAAACCGCCGCCAGCGAAGAAGAAGCCTGTTGCCGCGAAGGGGGCGGTCAAGGCGAAGGGTGGGCATGCCCCTTCGGC
>DATDCH010000376.1:0-6588 GCA_036524455.1 Kofleriaceae bacterium | reverse complement strand
AACCGCTTCCCCTTTCCGGACGATTCGCCGCTGCCTTACTCCGAGGCGATCTTCGACCGCATGGCGGTGGAGGTTGCCCGCGGCTGCACCGAGGGCTGCCGGTTCTGCCAGGCCGGCATGATCTACCGCCCGGTGCGCGAGCGCTCGTCGCAATCGATCGCGGACTCGTTGCTCGGCGGCGTCGACAGCGCCGGCTACGACGAGACGGGCCTGACGTGCCTGTCGACCGCCGACTTCTCGAGCATCACGCCGCTGGTCAAGAGCCTCGCCGCCGAGCTGCGCAAGCGCGGTGTATCGATGAGCGTCGCATCGTTGCGCGCGTACGGCCTCAACGAGGACCTGCTCGACGAGCTCGCGCTGACGCGCATCAGCGGCCTGACGTTCGCGCCCGAAGCGGGCACGCAGCGGATGCGCGACGTCGTCAACAAGAACGTCACCGAAGCGCATATCGAAGAGAGCTCGCGGCGCGTGTTCTCGCGCGGCTGGCACCGCTTGAAGCTGTACTTCATGATCGGCCTGCCCACCGAGGAGGACGATGACGTACGCGGCATTGTCGAGACCGGCCAGCGCATGCTGCGCATCGGTCGCACGCTCGTGGGCAATCGCGCAGAAGTCACGGTCAGCGTCAGCTCGCACGTGCCGAAGCCGCACACGCCGTTTCAGTGGTGCGCGCAGAGCCCGCTCGACGAGATCCTGCGCAAGCAGCAGATCCTCCGCCAGAACGCGGGCCGCGATAAGGGCCTGCGCCTGCGCTATCACGATAGCGGCGTGTCGTTCATCGAGGGCGTGTTCGCGCGCGGCGATCGCCGGCTCGCCGACGTGCTCGAATCGGTGTGGCGCGACGGCGCGCGGTTCGACGGCTGGGAAGAGATCTTCGATCTCGAACGCTGGCAGCGCGCGTTCGCCGTGCACGGCGTCGATGTCACGCAGTACCTCGGCACGCGGCCGATCAGCGCGCGGCTGCCGTGGGACCATATCGACGTCGGCCTCGAGGACGGCTTCTTGCTCGGCGAGTACCGCCGCGCCGTCAAGGGCAGGGCGAGCCCGCCGTGCGGCAAGGTCGCCGGCATGCTCATCCATCACACGAACCTCGCCGAGGCCGAGCCCGACAAGCGCAAGCTGGTTTGCTACGACTGCGGCGTCGCGTGCGACCTGTCGAAGATGCGCGAAGACCGGCTTGTCGCGCTGCGCGTGCTCGGGGCGACCGAACCACTCGCGGTGCGCCCCGGTCACGTCGATGTCGAGGGCGCGCTCGTCGACGTTTCGGAACGCGGCGGCGGCAGCACGGCGGAAGTCACGAAGTCCCGCGATCGCGAGACCGAGCGCGCCGAGCGCGTACGACTCGCCGGCCACCACGGCGCGGGCCTGGCGTACTCGACGTATCGCATCCGGTTCGCGAAGGTCGGCCGCGCCGCGTTCCTCGGCCATCTCGATCTCGTGCGCCTGCTCGCGCGCAGCTTCCGTCGCGCCGACCTGCCGCTCGCGAACACGCGTGGATTCTCGCCGAAGCCGCGCATGGCGTTCGGCCCCGCGCTCGGCCTCGGGGTGCCCAGCCTCGGCGAGCTGATGGACGTCGATCTCGAGCACGCGCCGATCGGTGTACGCACGTGGGAAGCGCGCGAGGACAGCGAACGCGTCGAGCTAGCCGCCGACGAGGTGCGCGAGCGACTCGCGAGCGTGTGCCCGCCCGGCATCGAGATCCAGGACTGCCGCATCGTGCGGCTCGCCGGTCATCCGCTCGGCAAGCAGCCTGACCTCGGCCTCGGCAAGCTTGTTCAGGCGGTCGACGTGTTGATCGCGCCCGCACGTGATGGCATCGCCCACGACGTCGCCCGGCTCGAGCGCATCGCCGCCGCGTTCATCGCGAAGGACAGCGCGCCAATCGTACGCGGCGACAAGACGATCGAGGTGCGCGGGCTGGTCACCGCCGTCGACGTGATCGATGGCGACGCCGCCGTGAAGCTGGCAGCCGCCCTCGATTGGGAGAACGTGACCGCGCTCCTCCGCGTTCGCGTGCGCTCGACGAGCGAGGGCTCGGCGAAGCCATCAGAGATCGCGCGGGCGCTCGGCGTGTGGGGATCGGACGATCCCCGCGGCGACCATGCGCTGGTCGCACGGCTCGGCGTCGTCGGCGGCGGGGAGCATCTCACGCTGCCAGGCACTGCCGGGACCTCCCAGCTCCTTACAGTGTGATCGCCGGCATCGTCCGGAAAAGCGTGAGAAACGCGTGATCGGCGCGTGACGCGGGCGAGAAATCCCGCGAAATGGAGACATGCACCGGTGGCTGCTCGTCATCACTTCGTCTTGGCTCCTGGTTTCGGGATGCGCGTTCGGAATCGCCGGACCGGATCCGGATCGTCCGCGTTCGGAAATGCCGAAGTGCGATACCGGCAAAGGGATGGTCGCGCTGGATGGTGTGATGGCGGGCGTGTCGGGCCTCGTTGCGCTCAGTCTGGCCGGTGAGACCGAGCCGGCCGTTGCACTGTTGCCTCTGGCGATCGGATCGATCTACGTGGCCGGCGCGATTCGCGGCAACAGCAACGCCAACAAGTGCCGCGCCGCGATGGGCCAGTGGGAGAACTACATGACTGCGCGCGAGACGTTGCCGCCGGGCGTCGACGTCGCCAATCGACCGCAGATGCCGCCGATGCGTCCACCCGCGCACCAGCAACCGATAGACGCCGAGCCCGACGAAGGACCACCGCCGATGGTCGCGCCACCCGCACCCGGGATGGCGCCGGTGCCGCCACCGGTCGCCGCGCCTGCGGCACAACAGCAGCCACCGCCTGCGCCGGCGAGACCGCCCCAGGGTCGGCCGGCACCACCGCCGAAGCCAGCGCCCGACGACGATTGGTCGGAGTTCTGGCGGGAGGTCGACTAATGCTTCGCGCCCTTGCCATTGTCGTGTTGTTCGCGCCTGCGCTCGCGCATGCCGACGACGAAATCGTGCGCGGCACGATCGTGAAGATCGAAGCGCAGGAGATCTACGTCAACATCGGCGTCGATCGCGGCGTCGTCGGCGGCTCGTCGGTGCGGATCAAGCGGCCGCTCTCGCTACGCCACCCGGTCACACGCGCGCAGATCCAAGACTGGATCCCGCTCGGCTCGGCGGCTGTCACGCAAGCCGGTGCCGTGATGTCGCGCGCGATCGTCGGCGAGCTCGTCGGCGAGCTCAAAGTCGGCGACGTCGCCGAGGTGCTCGTCGATCGTCCCGATCGCGCGCCGACCAAAGCCCCGGTGCCGGTCGCGCAACCGCAACAGCCGGGTGCACCGCCGATCGATCCGGCGACTGCCGAAGTGCTCGGTGTGTTCGCCGCGCAGGCCGGTCAGCCGCTCGACGCGCGCATCGCGTCGTGGGAGCGCTACCTATCGCAGCGCGGGTCGTCGCCGTTCGCCGAGGCGATCAAGCGCGACCTCGATCAGCTGCACACGCTACGCGAGGAGCTGCGGCCGCGTACCACCGCGCAAGGCGGCGATGCGATGGTCTCGCTGCGCCACGAACCGCCGAAGGTCGCGCCCGCAGGCGCGCAGATTCCGCTCGTGTTCGTGCTCGAACAACCGGAGCAGGTCGCGAGCGCCTATCTGCACTATCGCGTCGCCGGCAACCGCACGTACCGCAGCGTGCTGCTCGTGCGCGAGCACGATATCTACTTGCGCGGCGCGGTGCCGCCCGAGGTCGTGACGACGGCCGGCGTCGATTACTTCGTCGAAGCGTCGACGCCGCAGGGGCACTCGGGCCTCGCACTCGGCACGCCGATCGCGCCGGTGAGCGTCATGGTCACCAAGCCGACGCTGATCGATCGATTCGGCTCGGCGCCCGGTCGCTCGTCGGTCAAGCTCGCGATCGACTATCTCGACTTCGCGACATTCGACAAGCGCACCGGCGATCGCACCGATCGCATGGTCACCGCGAACGTCGACTTCACGTATCGCCTGAATTCCATCGTCGAGAGCCTCGGCGTCGGCTACGGCGTGTACTCCGGCAAGGGCGGCCTCAAAGACATGGACTGGGTCGATCCGTCGGTGATGCCGCGCGCCGGCTTCCACTACGGCTACGCCGACATCGAGATCGGCGGTCGCACCGAAGGCGTGCACGTATCGGGCGGCGGCGCGGTGATCGCGGGTGTCGGCCGCGAGGGTTTCGGTATGGGCGGCGAGGGCAGGCTGCGCATCGGCGATCGCGACGCGACGAACCTCGCGATCATCGCGCGCACGATCTCGGAGGTCGGCTTCGTCTCCGACATCAAGTTCACCGCGAAGCCCGCGCGCACGTTTCTCGTCGGTGTTTCGGTCGGCGCGACCGATCAACCAACGAAAGGGGACGTCGGGCTGAAACTGGGAACGGAACTAGAGGTCCTCGCGATCAAGAACGTGTCGTTGATTCTGCGCGGCTCCTGGCAAGGTCGATCGACGACGCACGGCGGAGCCGGCGGCGGCGGTGGCCTGGGGTTCTACTGGTGAGGTCGATCATGAAAACACTACCTATCGTGATCGCTATCGTCTGCGCCGCGCAGACTGCGTCGGCGCAGGCCGTGCGGCACGTGCCGCCGGGCGATGCCGAAGCTGGCAAACAGGTCGAGCTCGTCGCCGAGGCTGCTGCCACGACGCCGACGCTCGTCGCGCACGTGCGGGCGCGCGGCACGACTTCGTACAAACCGATCGAGCTGGTGCGCCGCGACGACGCGCACTGGGTCGCGGTCGTGCCCGCCGCATCGATCGCGCCGCCCGGCATCGATTACTACCTGGTCGCGGGCGAGCAGCCGGTGTTCGCGTCGCCCGACTGGCCGCACACGATGGCCGTGCGCTCGACGCCCGAGGAAGAGCGGCGCGGCCGCGATCTGATGCGCGTGTACAACAAGCGTTCGAAGATCAACGCGCAGGGCGAGTGGGTCGAGTACGGCAAGAAGTTCGGTCTCGTCGATCACTACTACCGGTTCGACGCCGACTTCTCGTACCGGCTGCTCACGTATCCGCTCGAGGAGATCCGCGTCGGCTACACGCGTCTGCTCGGCAATACGCGCGGTGCGCCCGATCAGATGTGCCCGACCGCGGAGCCGTGCTCGCCGGAGGCAGGTATGAAGGTCGCCGGCTGGTTCGAGCTCGGGCTCGCCGCCGTCGAGGGTGTGCGGTTCGACGCCCGCGCGATCGTGATGGCGACCGCCGACGGATTCAAGGTCGGTGGCCGTGGTGAGGCGCGGCTTGGCGAGCGCAACGCAAGCCACGTCGCGCTCGGCGCCGAGTACCTCGCCGACGTCGGGTCGAACGGCTTCTTCCGGCTCGGTTGGGGCACGGTGCCCAAGCTGCCGATGTCGGCGACGGTCGAGATCACGAACCTGCCGGCGTCGCATCGCGACACCGGCGTGCGCCTCTACTACGACGTCGCGCGCGAGGTCGGGCCCGGCGTGCGCATCGGGATTCGCGTCGGCTACGCCGCGCGCAACCAGTCGGTCGCCGGATTCACCGGTGGTGCCGGCGCCGCGGTGGAGTTCTAGATGATGAAGTCGCTCATCGTACTGTTCATCTTGACGATCGCGGCACACGCGTACGCCGAGCCGGTCGTGCTCGCCGTCAACGGCAAGGACATCTTCGTCGATCTCGGCGCGAAGGACGGCGTCGGCGCCGGCAGCGAGCTCGAGCTGCTGCACGAAGTCGTCGCGAAGGACCCGCGCAGCGGCGCGCAGCTGAGGGATCGATTCGCGCTTGGCACGATCACGGTGATCAAGAGCGGCGCGGCGATCAGTATCGCTCGTGCCGACGAGGCGCTCGCGAAGCGCGTGCTGATCGGCGATCAAGTCCGCCTTGCTTCCGCGAAGCGCACGTTCATCGATCCGTGGGCCGAGAAGGTCGCGACGAGCAAGGGCGAGCCGCAGCCCGCGCCCCTCGCTTCGGCACCTGCGGGTGGCCCGCCGCTCGACCACGCGGGGCTCGCGCGGCAGGCCTGGCAGGACACGCTCGGCCAACCGTACGAGCAACGCATCGCACGCTGGACGAAGCTGCTCGAGCTCGATCCACAGTCGCCGTATCGCAAAGCGATCGAGACCGAGATCGCGAGCCTCAAAGTGCAGATCAAGACGCGCGAGCGTGCACTCGCGAAGGCGCGCAGCGTCGCACCGAGCACGCGCGATCCGCGCATCGCAGAGCTCGTCGCTCAGCTCGACACCGGGATGTGGGATCGCAACGCGTCGCTGCTCGTCGGTCCGATCGAGCGCGCGGTGCCGGGCCGGCCGATCGAGCTCGCGTTCCTCGCGCGCAACCCGGCCGGCATCAAGGACGCTTGGCTCTACGTCAAGCCCGACGGCGCGCCCGGCTTCACGCGCATCGAGCTCGAGCGCGACGGCGACGCGTACTTGCGCGCGACGATCGACGGCTCGCTCGTGCGCGGCACGAAGGTGTCCTGGTACGTCGAGGCGAAGGGCGGCGAGGACACCGACGTCGGCCCGGCGGTCGGCTCGCAAGAGGATCCGCGGATCATCCAGATCGACGCGATCGTCGAGGAGGATCCGGTCCAAGAGGGTCGCACGCACATCGACGGTCACATCGACTACGTCGACTTCGACGGCGGCTTCAACCGCGGCTTCGATCAGTACA
>DATDCH010000375.1:0-15367 GCA_036524455.1 Kofleriaceae bacterium | reverse complement strand
CTCGCGGACCTCGCCGGCGACCCGCTCTTGCACCGCGGTGTCGGTCGGCGCGCTTACCACCTGGTTCATCCAGCTGGCGATCTGCTTCATCTCGGCTTCCTTCATGCCGCGGCTCGTGACCGCCGGCGTGCCGATGCGAATGCCCGACGGATCGAACGGCTTACGCGGATCGAATGGCACGCTGTTGTAGTTGAGCTCGATGCCGGCGACGTCGAGGGCCTTCGCGGCGATCTTGCCCGATACGTTCTTGCTCGTCAGGTCGGCGAGGATCAGGTGGTTGTCGGTACCGCCGGTGACGAGCGAGAACCCCGCCTCGACGAGCGCGGCAGCGAGTGCCTTCGCGTTGGCGACGATCTGTTGCGCGTAGGTCTTGAACGACTCGGCTTGCGCTTCCTTGAGCGCGACCGCGATGCCGGCCGTCGTGTGGTTGTGCGGGCCGCCCTGCAACCCGGGGAACACCGCGCGATCGATCGCCTTCGCATGCTCGGCCTTGCACATCAGCATGCCGCCGCGCGGACCGCGCAGCGTCTTGTGCGTGGTCGTCGACACCACGTCGGCGACAGCGACCGGGGACGGATGCACGCCGGCCGCGACGAGGCCCGCGATGTGCGCGATGTCCGCGCAGAGCAGTGCGCCGACCTCTTTCGCGATCTCGCCAAACGCGGGGAAGTCGATCGTGCGAGGGATCGCCGTGCCGCCGCAGAACATCAGCTTCGGCTTCTCTTTGCGCGCGAGCTCGCGAACCTCGTCCATGTCGACGCGGTGGGTGTCGCGCCGCACGCCGTACTGCACGCTCCTGAAGTAGCTGCCAGTGATCGACACGCCCCAGCCGTGGGTCAGATGACCGCCGGCCGGGAGGCCCATGCCCATCACGGTGTCGCCTGGTTTGAGGAACGCGAAGTACACGGCGAGGTTCGCCGGCGAGCCGGAGTACGGCTGCGGGTTCGCGTGGTCGACGCCGAACAGCGCCTTCGCGCGATCGATGCAGAGCTGCTCGACCTGATCGATGTACTTCTGCCCCTCGTAGTAACGCTTGCCGGGGTAGCCCTCGCTGTACTTGTTCGTCAGCACCGAGCCAGTTGCGGCGAGCACGGCACCCGACACGTAGTTCTCGGACGCAATGAGTCGGATCGAGTCGCGCTGCCGCTTCTCTTCGGCAGTAATCAATTCTGCAACTTCCGGGTCGACGTCGGCGATCGTCTTGGCGAGGGCGGGGTGCATGAAGCGATTCATACCCGATCGAGATCCCAGGTACCATCGGGGGACTGGCATGTGGTCGGGGAGAACACGGCTCGCGCTACCGATCGCACTGCTCCTCGGCGGCTGTAGCCAGGTGTTCGGGCTCGCGTCGCCGGACCGCGTCCCCGATGGCAGCGTCATCCAGGACAACGACACAGACGGCGACGGCATTCTCGACCAGGCGGACAACTGCGTCGACATCAAGAACCCGGACCAGGTGGACGTCGACACCGACAATATCGGTGATGCCTGCCAGGGCTGCATCACGCTGCCGTTCCGCGCGAGCGACGACGATGATAAGGACGCCCTCAACGACCTCATCGACAACTGCACCGGGCATCCCTCGGTGCAGCCCGATACCGACGGCGATGGCATCGGCAACGCGTGCGACGCGCGCGTCGGCAAAGACACGCGGTTCTGCACGTGGACGTTCCGGCCGACCGTGGCCGGCGAGGACGCCGCGATCTGGACCTCGAGCTGGTTGCTTGGCTCGAGCTTTGAGATTCGAGACAGCCAGATCCAGCATCAGTCATCGATGACGCTCGACGTCGCGACGCTGCGCAGTGCGACGTTCGATGCCGCCGCGGGCGTCGCCTTCGACACGCGCCTCCACATCACGAGCTATACGCCGCCGATGGTGCTCGGCGTCGGGTTCGAGCTCCAGACGGCCGTGGCGAACTTGTACACGTGCCAGGTCGTGAAAGCGGCGGCCGGCTCGAACCCCGTGCTCCAGCTGGTCGGCGACGGTGTTGTCCTCGACTCGCTCTCCGTGCCGACGACGCTCCCGTTGCAGGTGAGCACGTATGTTCTGGTCTCGGCGATCCGGATCATGGATGGCGTGCGCGTCAACTGCGCGATGGATATCGACGGCATCGGCGGCGGTAGCCTCATGACCACGATTCCGGATCAGCTCATCAAGCTGCGACCGCGCTTGGTGGCAGACCGTGTGACGGTCGATTTCGATCACGTCTCCGTCTACAAGCTCGGCATCTAATCGAGCGCGATGCCCGCACGCTCGAGCGCGCCGGTGATGCGCTCGACCGTGCCGCGCCCCATCGGCGTCGCGAGCAGCGGCAGCATCGGCACCAGCATGTCGAGCGCGTCGTCGACCAGCCCGTGCGTGCGCTTCTGCCGCGCGCTCGTGTCCTTGATGTAGACGAGCATCATCGCGAGCATGAACAGCCAGAGTGCATACGCTGCGACGCGCGTGACCTCCGGTGCCAGGCCCTCGTCGCGCAGCGGCTTCTCGAAGATCGAGATCGCGCGATCGCGCACCGCGCTCGTCTGCGCCGAGAACGCAGACAGCGGATCGCCCGGATCGATCAGACGCTGCACGATCGTGCCGAGCATGTGGCGCTGGTCGTGAATCGACCGCAGCTTGCCGTGCAGCAGCACGCCGAGCTTCTCGCGCAGTGTGCCGGTCGCGCTCTCGGCGAGCTTCTCCATCACGGCTTGGTTCTGCTCGTAGTAGGCGAACACGAGCGCTTCCTTCGACGGGAAGTAGTAGTACGCGGCGCCGAGCGACAGCCCCGCTTCTTTCGCGATGTCGCGCATCGTGGTCGCCTCGACGCCGCGCTCGCGAAACAGCACGAGCGCGCGCTCGAGCAAGTGCCGGCGCGTGGTCTCGCTCTTCTTCTCGTCAGGTTTGGCGACTCGCTTCGCGCGCGGCATCACACGGTCCTTGCGATCGGTATATCGCGGCTGCGCTCGCACGCGATGCGCCCGGCGCGTTGCGGGATCGCGTCATCGGCGCTCACGCGGTTTGCTTTCCAGCCTGCCGGATCTTGTGGAACACGAGCAGGTTGATCATGTGCGCGACGCCGAGCAGCAACAGTAGCGTGCCGAGCTTGGTTGCGAGCACCTCGACACCCGCGGTCGGTGAGGTCACGTTGGCCGCGTTGGAGCGCAGCAGCAGCAGCGCCCAGCCCAGGTTCACGAGGTAGAAACCGATCACGAGCAAGTGGTTCACGGCGTGCGCGAGATCCTGGCGCTCGGGGAACACGGTCTCGAGGAAGACCTCGCCGTGGCGTGACAGCGTGCGCGCGAGCCAGACAGTGAGCGTGATCGCGATGGCGGCGTAGGGCAGGTAGACGAGCCAGAGCGGACTAGAAGGATTCATGACGCGATCTCCTTGGTGGTTCGATTTATTTTGAACACGTTCAAATCAATAGCTACCAGATCGGCTAGCGTCAAGCCCGTAAATGAACATGTTCAAAACCGTAACAGATCCAAACGGGAGCGCGCCGAGCGTTCCAGGAGCGAGCCCGCGTCACCACGACAGGCTCAGCGCGACCACTTCGGCGCCGCGGCGGCGCCCGGAGCGCGACCACTTCGGCGCCCGCAGCGTGACCACTTCGGCGCCCGCGGCGGCGCCCGCAGCGCGACCACTTCGGCGCCCGCAGCGTGACGACCTTCGCGCCCGCTGTGACCACATCCTCGATCTCCGCGACCGGCCCTCAGGCCCGGCGGGCCGGCGAACCGGGATATAACCACGTCCTCATGTACACCCCGAGCCGCGAGGAATTCGTCGCGGCAGCCGCACGCGGAAACCTGATCCCCGTGTATCGCGAGCTGCTCGCCGACGGAGACACGCCGGTCTCGGCATATGCGGCGCTCGGCGCGGGCGAGCACTCGTTCTTGCTCGAGTCGGTGCTCGGCGGCGCGACATGGGCTGCGTACTCATTTGTCGGCGTCGCGCCGCGCGCGCTCGTGCGCTGGGCGGCGGGGACCGCGACGGTGACCTGGTTCGACGTCGATGCGGGCGGACCGCCGCGCGTTGCGACGTGGGAGACGCCCGATCCAACGGCGGCGCTCGACGAAGTGCTGCGCGAGATGCGCCCGGTCGAGGTGCCCGGCTTGCCACGATTCTGGGGTGGCGCCGTCGGCGGGCTCGCGTACGACTGCGTGCGCGCGTTCGAAGATCTGCCGGCGCGCGCGCGGCCGGGTTTGGACTTGCCGCCACTCGCGATGGTGGTGACCGACACGCTGCTGATCTTCGACAACCTGCGCCAGACGCTCAAGGTCGTCGCGACGCCGTACGTGGCGCGGCCGGAGAAAGCGGAGGCGGCGTACGAGCGCGCGTGTGCGCGCATCGACGCGATCGTCACCACGCTGCGAGCGCCTCGGCGGCCGCTGCCCGAGCTCGAGCCGCCGCGGTTTGGCGAGCGCAATACACCGGCGACGCCGCCGTCGACGTTCACGCACGACGACTTCGTCGGCGCGGTCGAGCGTGTGAAGGAGTACATCCTCGCCGGCGATGCGTTCCAGGTCGTGCTGTCGCAGCGGTTCAGCGAGCCCGCGCAAGGTGCTCGCGCGCTCGACGTGTATCGCGCGTTGCGCGTGATCAATCCGTCGCCGTACATGTTCCACCTGGAGTTTCCCGAAGCGTCGGTGACAGGTGCCTCGCCCGAGACGCTCGTGCGGCTCAGCGAGGGCCGCGTCGAGGTGCGACCGATCGCGGGCACGCGGCATCGCGGCAAGACGGCCGCGGAGGACGAACGGCTCGCCGAGGAGCTGCTCGCCGATCCGAAGGAGCGCGCGGAGCACCTGATGTTGATCGACTTGGGTCGCAACGACGTTGGGCGCGTCGCCGAGGTCGGCTCGGTGCACGTCGCCGAGCAAATGGTGGTCGAGCGCTATTCGCACGTCATGCACCTGACGTCGCACGTGGTCGGCACGCTCGCGCAAGGCAAGAGCTGGCTCGACGTGCTACGTGCTGCATTCCCCGCCGGCACGCTGTCGGGTGCTCCGAAGATTCGCGCCATGGAAATCATCGACGAGCTCGAGCCGCACCAACGCGGCATTTACGGCGGCGCGGTCGGCTACGTCAGCTACACGGGCAACCTCGATCTCGCGATCGCGATCCGCACGCTGGTCAGCAAGGGTGACACGATCTACGTGCAGGCCGGCGCGGGCCTCGTCGCGGACTCGGTGCCGGAGCTCGAGTATCAAGAGACGCTGAACAAGGCGCGCGCGGTGTTGCGCGCCGTGGAGATGGCCCGCACCGCACGAGAGGCGCTGTGAAGGTTCTCCTGATCGATAACTACGACTCGTTCACGTACAACCTCGCGCAGTACCTCGGCGAGCTGCGTGCGCAGGTCGAGGTCGAGCGCAACGACGCGATCGCCGTCGACGCGGTCGGCGCGCGTAAGCCCGACGCGATCGTGATCTCGCCCGGTCCATGCACGCCCAACGAGGCCGGTATCTCGATGGACGTGATCAAGACGTACGCGGGACAGATTCCGATCCTCGGCGTCTGTCTCGGTCATCAGTGCATCGGTCAGGTGTTCGGCGGTCGCATCGTGCGCGCGCCGCGCATCATGCATGGCAAGACCTCGAAGATTTTTCACGACGAGAAGGGGCTGTTCGCGGGCGTCGAGAACCCGTTCGTCGCCACGCGCTACCACTCGCTCGTCATCGCGCCCGACTCGATGCCCGACTCACTCGAGATCACGGCGAAGACGTGGGAGGACGAGATCATGGGCGTGCGCCACAAGCAGCACCTCGTCGAGGGCGTGCAATTCCATCCCGAGTCGATCATGACGACCGCGGGCAAGGTGCTGCTCGCGAACTTCTTGGAGCGCGCGCGATGACAGTTGCCCCCCGTGTCAGGGAGACGATGGGAGCCGTCGTATGACGGTTGCCATCGTTCGCGCGATCGGCCGCGCGCTCGACAAGCAGGACCTATCGCGCGCCGAGATGGCCGAGGTCGTCGGTCAGATCATGGACGGCCAAGCGACCGCCGCGCAGATCGGCGGCTTGCTCGTCGCGCTGCGTGCGAAGGGCGAGGCGGTCGACGAGCTGGTCGGTGCTGCGGCCGCGATGCGTAGCCGCGCGACGCCGCTGGTGTGCCCGCATCCCGAGCGTGGCATCGATACGTGCGGCACCGGCGGCGACGGCGCGGGCACGATCAACGTGTCGACGCTGGCCGCGATCTTGATCGCCGCGTGCGGTGGCGTGGTCGCGAAGCACGGCAATCGCGCGCAGTCGTCGAAGTGCGGCTCCGCCGACGTGCTCGAGGCACTTGGCGTCAGCACCGACGCGGATCCAAAGATCGTCGAGCGCTGCATGGCAATGGCGAACATCGGGTTCGCGTTCGCGCCGCGCTTTCACGCAGCGACGCGCCACGCCGGCGGTCCGCGCAAGGAGCTCGGCACTCGCACGATCTTCAACTTGCTCGGGCCGCTGACGAACCCGGCGAACGTGAAGCATCAAGTCGTCGGCGTCTACGATCGACGCTGGTGCGAGCCGGTCGCAGCAGCGCTCGGCGCGCTCGGCCTGCGCCGCGCGGCGGTCGTGCACGGCGCGGGCGGCCTCGACGAGATTGCCGTGCGGGGCGAGACGCACGTGGCGCTGTGGGACGCCGACGAAGGCGGCGTGCGCGTGCTCGCGATCGCGCCCAAGACATTCGGCGTCGGCGAGCTCGATCCGGAAGGGCTCGCCGGCGGCGATGCTCCGCACAACGCGGGCATCCTGCGCAAAGTGCTCGCGGGTCACGGTGTCGGGCGCGGCGAGCCACTCGAAGCGGTGCTGCGCGCCGGCGCGATGACCGCCGCGCTCGGCCTCGAGTTGCTCGAGTCGGGCGGGCTCGAGGCGGCGCGCCTCCCCGAGCAGTACAAGCGAGCGGCCGCGAGCGTGCAGGACGGCGCGGCGCGGCTGGTGCTGCACAAGTGGCGCGAGCTCAGCCAGGACGTCGCCGATCCGAACGACTGGCGCGAGCTGATGGCGCTCGAGCCCAGCGCGTTTGCCGGAGTGGAGTAGGCCGCGTTGACGATCCTCGATGAGATCCGAGCGAACCGTGCGCGCGGGGGCGAGCGCGCGTGACGATCCTCGACAAGATCCGAGCGAACCGTGCGCGCGGGGGCGAGCGCGCATGACGATCCTCGACAAGATCCTCGCGGTAAAGCGCGACGAGGTCGCCGCCGCACGCGCCGCGCGCTCGTTCGCCGATGTCGATGGGGCGGCACGCACAGCGCCGCCGGTCCGCTCGTTCACCGCCGCACTGCGCCGGCCCGCTGGAGCGCCGGTGCGGGTACTCGCCGAGATCAAGCGCGCATCGCCGTCGGCGGGACCGATTCGTCCCGACGCGGATCCCGCCCAGATCGCCGCCGAGTACGCCGATGGTGGTGCCGCCGCGATCTCCGTGCTCACTGACAAGCAGTTCTTCGCAGGCGACCTCGGATTCCTCGCGCGCGTGCGCGAGCGCGTTGCGCTGCCGCTGCTGCGCAAAGACTTCGTCGTCGATGCGTATCAGGTCGCCGAGGCGCGCGCGGCGGGCGCGGACGCGGTGCTGCTCATCGTCGCCGCACTCACCGAGCGCGAGCTCGCCGAGCTCCACGCGGCAGCGACGAGCTACCAGCTCGACGCGCTGGTCGAAGTACACGATCTGCGCGAGGCCGACATCGCTGTCGCGGCCGGCGCGACACTGATCGGCGTCAATCATCGCGACCTCCGCACGTTCACGATGGACATGACGCTGACCGCGCAGATCGCACCGCGCGTGCCGCCCGCGACCGTGCTCGTCGGTGAGAGCGGGATTCGTAGCGCAGCCGACGTTCGCGCGCTGGGAGAGGCCGGCGCGCACGCCGTGTTGGTCGGCGAACATCTGATGCGCGCACCATCGCCGGGCGCAGCACTGCGCGAGCTGTTGTCTTGACCGCGCGCGTGCGATGCTCCGCGAGCTGACGTCATGACGCGCATCAAAATCTGCGGCGTAACGCTTCCCGACGATGCCGCGCGCGTCGCGTCGGGCGGCGCAGACTTCGTCGGCCTCAACTTCTGGCCCAAGTCGAAGCGCTACCTCGCGCCCGAGCGCGCGCCGATGATTGCATCGGTGCTGCGCTCGACGGGCAATGCGAAGATCGTCGGCGTGTTCGTCGATGCCGAGATCGACGAGATCCAAGCGATCGTGTCGAGCGTCGACATCGACATCATTCAGCTGCACGGCGACGAGACGCCAGACCTCGTCAAACGCATCTCGCTCGCGGTCTATCGCCCGGTGTGGAAGGCGCTGCCGATCCGATCGCAGCGCGATTTGACCGCACTCGATGTGTGGCCCGCAGAAGCGCTGCTGCTCGACGCGCCCACCCCGGGCCGCGGCGGTGCCGGCGCGAGCTTCGACTGGCGACTCGCCCGCGAAGCGCGCGAGCGCTACCCGAAGATCAAGTTCGTGCTCGCAGGCGGCCTCACACCCGAAAACGTGACGAGCGCGATCCAGACCGTCGAGCCGTGGGCGATCGATGTCGCGAGCGGCGTCGAGGTCGCGCCCGGCATCAAGGATCCGGGGAAGCTCGATGCGTTCATCGGCGCCGCCCGTCTCGTCGGCTAGCGTCGCGACTGCGCCTCATGCACGCGCGCTGACTCGCAGCCGAACCGCGAGCGTGGTACCGAAGGGTGATGTCGACCGCGGACGAAATCGCCAAGCTCCCCGAGCCGACCAACGGTCGCTTTGGCGAGTTCGGCGGCCAGTACGTCGCCGAGACACTGATGCCCGCGATCAACGAGCTCGAAGCCGCGTGGCGGACCGCGCGCCGCGACGCGACGTTCTGGTCCGAAGTCGACGGCCTGCTCGCTGACTACGTCGGCCGGCCGGCGCGCCTCTATCACGCGCGCCGGCTGTCGGCCGACGTGGGTGCGCAGGTCTATCTCAAGCGCGAGGACCTCAATCACACCGGCGCGCACAAGATCAATAACTGCATCGGCCAGGCCGTGCTCGCGCGCCGGATGGGCAAGCGCCGTCTGATCGCCGAGACCGGCGCCGGCCAGCACGGCGTCGCGACCGCGACGGTCGCCGCGCTGTTCGGTCTGCCGTGCGAGATCTACATGGGCGCCGAGGACGTCGTGCGCCAAGCGCTCAACGTCGAGCGCATGAAGCTGCTCGGCGCGCAGGTGCACTCCGTGTCGAGCGGCACGCGCACGCTCAAAGACGCGATGAACGAAGCGCTGCGCGACTGGGTCACCAACGTCGGCGACACGTTCTACCTCATCGGCTCGGTCGCCGGCCCGCATCCCTACCCGTGGATGGTGCGTGACCTACAGTCCGTGATCGGCCGCGAGGCGCACGCGCAGATCCAGGCGCAAGCGGGTCGCTTGCCCGACGCACTGATCGCGTGCGTCGGCGGTGGCTCGAACGCGGGCGGTCTGTTCGCGCCGTTCGTCGGTGTCGCCGGCGTGAAGCTGTTCGGCGTCGAAGCGGCAGGCGAGGGTGTCGCGAGCGGGCGCCACGCGGCGACGCTCGGCGCGGGTCGCGTCGGTGTGCTGCACGGCAGCAAGAGCTACGTGCTCACGCACACCGACGATGCAAAGCTCGGCCAGATCGCGCACGCGCACTCGATCAGTGCGGGTCTCGACTATCCGGGCGTCGGACCCGAGCACGCGTACTGGAAAGAGACCGGCGCAGTCACCTACATGTCGCGCACCGATGACGAAGCGCTCGCCGCGCTCGAGCGGCTCGCGCGCAGCGAAGGCATCCTGTGTGCGCTCGAGACCGCGCACGCGGTCGCCGCGCTCGACGAGGTGAAGCGCGCGCTCGGTAAGCCCGATCCAGTGATCATCGTCGGGCTCTCCGGCCGCGGCGACAAGGATATGGTCACGATCGCGCAGCGGAGGCAGTCGTGAGCCGTCCCGCGAAAAGGCGTAGCGCGTCGAGTCGCGCCGCGACGAACGCCGTCGCGCAGAGGCAGTCGTGACTCGATTACGCGCGGCGTTCGATCGCGCAGCGGCCGAGAAGCGCGCTGCGCTCGTCGCGTACCTGACGTTCGCCGACCCCGACCCGCAGACGTCGATCGCGGTCGTTGAAGCGGCATGCCGCGCGGGCGCCGACGTGATCGAGCTCGGGGTCCCGTTCTCCGATCCATCTGCCGACGGGCCGTCGATTCAACGCGCGATGGAGCGCGCGCTCGAGGCCGGGGGCAGCTTGCCGGCTGCGCTCGACGCGGTCGCCGAGCTCCGCAAGCGCGGCATCGAGACGCCGATCGTGCTGTTCGGCTACTACAACCCGGTGTTCGTGATGGGCACGGCTGCGTTTGCAGCACGCGCTGCGAAGGCCGGCGTCGATGCGGTGCTCACCGTCGATCTGCCGATCGACGAGCTCGCCGAGCTCGCCACCCCGCTCGCGGCGCGCGGCATCGATGTCATCCCGCTCGTGGCACCCACGTCGACGCCGGATCGGATCGCCCGGCTCGGCGCGTTCAAGCCACCGTTCGTCTATTACATCTCGCTGACCGGCGTGACCGGCGTGCGCGCCGCGGCGCCCGTCGAACCCGCGCGACTCGCGCTGATTCGCAATGCATCGCACGCGCCGGTCGCAGTCGGCTTCGGCATTCGCACGCCGGCCGATGCGGCGCGGTTCGCGGCGATCGCGGATGGCGTTGTCGTCGGCTCTGCGCTCGTCGATCAGGTCGCTGCAGGTTCGGCTGCAGGCGCGCCGGCTCGGGTCGGCGCGCTCGTCGGTGATCTGGCGCGCGCGATGCCGCGCTGACTACTTCACCTGCGAGCAGAACTTGTCGGTCTCGACGCCTTCGGGCGTCATCGCGCCGAGCCCGCCGTACTGCTTGCGCTGATCCGCCGTGACGCTGCGCGCGTGTGCGATCGTGTTGAGCACGTCGGCACCCGTGGTCGCGCTGCGATCGTACGTGTCGTAGTTGACGCGGTAGAGCCCGAAGTGCGGCTCGTAGCCTTCGGCCCACTCGAAGTTGTCGGTCAGGCTCCAGTGGTAGTAGCCGCGCACGTCGACGCCGTTCTCGTCGCGAGCGCGCGCGATCGCTTCGAGCGTGCGCACCACATTCTCGGCGCGCCGCGCTCCGACGTCCGTCGCGATGCCCGCTTCGCTTACCACCAGCGGGAGATCCGGATAGCGCAGCTTGAAGTCGATCAGGATCGTGCGAATCCCGTCGGCCCAGTACTCGTAGCCCATCTGCGGCACGCAGAACGTGTCGTTCGTGGTTTGCAAGCACGCGCCGAAGTCGATGCCGTTCGTGCACGGTGTGAGCGAGACGGGTGCCGGGATCACCGGGTTCGCACCCGACACGCCCGCGCGGAAGTAGTACTGGATGCCGAGCCAGTCGATGCGGCCTGTCCAATCGGGATGCTGCTCGTCGGGCGTGCCGATCAGCTGCGAGTTGAACGTGCCGTCGCGGAGCGCGTCGATGAACGCGAAGTGGAACAGGTAAACGAGACGCTCGCGCGCCGCGCGGTCCTCCTCGCGGTCTGACGGCGAGTTCCCGCGCGACGGCTGCCAGTCGGCGACCGAGAGCGACAGGCCGACGACGGCCGGATCGCCATCGCCGTCGGCATCGATCGTGTCGCTCGCCTTGAGCGCGTCGTACATCTTTGCGTGCGCCGCGATGTAGTCGCGCAGCACGGGCACGAAGTCGGTCAGCAGCTGGAAGATCGTCATCCGGCCGGGCGGAAAGATTCCGAGGCCGTACGCGGCAATCAGGTAGTTCACCGGTTCGTTCAGCGTGCCCCACTCGTCGACAAGATCACCGAACCGCGCACCGATCAACGCGGCGTGCTCCGCCATCTCTTCGACGACGAGCGCGCCGCCTTGCGGATGACCGAGCCCGCACAGGTTGTCGTCGGTCGGGCCGGCTGCGCACGAAGCCAGGCGCGGATCGGCGACCCACACCGGATTCGAGAAGTGATGGAGCGTGACGAGCGGGCGAATGCCGAGTGCCTTGAGCGCCATCAATTGATCGCGGTAGTGCGTGATGGCTGCTTCGTCGATCACGTCGCGCATCGGCTCGATGCGTGCCCACTCGATCGAGAATCGATAGCTGTCGAGGCCCATCGTCTTGACGAGCTGAACGTCGTCGAGTGCTTTCGAGTAGCCCCGCACCGCATCGCCGACGAACGTGCCCTTGCCCAGACCACCGAGCGATGCGGGCGCGGTCCACGCGTACCAATCGGTGCGCGTGTTCATGTCTTCGATCTGCGTCGCGGCAGTCGCGGCGCCGAACCGAAATCCGCCGCGCCCGGCGTCGCCGGCGAGCGGGCCCATCGCGCCGAACGTGATGGGCTCGGTCGACACGCCGTCGTCGCCGCACGCCGCGAGAACACAGATTCCGACGAGAAACGCTCGCATCGCGCAGCATCCTATCCAAAAGCGCCGGCTTGACACTCGAGATCGCATTCCTATACTCGCGCCCTTCGTCATGGTGAAGGAAGCTTCTTCTCCGTTCGTCGTGCTGGCCCGTGAGCTACCGGTTCACCGTCAGTTCGACATACCAGCCACGCTCGTCGGCGATTGGCTCAAAGGGCTGCCGATGCGCGACGCGCTCGGCGCGCCCGACGGCGATCCGCAAGCCGGCGAGGGCCACGCGGATCTCGAGCTCTACGCCGATGGCACGCACGCGTTCGCGGCCGGGACGTTCAAGGGCCACCTGATGGTCGCGTGCAGCCGCTGCGTCGGCCCGGTGAAGCTCGTGCTCGACGAGACGCTGCGGGTCACGTTCATGCCGCCCGGCGAGATGCCGCAAGAGGATGCCGCCGAAACCCCGAGCGAAGACGGGGCCGAAGTTGTCGACGGCGACCTCGACCTGTTCCCGTACGACGGCGAAAAGATCGACCTAGAGCCGCTGTTTCGCGAGCAATTCGTGCTCGCGGTCCCTTACGCGCCGCTCTGCACGGAGGACTGCAAGGGCCTGTGTCCCCAGTGCGGGATCGACCGAAATACAAGCACCTGCAGCTGCGAGAAACCCATCGACCCGCGGCTGGCTGCACTCAAGGGCTTGAAATTGCCCTCGTGACCTGGCACAAAGCCCGTCCCGGAGTCTCCCAATGGCACTGCAAAAACGACGTCGCGGCCCCGCCCGCACCGCCCAGCAACGCTCGGCGTGGATGAAGAAGTCAGGCGAGAACCACATGGCGGTTCAGGCCTGCCCGAACTGCGCTGCGCCCAAGATTCCGCATCGCGTCTGCATGGCGTGTGGCCAGTATCGCGGCGAGACCGTGATCGCCAAGCCCGCCGCTGAAGAGTAGCCCGCATTCACTGCGACGATCGGCGGCGATCGGCCTTGGGCCAGTAATCGTCGCGCGCATCGGCTAGTCTCGCCGCGTGCGAGTCGTGGTCGATGCAATGGGCAGCGATCGCGCGCCCGCGCCTGAAGTTGCTGGCGCCGTGCGCGCCGCACGTGCGCACGACGCGCTTCGCATCACGCTCGTCGGCGATGCGCCGCGCCTCGAAGCGCTGCTCGGTGACGAGCTGCGCGATCGCATCGACATCGTGCACGCCAGTGAGGTCGTCACGATGCACGACCATCCCGGCCAAGCGTTTCGCCAAAAGCCAGACTCGTCGATGCGCGTCGCGGTCGATCGCGTCGCTGCTGCGCAAGGCGATGCCGTCGTGTCGGCCGGCAACAGCGGCGCACTGCTCGCGACGTCGCTGTTCGTGCTCGGTCGGCTCCCCGGTGTCGAGCGGCCTGCGATCGTCACGGTACTTCCCACGCCCGCAGGCCCACTCGTGCTGTGCGACGCGGGCGCAAACGTCGAGCCCAAACCTGCGCACCTCGCGCAATTCGGCGTGCTCGGTGCGGCCTACGACCGCGTCGTGCACGGCCGCGCGCGCCCGCGCCTCGGTCTGCTCTCCAACGGCGTCGAGCCGGGCAAGGGCAACGCGCTCACGCGCGAAGCACACGCGCTGCTATCCGCGGCAACGGGCGCGTTCCAGTTCATCGGCTACGTCGAGGGCAGTGACTTGTTTCGCGGCGTCGTCGACGTGATCGCCACCGACGGCTTCACCGGCAACGTCGTGCTCAAGACCTGCGAAGGCATCGCCGAAGGCCTGTTCGGCCTCGTGCGCCAGGAGCTCGAGAAAACGCCGCTCGCACGGCTCGGCTCCGCGCTCGTCGCGCCGGCGCTGCGCGGGCTCGCGAAGCGCATCGACTACACCGAAATCGGCGGCGCACTGCTCGCGGGCGTGACCAAGCCCGCCGTGATCGCGCATGGCCGCAGCGACGCCGCTGCGATCGCCAGCGCGATCCGCGCCGCCGCACAATTCGCCGAACGCTCGCTGCCCGAACAGCTCGGTGCATCGCTCGGCGATCTCAAACCACGAGAGGTCGAATAGAATCACGCATGGCGAAGCCGCAGCAGATCAAGGTTTGCCTCACCAACCAAGGTGTCGACACCGAAACGCCGTGGGCCGTCGACCTCGGTCCGGCGCTCGGACCTTCAGGCGCGCGCAGAGTCCGCCTGATCAACGTGCCGTTCATGCACGCCAAGCCGACGTGGGGCGACACCGTCGTCGTCTCGCCGGTACCCGACGGATTCCCGACGTGGGATCGCGCCGGCGTGCCATGGCCGGAGATCGGAACGCGCATCGCGGAAGACGGCGGACGCTGGGCGATGATCCTCGACTACGCGCCGCATCCCGACGCCGGTGATGTATTCGGCGAGCTCGCGCACGCGTGCGCCGAGCGCGACGTGGTTTGCGAAGGCGCATGGGGCCCGCGCAAAGGCGAACCCGGTCGCGCGTACCTCGCGGTCAACGCACAGCTCAACGACGTCGAGCTGATGTCCGCGCTGCGCGACGCCGACCTGCCGTGCGAGCTGATCCAGATCCATCCCCAGCCACAGATCCGTCCCACGCAGAAGCCCGTCGTCAAGCGCGGCGCGTCGACGTCGACGTCCGCGCGCGTCGTGCGTAAGGTGCCGGCGAAGGCGCAGCCGAAGGTGAACGCGCAAGCGAAGGTGAAGGCGAAGGCGCAAGCGAAGGCGAAGGCGAAGGTGCCGCCGAAGCCGTCATCGAAATCGAAGACGAAGGCGACGGCGAAAGCGAAGCCCGCCGCGAAGAAGTCGGCGAGCAAAGCGCGTTCGAAGCGATGAGCATGATGTAGCCGGTCAGCGCGTGCTGACTCGACGCCGGTCACGCTCGCTGGCTACGCGCTGGTTGCCCCTTGGTATCGAACCGCGGCGCTGCCCATTCACTGTTCGACGAAGCCGTGTCAAACAACGAACAAACAGCGCCGCGGTCGAACCGTCAGGCTTGCAGGTGCATCTCGTGCAGCTGCGAGTTGGCTAACCCGTGGCGACCGAAACATCGACCGAGGGGCTGCGTCCGAATCCGCGTCCGCATCCGCCGGGAGGACATCCTCCGCCAAACTGGCCGCCCATCATTGCAGGTTGTCCG
>DATDCH010000374.1:0-2733 GCA_036524455.1 Kofleriaceae bacterium | reverse complement strand
ATCGCCTTGAGCCGCTGGTGCAGCGAGTGCGCTTGCTCGGCGAGCTCGGCGAACTCGGCCTCGCGGCACGTGTCGGCCAGCTTCTCGGCGCGCTCGGAGAGCGCGAGCACCTTCGCGGAGACATCGCCCGGATCGGGCTTCGACGCATCCGCCGCTTGGTCGCCGTTCTTCTGCAGCACGAGCGAGTTGACGCTCTGCACGTCGGTGGCGAGCTCGCCCATCGCGGCCATCAGCTCGCGCAGCTTCGTGTTGCGCCCCTGCACGGTGGGTGCGTAATCCACGACGCTTTGCGATAGCTGCTCCTGCTTTTGGCGCGCGCCGGTCAGCGCCTCGATGAGCCGCTTGCCCGCGTCGGAGAGGCGCTGTTCGCAGTCGGCGATTTCGCCCAGCGTCTGATTGGCGCGCTCGAGGTGCTTGAGCGTCGTCAGCGGCGTCTTGAGGAAGAGCTCGCCTAGACGGGCATAAATGGCGAGCTCCTCATCGAACTGAGTAGCGGCCTGGACGAGCGGCGAATCTGACTTGGCCATGGAGGCCGGACTTTACACGCCGCAGGGCTCGCATAGCCACAGCCGCATCGGCTGCTCTTTTCCGGTGAAGACCTCGCGTACTTGCCAACCTGCGGCGCGCAGGAGTGCGCGCATGGCGGGTAGTGAATGCTTGTAGGAGTACTCGGTGATGATCGGCTCGCCGACGGCGATTTCGATCGTCGTGCCGTCGAGGTCGACCTGCTGGTCGCGCGTCGAGATCAAGCGCATCTCGATCCGCGAGTGGCGCTCGTTCCAGATCGCGCGGTGCTCGAACGCGTCGAGATCGAAGTTCGTGTTGCGTGCGCGATTGAGGTGCGCGAGCACGTTCTTGTTGAAATCGGCGGTGACGCCCTCGAGATCGTTGTAGGCGCGTTCGACGACCGCGAGCTCGCGCGTGCCATCTGCACCAAGGACGAGGCGACTGTTCGCACCGGCACTGCGTTGCAGACCGCCGAGGAATGCGACCGCGTCGTGCGGCTCGAAGTTGCCAATCGTCGAGCCCGGGAAGAACACGAGCGTGCGGCCGACGAGCCGGCGTGGCGCGGGTAGTGCGAACGAACGCGTGAAGTCGCCGACGATCGTGTGGACATCGAGCTGAGGATGCTCGGCGCGCAGCACGCGCGCGGAGTAGTCGAGCGCTTCGCGCGCAACATCGATCGCGATGTACGAAGCGGGCTGGTCGAGCGCGCGGAGCAGGCGCTTGGTCTTGATGCCCGCGCCACTGCCCGGCTCGATCACGCGTGCGGCGACGCCGACCTCGGCCGCGATCTTGGGCAAGCAGTCATCGAGCAGGCGCAGCTCGACGCGGGTCGGGTAGTAATCCTCGGTCTGCGTGATCTGGTCGAACAGCTGTGCGCCGTGCTCGTCGTAGAGCAGCCGGCATGGCAGGCGCTTGGGATTCGCGAGCAAGCCCGCGAGGACGTCATCTGCGGCGACTCGTGCACGTGCGACAACACTCATGACAGGTCTCCATCCATCGCCAGCCGCACGCCGGTCATTTGCCAGCGCGCCGATGGCGGAAAGAAGTTGCGGTAGCTCGCGCGCATGTGGTCGCGCGGGGTGAGGCAAGAACCGCCGCGCAGCACGCGCTGATTCGCCATGAACTTTCCGTTGTATTCGCCGATCGCGCCGGTGAGCGGACGAAAGCCGGGATACGGAGCAAACGCGCTCTGCGTCCACTCCCAGACGTCGCCGTAGAGCTGGCGCAGACCTTCGCTGGGGCGCGCTGCAGCCGGGTGGAGGCAGTCGTCGTCGGCAAAGTTGCCGGCGACCTCGGCCTGCGCGGCCGCGTGCTCCCACTCGGCTTCGGTGGGGAGGCGCGCGCCTGCCCACCGCGCGATCGCATCGGCTTCGTAGCAGCTGAGGTGACACGCGGTCTCCGCCGGATCGACTTCGCGCACGCCGCCGAGCGCGTACTGCAGCCATTGGCCGTCTTGCGCTTCCCAGTAGAGTGGCGCTTGCCAGTCTTCGCTGCGGGCGAGTGCCCACCCGTCGCTGAGCCAGAGGCGCGGCTCGCGATAGCCACCATCGTGGATGAACGCGAGCACTTCCGCGTTGCAGATCGGCCGCGTCGCGAGCTTGTATGGCGCGAGCAGCACGCGATGACGCGGGCGCTCGCAGTCGTACGCGAAGCCCTCATCCGCACCGATCGCACCGATCTCGACGACGCCACCGTCGAACGCGACCCAGCTGCTCTGCTCGATGCTCGCGCTCGCCGGCCGCGCGAGGTCGGGACGATACACAGGACGCAGCGGCTGCGTGCCGAGCACGTGCTTGATGTCGGTGAGCATCAGCTCCTGGTGCTGCTGCTCGTGATGGACGCCGAGCTCGACGAGTGCCAGCGTCTTGGCATCGGGCTTGGCCTCGAGCACGTCCTCGATGCGGATGTCGATCGCATGGCGATACGCGTGCACGACCTGGAGCGCGGGCCGTGTCAACTGGCCTCGCCGGGCGCGATCGACATGCGCGCCGACAGTTTCGTAGTAGCTGTTGAACAGGAATCCAAACCCAGGATCGAGCGGCGCTTCACCGAGGCGCGCGAGCACGAACGTCTCGAAGAACCACGTCGTGTGCGCGAGATGCCATTTCGCGGGGCTGGCGTCGGGCATCGACTGGACCTGTGCGTCCTCCGCGCTCAGCGGCGCGCAAATGCGCAGCGAGCGTTCGCGCACGCCTGCAAATCGCGTGAGGAGGTCGGCCGCGCGCA
>DATDCH010000373.1:0-6883 GCA_036524455.1 Kofleriaceae bacterium | reverse complement strand
GCGTGCGATTGACGCTCGACCGCAGCATCCAAGCGATCGCCGACGAGGCACTCGCGGAGTCGGTGACGAAGAACCAAGCGAAGAACGGCGTCGTCGTCGTGCTCGACGTGCAGTCCGGCAAGGTGCTCGCGATGTCGAGCTACCCGACGTTCGATCCGAACGGCAAGAACGTGCACGGGGCGCGAAACCGTGCCGTCACGGACGCGTACGAGGCGGGGTCGGTGCTGAAGGTGTTCACCGTCGCCGCCGCACTCGAGCACGGCGTGGTGAAGCCGACGACGGGTTTCGTGACCGGCAACGGCTTCAAGGTGCGCGGGCGCGTGCGCCCGATCACCGACGTTCACCCGGAGCCGTATCTGACGACGAGCGACATCATCAAGGTCTCGTCGAACATCGGCGCCGCACGGATCGCGCTGCGCATGGGCAGCGAGACGACACACGCGTACTTCAAGAAATTCGGGTTCGGCGCCGAGACCGGCATCGAGCTTCCCGGCGAGGTCGCCGGCAAGATGCGCCCCGGCTCGACCTGGCGCGAGTCCGAGCTCGCGACGATGGCGTTCGGCTACGGCCTCACGGTCACGCCGCTACAGATCGCGGCCGCGCTCGCCGCGCTCGGCAACGGCGGCGTTTATCGCGCGCCGCGTATCGTCGAGGAGGTTGTCGATGGCGAGGGCACGGTCGTGTACCGCGGCAACGCCGAACCGCGGCAGATGGTCTCGCCGAAAGTTGCGGCGGAGATGATGGCGATGCTCGCGTCGGTGTTCGAGCGGGCGCAAGGTCCCGGCACGCTCGGGGGCACCGCCGCCGGCATCGCCGTGCCCGGTTTCCGCTGCGGCGGCAAGACCGGCACCGCTCACAAGTATGATCACGCACTGCGGGCTTACGCGGAGAACCGTTACTTGTCGTCGTTCGCGGGGCTCGCGCCGATCGATAACCCACGCCTCGCGATCGTCGTGCTCGTCGACGAGCCGAACGGCGGCGATTATTACGGTGGCAAGGTCGCCGGCCCTGTATTCGGCCGCGTCGCGAGCGAAGCGCTCCGTTACCTCGGCGTGCCGGGCGAGAAGATCATCCCGCTCGGTCCCGACGGGAAGCCGCTGAAGCTGGGCGTCGACGGCAAGCCACTGCCGTTCGATCGCTGGGGGAACCAGTACGTGCCGAAGCCCAAGAAGGTCGTCGCTCCTGTTCCTGAGCCGGAGCCGGAACCCGTCGCGCCAGAGCCAGAGGTCGATCCGGCCGCGATCCAGATTCCCGACTTCCACGGCATGGGCGTCGGGCGTGCGCTCGACGAGGCGCGCAAGTTGCGCCTCGACGTGGAGGTCGTCGGTTCGGGTCAGGTCATCGAGCAAGATCCTGCGCCAGGACCGACCACGAATGCGGGTCGCGTCAAACTGACGTTCTCCGACGACGCTCGGAGGATTTCGGGCCGCTAGCGACTCTTGTTTTGCTGCACGAAATCAGGGAGGCTGCGCGTTCATTAAGCATGAAGTTGCGGCAGCTCATCGAGGGACTCGAAGGCGCGCGCGTCGCCCCATCCGGGGGCGACGACGACGTCGAGATCCGCGCTGTCCGCGATGACTCGCGCAAGGTCGAGCCCGGTGACCTGTTCGTTGCGGTCAAGGGAATCCGCAGCGACGGTCACGCGTTCGTCGCCACCGCGGTGGAACGCGGTGCCGCAGCGATCGTGGTCGATCACGAGGTGGACGCGAAGGTGCCGCAGGTCGTGGTGCCCTCGACGGCTCGCGTGCTCGGCGGGTTAGTCGGCCGCCTGCTCGGCGCGCCGGCCGAGGGCATGACGCTGATCGGCATCACCGGTACGAACGGCAAGACCACGACCACGTACCTCGTCGAGAGCATCCTCGAAGCGGCGGGTCACAAGCCGGGCGTGATCGGCACCGTGTCGTATCGCTGGGGCGGCAAGAGCTACGACGCGCCGTACACGACACCAACGCCGCAGGTGCTGCACGAGACGTTCGCCGCGATGAAAGAGGCGGGCTGCACGCACGTCGTGATGGAGGTGTCGTCTGCCGCGCTCGCGATGGATCGGCTCGCCGGCATCGCCTTCAAGGTCGGTGCGTTCTCGAACCTCACGCAAGATCATCTCGACGTGCACGGCACGATGGAGGCGTACCGCGACGCGAAGAAGCGGCTGTTCGCGGATCATCTGCGCGGCGGCACGGCGGTGATCAACGTCGACGATTCGTACGGCGAGGACATGGCCGGTGCGGTCGACGGCCGACACACCGCAACGCTGCGCGTGTCGGTCGAGCGCCGTATCGCCGACGTGCGCGTCACGTTCCAGGAGTCGACGGTCAAAGGCATCACCGCCACACTTGCAACGCCTCGCGGTGATGTCGCGCTCGCAGCGAAGCCGCTGATCGGTCAGTACAACGTCGCGAACCTCGCGCTCGCGACCGGCATCGCCGAGGCGCTGCAGCTGCCACACGAAGCGATCGCCGCCGGCATCGCCGCGCTCAAGGGTGTGCCCGGCCGCGTCGAGCGCGTCGCGAACCCCGCCGAGCTCGACATCCTCGTCGACTACGCGCACACGCCGGATGCGCTGCGCAACGTGCTCACCGCGGTGCGCCCGCTCACCCGCCGCCGCTTGATCTGCGTGTTCGGCTGCGGTGGCGATCGCGATCCGACGAAACGCCCGAAGATGGGCGCCGCGGTGACCGAGCTCGCCGACCTCGCCGTCGTCACGAGCGATAACCCGCGCACCGAGGACCCGCGCGCGATCATCGACCAGATCCTGCCGGGCGTGCCGAAGCCGTTCTTCGTCGACGTCGATCGCCGCGCCGCGATCCGTGCAGCGATCGCGGAAGCGACGCCGGGCGACGTCGTCGTGATTGCTGGCAAGGGCCACGAGGACTACCAGATCATCGGCACCACGAAGAATCACTTCGACGATCGCGAGGAAGCTGCCACGGCTGCCACCGAACGCGAGCAACGGCTCGTCGCAGGTCTTGCGCGCGATGCAGGTGGCGAAGTGATCGGCGATGCGAACGTGATGTGCGATCGCTACACGATCGATAGCCGCGCAGTCGCACCCGGCGCCCTGTACGTCGCGATCCGCGGCGACAAGCTAGATGGCCATCGGTTCTGTCTCGATGCGATCAAGGCCGGCGCGACCGTCGTGATGGTCGATCGCGAGGGCAAACGCTGGGCTCCCGCCGCGGCGCCCGACCTGCTCGCACCCGAGCTGCGCTCGCTGCGCACAGCGGCGATCGTCGTCGAAGACACGCGCATCGCGTACGGCAAGATCGCGCGCGCACATCGTCGCGCATGGCCGGGCAAGATCGTCGCGATCACCGGCTCGGCCGGCAAGACCACCACCAAAGAGCTCACGCGCTCGGCGCTCGCGATGGCCGGCACCACCCACGCCGCCGAAGGCTCGCTCAACAATGAGACCGGCCTGCCGACCACGCTGCTCGGCCTGCGCCTGTTCCATCAGTTCGGCGTCGTCGAGATGGGCATGCGCGGCGCCGGCCAGATCGAATACCTGACGAAGATCGCCGAACCCGATATCGCCGTCGTTCTTAATGCCGGCGAGGCTCACATCGAGCTGCTCGGCTCGACCGACGCGATCGCGCAAGCGAAAGCCGAGATCTGGATCGGCCTGCGCGCGGGCGGCACCCTGATCCTGCCGGCCGGCGACCCGCGCCTCGAGTACTGGGCCAAGCAGCACCAGCCGAAGGCGCGCCACGTCACGTTCGGCGAAGGCGACGCCGACGTGCGCATCCTCGACTACAAGCCCACCGACGCCGGCGGCACCGCACACCTCGACGTGTTCGGTGACAAGCACGAGCTCCATCTCCAGCTCGTCGGCAGGCACGCCGCGATCGATGCGTGCGCCGCACTCGCCGCAGCCCACGCAGCGGGTGCTTCGGTCGTGCAGGCGCTCGCCGGTCTCGCCCGCGCGTTGCCGGTCGCGATGCGCGGCGAGGTGATCGAGCTCGGCGGCCGCAAGGTGATCGTCGACTGCTACAACGCGAATCCGGCCTCGATGGCAGCCGCGCTGCACTCGCTCGCCGAACGAGCACACGGTTTGCCCGCGATCGCGGTGCTCGGCGACATGCTCGAGCTCGGCGACCACGGTCCGGCCGCGCACAAACAAATCGGCGAGCTCGCCGCGAAGCTCGGCATCGGCGTGATCGCGCTCGGCGATCAGGCAAAGCACGTCGTCGACGCCGCCGGCAAGCAGGCCGAGCTCGCGGCTTCGCACAGCGCCGCGGCAGAACGCGCGCTTGCACGCACCGAGTCCGGCGGTTGGATCCTGCTCAAAGCTTCGCGCGGCATGAAGCTCGAGCGCGTGCTCGACGAGATGAAGGAGCAGACGCCGTGAGGCGCCAGCCAAACAAGTGCCCTTGGGGTGCGCCGTAGATGTTGTTCCATCTGTTCTACGGCCAGTTCGCCGATCACATCGGCTGGCTCCGCGTGTTCCGCTACCCGTCGACGCGCATCCTGTGCGCCGCCATCACCGCGCTGCTGCTGTCGTTCCTGATCGGTCCGTGGTTCATCGAGCGGCTCAAGAAGCGCCACATCGGCGAGCAGATCCGCGATGACGGCCCCCAGACCCACAAGAAGAAGGCCGGCACGCCCACGATGGGTGGCTCGCTGATCCTGTTCTGCCTCGCGGTCTCGACGCTGCTGTGGTGCGACCTGCGTAGCGAGCTCGTCTGGCTCGCACTCTCAGTCACGGTCGCGTTCGGCGCGATCGGATTTGCCGACGACTACGCGAAGCTCACGAAGCGCAACAAGGCCGGCCTGTCGGGCAAGTTCCGCCTCATGCTCGAGTTCGCGGTCGCCGGCGCCGCGATGACTTATCTGTTCTATTCGAACGTGATGAGCGAGGACGTGCGGCTGCACGTGCAGCTCCCGTTCACGAACTTCTACGAGCAAGGCCTCGTGATCCCGGCGTGGGCGTACGCGATCTTCGGCGCGTTCGTCGTCGTCGGCACCGCAAACGCGGTCAATCTCACCGACGGTCTCGACGGCCTCGCGATCGGCCCCTCGATCATGAACGCGGGCGTGTTCATGATCCTCGCGTACATCGCGGGCGTATCGACGACGCTGCTCACCGCGCAAGGCCCGGTCTCGATCGCGCAGTACCTGCACGTCGCGCACATCGAAGGTGCCGAGGAGCTCGCCGTATTCGCGGCCGCGTTGTTCGGCAGCGGCATCGGCTTCCTCTGGTACAACACGTATCCGGCGCAGGTGTTCATGGGCGACGTCGGTTCGCTCGGCCTCGGCGGCGCGCTCGGCATGCTCGCCGTGCTGACGAAGAACGAGCTCGTGCTGCTGATCGTCGGCGGCCTGTTCGTCGTCGAGGCGATGTCGGCGATCATCCAGGTCGGCGTATACAAGGCGACGAAGCGCGTCGAGAATGGCAAAGTCGTCGGCAAGCGCGTGTTCTTGAAGGCTCCGATCCATCACCACTACGAGGAGCTCGGCTGGGACGAGCCGAAGATCATCGTGCGGTTCTGGCTGATCTCGGCGCTGCTCGCGCTCATCGCGCTCGGCACGCTGAAGATGAGGTGACGTATGAACCTCGAAGGCAAGCAGGTCGTCGTCGTCGGCCTCGCGCTGACGGGCGTCGCGGTCGCCAAGTTCTGCGCGAAGCGCGGCGCGCGCGTGATCGTCACCGACGGTAAACCGGCCGATAAGCTCGCCGATCAGATGCGCATGCTCGATGGCGTGCCCATCACGTGGCAGCTCGGCGGCCACGACCTCGCTACGTTCACGTCGAGCGATCTCGTCGTGATGTCCCCCGGTGTGCCGACGCTCCCCGAGATGACCGCGGCGCGCAACGCCGGCATCGAAGTGATCGCCGAGATCGAGCTCGCCTATCGCTTCCTCGATCCAGGCGCCCTGCTGATCGCGATCACCGGCACGAACGGCAAGTCGACGACCACCGCGCTCACCGGCAAGCTGTGCGAGCACTCCGGCCGGCCCACGTTCTGCGGCGGCAACCTCGGCAACATGCCACTGATCGATGCAGTCGATCATCCGGCGAACGTCCCCGGCGGTTTCATCGTCGCCGAAGTCGCGGCGTTCATGCTCGAGAACTGCACCTCGTTCCGCGCCAACGCCGGCGTGCTCACGAACGTCACCGAAGATCACCTCGATCGGTTCGGTACGATGGAGCGCTACGCCGAGATGAAGGGCCGGATCTGGGACTGGCAGACGCCGGGCGATGTCGCGATCGCAAACGCCGCCGACGAGTGGACGATGCGCGAGACGAAAGGCATCCGCTCGCAGCTCTACACGTTCGACTCGCGTCGCGGCGCGAAGGCCGAGCGCGGCGCATTCCTCGACGGCAAGGACATCGTGCTGCGCCTGCCCCCGAAGATGGAGCCGGGCGGACCTGCGCCGACCGGCGGGGAAGACGAGCGCTACCCGATGGATGACCTCATCATCGTCGGCAACCACAACATGGAGAACGCGATGTGCGCGTACCTCGCGACGCGCACGCTCGGCCTACCACCCGACGCCGTGCGCGCAGGCGCTCGCGCGTATCGCCCATTGCCGCATCGCATGGAGCTGGTCGGCGACAAGGCCAACATCTACTACTACGACGACAGCAAGGGCACGAACGTCGCCTCGGTCGCCGCGTCGGTGCGAGGCTTTCCGCGCCCGCTCGTCCTCGTCGCCGGTGGCGTCGACAAAGGGGGCTCGTACGAGCCGATGCTCGAAGCGCTCGACGGCGTGTGCAAGGGCATCGTCCTGATCGGCAAGGCCGGCCCGCTGATCCGCGAGGCCGCCGCGCAGCACGGCGTCACCTACCCGGTGATCGACGCCGGCGACATGCACGATGCCGTCAAGCGCGCGACCGAGCTGTGTGTCGCGGGCGATGCAGTCGTGCTGTCACCCGCGTGCGCGA
>DATDCH010000372.1:0-6942 GCA_036524455.1 Kofleriaceae bacterium | reverse complement strand
GATCTTTTCGAGCTTCGGGATCCAGTCGGTGTTGCGAGCGAACACCATCTCTTCGTCGATCTTTTGCAGCTCGGCTTCGGTGTAGCCGGACGCGAGCAGCTCGGCGCGCATTTCGTCGTCCATGCCCGGTTTGTCGTCGGTGCCCGCACAATATTCGGCGAGATCCTTGCGGCTCTCGGTCTGCAGCTCGGCGCGATCTTCGGTGTGCTGCACGGCCGCTTTGAGCATGCGCAGGTCGAGCACTTTGTTGAGCAGGCGATCTTGGAACTCGCTCGACTCGAGGCCGCGCGTCGGCACCTTGGCCGCCTGGAACCGATTCTGGATCTCGACGTCGAGCATCGCGCTGAGATCTTCGTACATCACCATCATCGCGAGCACCGCGACGCTCGGCGTCGTGCTCTCGAGCGCCTGCGCCGTGTGTTCGCCGACGAGAACCTGGTAGCGCTTGTGCAGATCCGGGCCGAGCGCGTCGCGCAGCACGATCTTCTGCTCGGGCAGGTCGGAATCGTCGCCCGGCGCGACCTCGAACACGGCGAGCTTCGCGGAGCTGATCGCGTCGTGCACCGGCTTGGGCATCTTGTCGAGCGCGACGCCGACGTGACGCGTGCCCAAGATGTGCGAGACCTTGCCGGCCTTCTCGATACGGTAGAAGTACGGACCTTTGACAAGCGGGCACGCTTCATCGGCGAGCTTCTTGCGTTCGCCGAACGACGGCGGATCGCTCGGGTCGGACTTCGGCTCCGCGGCCCACGGGTCGGCTGCGGCACTGCCTTGTGCTTCGACGGACGCGCGCTCCGTCATCGGTTGTTGTTTCGGTGGCGCTGGTTTGGGCTCACCACGACACCCGAGCAAGAGCGCGACGACGACAACGAGGAGCCGCATCGCGTTAACGGTAGCGCAGAATCAGGCGGCCGACTGCTTCTTCTCGGCGGGTGCGAGCTGGTCGACCCAGCGCGCAAACGCGGTGATGAACTTCTCGAGGTAGCCACGGGACCTATCGTCGAGCTTGCCGTCGGCGCCGAAAATCTTGTCGGCGTGCGCGACGTACGTCTCGGGCTGCGGCATCACCGGCATGTCGAGGAACACGCAGCTCTGGCGCAGGTGGTGGTTCGCACCGAAGCCACCGTATTGGCCGGGCGAGCAGCTGATGATGCCGCATGGCTTGGCGGTCCACGCGCTCTTGCCGTACGGCCGCGAGCCGACATCGATCGCGTTCTTGAGCCCGCCGGGGATCGAGCGGTTGTACTCGGGCGTCGCGAACACGACGCCATCCATCGGCCGGATGCGCTCGCGGAACGCGACCCATTCGCGCGGTGTGTCGGTCTCGAGGTCCTGATTGTAGATTGGCAGATTGCCGATCTCGACATGCGCGATCGCGAGCGACTTCGGCGCCAGCTCGATGAGCGCGTTGCTGACCTTACGGGTGATGGAGTCCTTGCGAAGACTTCCGACAAGCAGGGCGATGTTGCGAGCCATGTTTCCTCCGACATCGAGGAGTGCACGCGCGTGGCCAACTCAGAGCAGAACGCCGCCGGTCGGTAGCCCCGCATCGGGCGGTGGCGCGGAAGGTGATGGCTCGCTCGCACTCCCATCGGGCTCGACCGGTAACGCAGTGCCGATCGGCGCAGTCGGCCCTTCACCGTTCGGCGCTTGCGGACCGATGGGCGCACCGAGCACGCCGCCCGGGCCCGCTTGCAGCTCGTCGGTCAACCTACGTAGGAACGATGCCCACTCGCCGGAATCGGTGACGTGACGAGGTCGCTGCGCCGCCGCCGCATCGAACTGGCGCGACGCATCGAGCAGCGCCGCCGATGCATCACGCAGCCGCAACGTCGCGCGCCAGTACTGCACGTCGCCGAGCAGGCGTTCGACTTCCTTGCGTTGATCGCGGCGCTCCGGCGCACGCGACAGCAGCAGCGCTTGGTTGAGGTGAGCGGCCGCGACGTCGAGCGGATTCGGCTTGTCGGCTTGCACGCTCCCGAGCAGGTCGCGAGCGGTCAGCGTGGTGCTCGCGCGATCGAGCAGCAGCTCGAGGAACCAGCGTTCGAGCTCGGCGCGATCGTCGGTCTCGCGCGGCTTGCACTCGGCGTTCGCCGGCAGCGCGATCGGTTTCCACTCGGGACCGCTGAGCGGATTCGAGCCCCACGGCGGGAAGGCGCGCCCTTGCTCCGCCGTGACCTGCGTGGCCGAGCACTCGATCACGAAGCGGGCGGTGTTCACGCGACCGAGCAACACGAAGCCCGCGACGGTGAGCCCGACGATGATCGCCAGCGCGACGATCGCGATCGTGCGCTTGCCGGCCGGCCTGGGCAAGCCGTCGTCGTCGACCGGCTCGCGCTTCTTGCGCTTCGCCTTCGAAAACGGCTTCGCAAACGGCGCTCCGACCGCATCGCGCAGCGCGTTCTCGTCGTATGCCGCCGGCAAGATCGGTTCGTCGCCTGCGCTCGTTGCCGCGGGACCGGTCGGCTGCGTCGGCGCATCGAACGGAACCGGCGTCGGCACGTAGTCGACCGACCACGGGCTGCCTGCGCCGATGCCCGCCCGCTCGCCGCTCGCAGAGCTGGCGCGATCACCGGCGCCCGCACGATCACCCGCACCTGCGCGATCACCGGGGGGCGCGGCTGCCGAGGGCTCGCCGGCGTGCGCGGCCGCTTCGAACGTGCGGACATCGGGCACTTGCGCCACGGTGTCGAGCGGACGCATGTCGCCGCTGGGTAGATCGGCCGTCGGCACGGGCGCGTACGCGTCGGGTGAGACTTCGACCGAAGGTCCCGGTTGCCGTGGCTCGGCGGTCGGTGCGGTATCGATCGACGGGGCGGCGGTGTCGGGCGCGGCGACGGGCTGCCTCGGTGCCGTCGGATCTGATCGCTTCGGTGCGCCGGTGCTCGGATCGGGCATGGCCCGCGTCGGCGCGTCGGCGGTCGGCTTCGGCGCGTCGGCGGTCGGTTTCGGTGCGTCGCCGGTCGGGTTCGGTGCGCCGCTCGTCGAGTCCGGCTCGGTCCCCGGCTTCGGCTCGGATCGCGGTCGGCGCGGTGGTCGCTTCGGCGGATCGTCGTCGGTCACGGCGCGACCTCGACGCGATTGCGGCCGCGCTGCTTCGCGCCGTAGAGCGCGATGTCGGCGCGCTCGATCAGGTCCGGCATGTCCTCGCCCATCCGCCACTGCGCGATCCCGACCGAGACGCGCAGCAGCAGCGCGAGCCCATCGCCGACATCGAACGCGCGCTCGCACACGCGCTGGCGCATACGCTCGCCGACTTCCCACGCGCGGCCCGCGTCGGCCTTCGGCAACACGGCGATGAATTCCTCGCCGCCGTAGCGCACGAGCACGTCACCGCCGCGGATCGCGCTGCGCAACCGGCGCGCGACCTCCGCGAGCACGACGTCGCCGACGCCGTGACCGTACTGATCGTTGACCGCCTTGAAGTGATCGACATCGACGAGCGCGAGCGACAGCGGGCGATCGCGATCGATGGCCGCTTCGATCTCCGCCGGCAGCCGCTGCTGCAGGAACTCGCGGTTGTACGTGCCGGTCAATGGATCGGTGACCGCGACGCGGTGCAGCCGCACGTTCTCGACATCGAGCGCGATCGTCGTGGCGATGAAGCGGATGAGCTCGAGGTCACTCGGGTCGAAGGCATCGACGTGCTCGGCGGTCGCTGTCACGACCCCGACTCGCTCGCCGCGCGACAGCAGCGGCACGCACAGCATCGACGCGATCGGAGTCTGGTTCGCCGGCAGCACGACGTAGCGCGAATCCTTCGCGACATCGTTGATCAGCGCGGACTCGCCATGCTCGACCACCCAGCCGGCCACGCCTTCGCCGACCGCGAACGACAGCGTGTGCATGCGCTCGGTACGTAGACCGTACGCGGCTTTCGCGAGCAGGCGCTTGCGACTCGCGTCGAGCAGCATCACCGAGCAGGCCTTCGCATTGACCAGCTGGCAGATCAGCTCCGCGATGCGCGACAACAGAATCCCCGGGTCGAGATCCGATCCGATCAGCTTCCCTATTTCGAACAGCACCGCGGGAAGCCGTGCGAGCTGCTCGGGTTTCATGCGTTGGATACGTAGCCGATGAAGGGGAGGTTGCGGAACTGTTGCGCGACGTCGAGGCCGTACCCCACGACGAATTTGTTGGGAATCGTGAAGCCCAAGTAGTCGATCGTGACGGCGCGCTCCTGGCGCTCGGGCTTGTGGAGCAACGAGGCGAGCTTGATGCTTGCGGGCCGGCGCGTCGCCAGGTTCTCGAGCAGGTAGTGCACGGTGTGACCGGTGTCGACAATGTCCTCGACGACGATGACGTGCCGGTTCTCGATGGGCCGCGACAGGTCCTGCGTGATTTGCACTACGCCCGATGACACGGTGGCGTCGCCGTACGACGAGATGCCGATGAAATCGACGGCAATCGGCAGGGCGATGTGCCGCACGAGGTCAGACAAGAAAATAACCGAGCCCTTGAGCACGCCGATCACCACGACATCGGTCCTGCCACGGTATTCCGACGTGATTTGCGCGCCTAACTCGGCCACGCGCGCGGCGATGGCCTCGGCCGAAATCAGCTCGGCAAACGGGTCTTGGTCACGGTTCCAGGCGGGGGGCGGCGAAGCCATGGCCCCGAATGTATCGCAACCGCGCTACAATAATGTCGAATGGTCGCCAGCCTCGATCTCGATCCGACGATCGGCGCATTGCTCGGCGAGACCACCACCGAAATCGACGTCGCCCGCAAGAACCGGGTGTTCTGCAACCGCAATCTCCGGATGGACTCGATCGAGATGATCGGGTTCGACATGGACTACACGCTCGCGCTGTATCACCAAGAGAAGCTCGAGCAGCTGTCGATCTCGCTGACGCTGTCGAAGCTGTGCGAGAAGCATGGCTACCCCGAGTCGATCAAAGAGCTCATCTACGATCCGCGCTGGGCGATCCGCGGTCTGATGGTCGATCGCTTGAACGGCCACGTGTTCAAGATGGACCGCCACGCGTACGTCGGTCGCTGCTACCACGGCTTTCGCGAGCTCGATCACGACCAGCGGCGCGCCGCGTATCGCAACGAGAAGATCAACCTGTCGAGCGATCGCTTCGAGTGGATCGATACGCTGTTCGGTCTACCCGAAGCGGTGATGTACACGACGCTCGTCGACTGGGCGGATCGTCAGACCGGCACCGTCGATTACGACAAGCTGTTCGGCGATATCCGCACCGCGATCGACGAAGCCCACCGCGACGACACGCTGAAGAGCGTGATCAAAGCCGACCTCAAGTCATTCATCGTCAAAGATCCGCTGCTCGGCGAGACGCTGCACAAGTTCCGCAGCTCGGGCAAGAAGCTCTTCCTGCTCACGAACTCGCTCTACGACTACACGAGTGTCGTGATGAGCTACCTGCTCGACGGCGAACGCAAGGCGTATCCGTCGTGGCGCAACTACTTCGACATCGTGATCGTCGGCGGCGCCAAGCCGGCTTTCTTTCAGGAGCTGCGTCCGTTCGTGCAGATCGATCCGACCACGATGGAGCCGGTGTCGACGAACGGCGAGATCAAGCATCTGTCGCGCGACAAGATCTATCAGGGCGGCAACGTCATCGCGTTCGAGCAGATGACCGGCATCCGCGGCGACCAGGTGCTCTACATCGGCGATCACATCTACGGCGACATCCTGCGCCTGCGCAAGCAGCACATGTGGCGCACCGCGATGGTGCTGCAGGAGCTCGAGCGCGAGATCTCGGTCAGCGAGCGGCTCGAGGCGCAGATTCGCGATCTGGATCTTCTCGATCGCCGGCACCGCAACCTCGAATCGGAGATCGACTACCAGACGCTGCGGCTCAAGAAGATCCAGCGTCTGCTCGACGATCCGAGCACGTCGGCGCCGCTGCGCGCGCGGCTCGAAGACGAGCGCAAACACGCGCGCACGAACATCGACTCGCTGCGCGACCGCGCATCGTTGATGAACCAGGAAGTCGACTCGCTCGAGGCGCGCATCGACCGCGCATACAACTCGCACTGGGGCAGCTGCCTGCGCGAAGGCAACGAGAACTCGCGGTTCGGCGAGCAGGTCAACGACTACGCCGACCTCTACACGTCGCGCGTGTCGAACTTCGGCCCGTATTCGCCGCTGCGCTATTTCCGCGCGCCGCGTCGCCCGATGCCGCACGAGATGTAGTTAGACTGCGCACGGGATGGACGACGAGGCGCGCGCAGAGCTGATCGTGCAGGCCAAGCTGCAGAACGCGCACTCAGAGATCAAGCGTGCGCGCGCGAACATGCCGATCGGAGTCGTGCTGATTGCGATCGGGCTCGCGATCACGATCGGCGTCGCGATGTTGCCGCTCGGCCTTGTCGGCAAGGTGCTCATCGCCGGCATCGGGTTCGTGTTCATCCCGGGCGGCATCGCGGTGCTCGTGCGTTCCGCCGGCGCGATCTCGCGCGGTAACCGCGAGATTCGCGAGCTCGGCCCGCCGACCGCGCGCGTCGTCAAGTAGCTCTCTACTTGGGGCAGTTCGGATCCGTCGCACACCGCGCGGCACTCGCCGCGGCGGCAGGAAGCAGTGGGGCGCAGACGACGTCGGCCGCAGGCCGGCCGACGCGATTGTTCCACTTACCGACGCAATCGTCGTGGGTTTTGCACTCCTTGGTCTGCCCGAAGCTGTACGGACCGATTCCACATCGACCGGTGGTCTCGTCCCTCGGCGGCGTGGATTGACCGCCGCAGACCGCGCGCATCTCGTCGTCAACTAGACAACACTGATCGTGATCAAATTGCGACATGGACGTCTCCCGAGGCGGCGTGGAGTGCTCGTTCGCAGTCTTTGCAGCCCACATGCCTGGGAGACGCACGTCGGTGGGGCGAGTTACGTTCAGCGCAAGCGCTCGCGATGCGTCCTCGCGTATGCGAAGCGTCAGCCCAAGTCGGCACCCTAAAGCTGCAGCCACCGCTTGATC
>DATDCH010000371.1:0-10320 GCA_036524455.1 Kofleriaceae bacterium | reverse complement strand
CGCACTTCCCGGTGAGGTGATCGTCAAAAGTCGCCGGCTCCGCCTTCTGTCACAGTGACCTTCATGTCATCGACGGCGAGATCCCGTTGTTGCCGCGTATCATCACACCGAGCTGAGACGACTGCGGTTACGCATCATTTGCGTGCTACCGCGCGAGCGTCTTGACGACCGCGGCGAGTGCATCGGGTGTCACCGAGATCGAGTCGATTCCGATCGACGCGAGGAATGCCGCAAACTCGGGGTGGTCGCTCGGTGCCTGTCCGCAGAGCCCGACCTTGCGTCCGTGCTCGTGGGCGACACGAACGACCTGCGCGATCAACGCTTTGACGCCCGGGTCTTGCTCGTCGAACAGATGAGCCAGAAGCTCGGAGTCGCGATCGACACCAAGCGTGAGCTGGGTGAGATCGTTGGACCCGATCGAGAAGCCATCGAACAGCTCCGAGAGCTCGGCAGCGAGCACGACGTTGTTCGGGATCTCGCACATCACGTAGACCTCGAAGCCATCGCGACCACGGACGAGCCCACTCGCGGCCATCTCCTGCTGCACCTTACGCGCTTCGCCAAGCGTCCGGCAGAACGGGATCATGACCTTGACGTTCGTCATCCCGATCACCTCACGCACACGTTTCAACGCCGCGCACTCGAGCGCGAAGCCCTCGCGATACCGCGGATCGTAATAGCGCGAGGCACCCCGGAACCCGATCATCGGATTCGCCTCGACCGGCTCGAAGGCGCTGCCACCGAGCAGGCTCGCGTACTCGTTCGTCTTGAAGTCCGAGAACCGAACGATCACCGGCCGCGGATAGAACGCCGCCGCGATGCGCGCGATCCCTGTCGCAAGCCGATCGACGAAATACTCCTTCGGATCTTCATCGGCAAGCCGTGCTCGGAGCTCGGCTCGTACCGTCGCATCGAGGCGCTGTGGTTGCACGAGCGCCATGGGGTGGATGCCGATCTGTGCAGAGATGATGAACTCGATCCGCGCGAGCCCCACGCCACTGCTCGGCAGCATCCCGAGTGCGAATGCGTTCTCGGGGTTTCCGACGTTGAGCATGACCGGGACGCGCGGAGCAGGCAGCGTCGCCGGATCGATGACGTCGCGCACGAAGGTCAGCGCGCCGTCGTAGACATGACCTTCCGATCCTTCCGCACAGCTCACCGTGATCGTGTCGCCGGTCGCGAGCTCGCGCGTGGCGCCGCCCGTTCCAACGACGCACGGGATACCCAGCTCGCGCGACACGATCGCAGCGTGGCACGTACGCCCGCCCTGATCGGTCACCACCGCCGCCGCACGCGCGAGCACTGGCTCCCAGTCCGGATCCGTCATCGGTGCGACGAGAATTTCTCCGTCGACAAAGCTCGCCAGATCGGCCGCATCGTGGATCGCTCGCACCTTGCCGACACCGATCTTCGCGCCCACGCTCTTGCCGGTGAGCCGCGGCTTCGCCTTCGTCTTCAAGCGATACAGCTCGAGCGCCGCCGTCTTCGCGCGCGCGTGCACGGTCTCGGGCCGCGCCTGTACGATGAATAGCTCGTTCGAGCGTCCATCCTTGGCCCACTCGATATCCATCGGTGCCCCGTAGTGCGTCTCGATCGCGACGGCCCAACGCGCAAGTTGCAGCGCCTCGTCGTCGGAGATCACGAGCTGCCTTCGCTCGGTCGCCGAGACGCGCTGCTGCCGCGTCGTTCCGCTGCCGCCCTCCGCATAGACGAGCTTGATCGCCTTGTCTCCCGCATCACGGCGCACGATCGATCGAAAGCCGCGCGCGAGCGTGGGCTTGTGGATCGTGATCTCGTCTGGGTTGACCTGGCCCTTCACCACGGTCTCGCCGAGTCCCCACGCGCCGTTGATGTGCACGACATCACGAAATCCAGATTCCGGATCCAGCGTGAAGATCACGCCGGCGCTTGCGAGATCGCTCCGCACCATCTTCTGCACGCCGACCGACAGCGCGACTGCGCGATGCGGATAGCCGCGTTCGGCGCGATAGACGATCGCGCGGTCGGTGAACAGCGAGGCCATGCAGCTGCGGACCGCTTCGACGAGCGCCGCATGACCGCGGACGTTGAGGTAGCTCTCCTGCTGCCCGGCGAATGATGCCTCGGGCAGATCCTCGGCCGTCGCACTCGAACGCACGGCGACGTCCGTTGCGACCTCGCCGTACTGTCGCGACAGCGAGTCGTACGCGGCGCGGAGCTCGTCCTCGATGTCCTTCGGCAGCGGCGCAGCACGGACGCGATCGCGGATTGCTCGACCGGTTCGCGCGAGCTCCGCGACGTCGCGCAGATCGAGCCGATCGAGCGCGGTATAGATCTCGTCGTCGAGCTTCGCTTCGCGCAGGTGACGGCGAAACGCGTCTGCATCGAGTGCAAAGCCGTCGGGCACGCGTATACCCAGCGTCCCGAGGTGCTGCAGCATCTCGCCGAGGTTGGCATTCTTGCCGCCGACCTCAGCGATCTGCGTCCGGTCGACGGCGCGGAGCATGTGGATCGCGCTCATGGCTCGAGGTGCTCCGCCGCCGCCTTCGCCGGCTCCGGCAGGAGCTTCGCGCAGGGTTCGTTCCGGAACAGCAGCTGTCTTGGCAGGCATACTTCCGTGTCGAGCAACCATCGTGCCGACGCCGTACGGAGCCATACCGACGCGCAGCGCGCACCTGCGTCCGATGCGACGGAAGCGTGCATGTATCGCTGATGGCCTCGATGATGCACCTCAGCAGGGCGTGAAGCCGCTGCTCGTGATCATGCTCGTCATCGCCGGCGGGCTCGCGGTCTCCAGCTACCTCTCGTAAGGAGATTCCCATGGCCAAGCCTCACGTGTTCGACGCCCACCTCGAGGTCGCAAAGCGCTGGCTGAGCGAGCTGATGACGAACCTCGACCTCTCGCCCGCGGAGTCACCACGCGCGCTCCATGCGTTGCGCGCCGGACTCCATGCGATCCGCGACCGCCTACCCGCGAACGAAGTCCTCGACCTCGGCGCTCAGCTGCCGACGTTGATCCGCGGCTTCTATTACGAGGGCTGGACCCTGCGTACACAGCCGCGACAGATCCGCGACCGCGCCGCGATGATCGCGCGCGTGAAGAAGGAGCTCGAACCGGATCAACACCTCGATCCGATCGATGTCCTTCGCGCCGTGATCCATCTCGTCGTCGAGCATGTCTCGGCGGGCGAGATCGAAGACGTGCTCGCGACGATCCCGAAGTCGATCCGTGCACTCTGGCACGACCTCGCGGGTCACGCGGCTCAGCTGCCACCGGTGCCCGCTCAGCGCGAACGCCTCACGCGGCGCACCGGGTATAGTCGCTGAGGGCCATCGCCCGACGACCGACATCTCGACTAGCGCGGCGCCATCGCCTCGCGGACCTCTGCCTCGAGCACGTCGACGACGGTCACGATCCCGAGCAACTTGCCGCCCTCCACGATCGGCAACGCGCCGATCCGCGAATCGGCGAGCCGGCCTGCGACCTCGGTCAACGAGTCGTCGGGTCCGGCCGTTTGCACGGACGCGATCATCGAGGCCGTCACCGGGGCGCGCCACCAGTCTTCTCGGAATGAGGTCACGGCGCGGTAGTGCAGAATGTCGCGCTCCGACAGGATCCCGCACAGCCGATCGCCGCGCACGACCGGGAGATGCCGGATCCGATGTTTCATCATCGTCCGCAGCGCGTCGCCGAGGCGCGTCACCTCGGTCGCGGTAATCGGCGGGGACTTCATGATGTCGCGAATCTTCATGACACGCTCCTTTCGGCTGCGCGGGCGAGCACCGGCTCGAACCGCTCCGGTGCCGCGAGGTACTCGCGGAATGCAGCCATCACCTTGCTGATGTGCCAGCCGTCGGCATAGCGATGATCGATCGTCGCCGTGATCGGCAAGACCTCGCGGGCTTCCACTTTGCCGTCGACGACGACTGCTTTGAGCGTCAGCTCGCCGACCAGGATAAGCACAGGTACGTCGTACATCCACGCGAGCGGCGCGAAGCCCTGCGGCAAGCCGAGCATTCCGACACTCGACACCATGGCGCTGCCGAACGGGCAGCGGTGAAGCCCGAGCGTCGCGATCTCCCGACGCATGTCTTGGGTGACGATCGCACCGAGCCGCAGCGCCATCCGCAGCAGCCACGGCGGCAGGCTGTCCATCACGCGCTTTATTTTCGCGAACTCGGAATCGCCTCCGGTCTTGAGCGCCGTGCTGCGCTCGCCGAGCTCGCGCGCGACCTCGAACGCGGTCTTGTGGTCGATGCACTCGACCTTGATCCCAGACAGGTCGTGACCCGCGGCGACCGCTGTGATGAAGAACACGTCGATCGCGTCGCGCGGGATGATCCGGCCACCGCGGATCTGAACGTTCATTTCCGGAACGGCGGCGAGCGCGTGAGCGACGGCACGGCCGACCAGATGGGTTGGCGTTACATGGTGGCCGACCGAGCGTGCTCGCTTCATGAACCCACGGAGTGCTCGAGCATCGATGTCGAGCGCTCCGAAGATCTGCGGGTCGCTCGGCGGTGGCCACAGCGCGCCCGCGATGCGTCGCCAGCCGGTGACTCGTTGGCCACGCACGTCAGGCTCGCCTTCGTGCGACGAGTACGGGACAGCGTGCATGGCGCACGTCGGTCGGACAGAGGATCTTCGCGAAGCCCATGCATCCGTTCGGTGCAACGTCGCGGCCAAGCCCACGCGCCCGCCAGCGGAGCCAGACGCGAACAAATCGCGCGTGCTTCGCGGGACCACGCAGCGGTTGCGGGCTCGGTCGCGATTCGGGCGAGCGCTGCTGGCAGCGAGCTTGCACTCACCTGTTGCATGTATCGAGCATGTATTGCTGTGGTCGACGCCTCGCGTGCACGTTTGTTTACGTACGAGCGCGCAGCCGATGCCGAAGGGCTTTCCGAACATCTGGTCGAAGAGCGCGACCTCGTAAACCCGGCACGTCGCCTGCGGCCGGTCGAGCTGTTCAGCGACTCGCGCCCGGGGACGAGTCGCACGGGAAGCCTGCAGTATGGGCTCGACGATCACCGCGACGCGCACATCGAGCAGCTCGACGCCGAGTTCTCACGGCTGATCGTCGATCAGCTCGTTGACCTGCTGCGTTCGAATCACGCCCAACGGTTGATCCTGTGCGCGAGCCCGAACATGCTCGGCGAGATCCGGGGCGCGAGCGACGAGCTGCGGCGCGAAGACCTCGCCATCGACGAGGTGGCCCGCGATCTGGTCAAGCTCACGCCTGCGCAGCTTCGCGATCGACTGACGGACTACGGGCTCCTGCCCGCGCGTCCGCCGCGCGCAGGAGTGTGATGTAGTCGCTGTCCGGCGCGAACCCGCGATCGACCACCAACGTTCATCCATTACACGGAACGCCTCCACGACTCGCCGACCGCGAAGCACACGGCTCATTAGGCTACTGGCACGAGCCGCCTTCCACGACCGCGCGCGGCTCTGCGTCGGTCGCGCATTTGATCTTGCACGTCGAGTCGCTGGCGCAGGACAACGAGCAGCCCGCGGTGCAACGCAGCGTGCACGTCGACCCACCGTCGCAGCTCATGCTTCCGCTCGGGCCGACGGTGACGTCGCACTCCGAGCCGCCTTTGCAGCTGACGCTGCACGATGCCCCACACATGCCGCCACAGGTATTGTGGTCGGTGCAATTCAGCGTGCAGCTCGAGCCGCTGCAGCCGGAGTCACCGATGTCACAGGCCTCCTGTGCCGGGCACGTGCACGACGTTCCCGTGCATTCGGGCGGTGGAGGTCCGTCGCCGCCGCAGGCCACGAGCACAACGAGCAACCAAGGAGACAGGCGAAGAGTGTGAAGGAATCGGACGATCGACATTCTCCACAGCGGTAGCAAGAACGGCTCCGCGCATAAATCAGCGCAACTGTTCGACGCCGAGTCCGCGTTGCACGACACGGTTGTCCCTTCGTGCGAACGGCTGGGACAGCACCGGTGTGGACAAGCAGGGCACTCGCAGAAGCGACGCGAAATCTGCGCGCAACTACGTAAGCCAGCTCGACGACGCGCCTCGCTGGGTCGATCGAGAAGCATCGCGAACCATTCGGTGCCGGGGACATTTGATGCGGGGTGGCGCGCGGCTTGCTCGATGTTCTCATCATGAGTAACGCCCGCAAGCTGATGGTCGACCACCATATCCGTGCTCGGGGCGTTCGCGATCCGCGCGTCCTCGAAGCTCTCGCAACGGTGCCGCGCGAAGCGTTTCTTCCGCCCGAGCTTGCCGAGCTCGCGTACGAGGATCGCCCGCTGCCGATCGAAGCCGGCCAGACGATCTCGCAGCCATACATCGTCGCGGTGATGACCGAGGCGCTCGTGCTCCAGCCCGGCGATCGTGTGCTCGAGATCGGAACAGGCTCGGGCTACGCGGCCGCTGTTCTCGCGACGATCGCCAAACAGGTCTACACGATCGAACGCCACGCCGAGCTCGCGGATCTGGCGCGCGAACGGCTGGATCGACTCGGCTATGCAAACGCCGAGGTGCGGTGCGGCGATGGCACGCTCGGCTGGACCGAGCACGCGCCGTTCGACGCGATCGTCGTCGCCGCCGGTGGCCCAGATCTGCCGCGTGCGTTACTCGATCAGCTCTCGATCGGCGGCCGCCTCGTGATGCCAGTCGGATCGGGCCGCGCGCAAGAGCTCGTCCGCGTCATCCGCGTCGGTGAGACCGAGTACCGACGCGAGGACCTCGGTGCCGTGCAGTTCGTGCCGCTGATCGGCAAGCAAGGCTGGGCCGAGCGGCCGCAAGACGCACGCACGCGCCGCGGGGTGCTGCCGCGACGCGTGTCGGGGCCGTTGGTCACGCCAGCACCCGCATCGCGCGCGCCGAGCGTGGCAAAGCTGATCGCAGAGTGCGCGGAGCCGATCGCCCGCATCGACGATGCGCCTCTTGATGATTTGCTCGATCGCATTGGCGATGCGCGCGTCGTCTTGCTCGGCGAGGCCACGCACGGAACGTCGGAGTTCTACCGGATGCGTATGCGGATCACGCAAGAGCTGATCCTGCGTCGAGGATTCCGAGCCGTCGCGATCGAGGGCGACTGGCCCGATGCCGCGGCGGTCGATCGCTACGTGCGCGGCAAACCCGTACTCCCACGCCAGTGGACACCGTTTGCGCGGTTCCCGACCTGGATGTGGCGCAACACCGAGACGCATCAGCTGATCGAGTGGCTGCGCGCGTACAACACCGAAACCGATCGCGATGTCAGCTTCTCGGGACTCGACCTCTACAGCATGTACACATCTGCGTACGAGGTCGTGCGGTACCTCGATCGCGTCGATCCTCAGGCCGCTCATGCGGCGCGCGAGCGCTATGGCCGGCTGACGCCGTGGCAACAGGATCCCGCGGCCTATGGCCACGCGGCGCTGGTCGGCCGGATGCAGTCGTGCGAGAAGGACGTGATCGCGATCCTGCGCGAGCTCCTGGCGAAGCGCCTCGAATACTCGGCGCGGGACGGCGACGAGTTCTTCGATGCGGCGCAGAACGCGCGGGTCGTCGCGGGCGCCGAGCGCTACTACCGCGCGATGTATTACGGCGCCGCGGAATCCTGGAACCTGCGCGACCAGCACATGTTCGATACGCTCCAGTCGATCATCGCCCATCGTGGCGATGCGAAGCTCGTCGTCTGGGAGCACAACTCGCACGTCGGCGATGCGAGCGCGACCGAGATGGCCGTGCGCGGCGAGCACAACGTCGGCCAGCTGTGCCGCGGAGCCTTCGGTGACAGCGTGTTCATCGTCGGATTCGGAACCGACCACGGCACCGTCGCCGCTGCGCACGCGTGGGACGAGCCCATGGAACGGATGCGCGTGCGACCGGCGCGAGCCGACAGTTACGAACGCCTATGCCACGATAGCGGCGTCCCCGCGTTCCTGCTCCACCTCCGTGATCCGGTGCGCGATGAGCTACGCGACGAGCTCGCGGATCCACGGCTGGAGCGCGCGATCGGTGTCGTGTACAGGCCGGACACGGAGCTGCAGAGCCACTACTTCCAGGCAATCTTGCCGGCGCAGTTCGACGAGTACGTCTGGTTCGACGAAACTGAGGCCGTGCACGCACTGCCCATCGGCGAGGCGGTGCACGTGAAAGAACCACATCCGCTGGCACCATGACGCCCTCCGAGCTGATGACGCGCTTCGTGGACCGTCCAGCCTCGCACCGAGCGGTTGGTCGTACTTCGGGGAGCGGCATGACGCTTGCTCTGTCAAGGCGGTGATCCATGCGCGCGATGGTGCTCGAGCATCTCAACGAGCCTCTGGTCCTGCGGGAACGCCCGCGTCCCGAGCCAACTCGCGGGGAAGTGCGGATCGCGATCGAAGCCTGCGCCGTCTGTCGAACCGACCTGCACGTCGTCGACGGCGAGCTGCCGGACCCGAGGCTACCGATCATTCCAGGGCACCAGATCGCAGGTACCGTCGAGGCGCTCGGCCCCGGCGTCGACGGGCTCGCGATCGGCGATCGTGTCGGAGTGCCCTGGCTTGGCTCGACGTGCGGGGCGTGCAGCTACTGCGCAACTGATCGCGAGAATCTGTGCCGCGCGGCGCGGTTCACGGGCTATCAACGCGACGGTGGCTTCGCCGACGCGTGCGTTGCCGATGCGCGGTTCGTGCTGCGATTGCCATCGACCTACTCCGCGATCGACGCTGCGCCTTTGCTGTGCGGCGCGTTGATCGGGTACCGCGCGTTGCGCCTCGCCGGCGACGGGCGGCGCCTCGGCCTCTACGGTTTCGGCTCCGCAGGCCACATGATCGCGCAAGTCGCGCGTCACCTCGGTCGCGAGGTCTACGCATTCACGCGCCCCGGCGATACCCGCGCGCAAGACTTCGCGCGCACGGTCGGCGCGGTGTGGGCCGGCGACTCGACAGCACGGCCTCCGGTCGACCTCGACGCCGCGATCATCTTCGCGCCCGCCGGCGAGCTCGTCCCGCTCGCGCTCGCCGCGGTCGCGCCGGGTGGCACCGTCGTGTGCGGCGGCATCCACATGAGCGACATCCCATCATTCCCGTATCGCTTGCTCTGGGAGGAGCGAGCGATTCGCTCCGTCGCGAACCTCACACGCCGCGACGGCGACGAGCTACTCGCGCTTGCACCTGCGGTCGGGCTACGCCCGCACGTGGTCCGTTACGGGCTCGAGGACGCCAATCGCGCGCTCGACGATCTGCGTGCAGGCCGGTTCGACGGCACCGCGGTGCTCGCGATGCGCTGATCGCCCTCCGTGCATGCATGAGCCGCACTCGCGAACTGCGTGCGCCGGTCCGATGACCAACGCACGCATTGCGCACTGCACACGGGAGCAAGGTTCCCGCGTATGGAACACGCCGTGCACCACCACCGGCCACAGCCAAGGAGATTCGTCATGCGCGCCCAAGATCTGATGACCAGCCCCGCGATTAGTTGCCATGTCAACGATCCGCTCAAGGTCGCTGCAGCGCGAATGTGGGACGCCGATATCGGCGTCGTGGCGGTGGTCAACGACGACGGCAAGCTCACCGGAATGATCACCGATCGCGACATCTGCATGGCCGCATACACGCAGGGCCAGGCACTCGATGCGATGCTGGTGAACAGCGCGATGGCGAAGCACGTGGTCTCCGCGCGTCCGGATACCAACCTCAGCGAGATCGAGCAGCTGATGGCGAAGCACCAGGTGCGGCGGATTCCGATCGTCGATGATGCCGGCGAGCCGATCGGCATCGTCTCGATGAACGATCTCGCGATCGAGAGCGTGCAACCCGATACTGCGATGAAGCACGCACCATCCAAGCTCGCGCACACGCTCGCCGCGATCTGCCAACCGCACGCGCAATCGCATAAGGCGGCGTGACCTGCGTAGATCAACGCATAGGCGTAACAGCCATCCTCGAGCACCTGGATGGAACAGCGAATGCACGACGGAAGCTCATGAAGACGCCGCTGCTAGCGATGGTGCTGCTCGTGGCATGTCAACCGGCCTCGGCCACCGACACGCCAGCGCAGCAGCCTACGCCGCCACCGGTCGTCGATCCGATCGATAACGTCGATCCCGAGCGCGAGCTGGCGATGCGCTTTCACATGTACCGGAGCTTCGACTTGCTACGCGCGATCGAACGGTTGCTCGTGCGTGGCAACCTCGATGATGCTCGAGCGCTGGCGACCTCGATCGCTGAATCGCCGGCGCCCAGCGGTCTCGAGCCATGGGGCAGGCAGACAACCGAGGTTCGCGTGCGCGCCGGCGAGCTCGCCCGTGCGCCGGGGATCGACGATGCATGTCGCCGCGTCGCGCGCCTCGCGGCGGCTTGTGCGAGCTGTCATATCGACGCCGGCGCCGTTCCGCTGTTCAGCAAA
>DATDCH010000370.1:0-5155 GCA_036524455.1 Kofleriaceae bacterium | reverse complement strand
AGCCTCGCGATCCGATTGAGATTCGGGAGCGAAACGCGAGCGATTCATGCGTCCTGGGGACAGCTGTCCGAACACCGTCCAACTGCCGTCCGGGGCATATGCGTTGCAGTCCGATGGCCGGTTATGCGTCCGCTTCGTCCGTTCCTCGGCCATGCGATGTCCGCCCCGCGTCCGGCAATCGGCCGCGCGATGCTTGCGCTCCTGCTCGCGTCGACCTCGTTGACCGCGTGTTTTCTCGACGGTGAGGACGAAGGCGAAGAGGACCTCGGCGACATCGGCGATGGCAAGAGCGACTCGTTCGGCATCGTCGACAAGTCGACCTACGTCTACGCCGGCAAGACGCGCACGTACACGTTTCAAGCGAACGCGGCGTTTCGGCTGACCATCACGCAGCCCAGCGAGACCGATCAGACGCTCGACGTTTCGATCACCAAGCCCGATGGCGACAAGCTCGCGGTCGGCACCGGCGCCGAGCCCAGCGCGGTTCACGATCCCGCGGAGGACGGCGGCACCGGCCTCCACACGCTGACGATCAAAAACAAGGGCACCAAGCGCGCGAGCCTGATCCTGAACGTGCGCCCGCTCGGCGGGTTTGGCGATCTGCCGAACCCGAACGCGACCGTGTTCCCCGAGGTCGGTTGGCAAGTGCCCGCGCCGGCCGCGTGGCCCGCGTCGTACGTGATCTTCAACAACCCCGGCTGCGGCCGCGCCTGCACGCAAGCGCAGCAGACCGCGATGGCGCCGCGCAGCGTGATGATCAAGATGCTCGTCGCCGCGATCAAGGACGTCCAGCAAGGCGGCACGATCCGCGTGTCGAACTTCAACATCTCGGCGTCGAACAGCGCGAAGCCCGTCGTCGACGCGCTCGTGTGGGCGATGCAAGAGCGCGGCGCGACCGTCAAGGTCGTGATGGACCAGGCGCAGAACACCGCGACGTCGCGCACCACGCAGCTCGCGTCGCAGGGCGCGCAGGTCCGCTTCCTCGACGGCCTGCACTACACGAACTCGGTCGGCCCGTCGGTCGGCATCATGCATTCGAAGATCGTCGTCGTCGATGATCAGGTCGTGATCACCGGCTCGAACAACTTCTCGAGCACCGGCTTTGTCACGAACGAAGAGAACAGCGTCGTGCTGCGCGCGCCGACCTACAACTCGCGCATCGCGGCGTTCGCGTGCAACGTCGACAAGATGTTCGACATTGGCGTGCTGCCCGGTCAGCCGCAGAAGACCGACGCGGAACGCCGCGCCGGCGTGATCGCGCTCGACCAGTGCAACACCGACGACGTGTGGTTCCCGCCGAGCGGCACGCTCGCGACGGGCGACTCGATCACGTACGGCAAGGTATCGAGCGCGATCTACGGCTCGAAGAAGTCGCTCGCGTTCGCGCCCGACATGTTCGCGCACCCCGCGCTCGTCAACACGATCATCTCGCGCGCGAAGAAGGCGAAGTCGCTGGGCCAACCGTTCAGCGTCAAGATGGTGCTCGACGCATCGGAAGAGGCGCTGCACAACCCGGCGTTCGGTGACTGCCTCAGCGTTGCCGCGCAGAAGCACGGCCTCGATCTGCAGGTGCGCTACTGGCGCGGCACGCCGGAAATCTTCCAGCTCAACCACCACAAGTTCATGATCGTCGACCAGGACGATCCGAGCGCAGCTGCGGTCTACAACGGCTCGGCGAACTACTCGGCCAAGGCGCTCAAGTGGAGCTTCGAGAACATCGCGCGCTACAAGGGCAGCGAGCTCCGCCAGGTCGTCGACACGTTCACCGCGCGGTTCACGAAGATGTTCGCCGACGCGAAGGACAAAGCCGGCATGGCCGCCGAAGGCCATCCGGTGCCGGCCTGCCCGCTCGATACGAATTCGCTGTAACGCAACTCGCGACGTGCGGAGATCACGCCGGCAACTCGCGCAAATCGCGGCGTCTCGCTGTGCCGCGTGTCGGCACACCTGCGCGTAGCATCGCACCAATGGGGGGCGCTACGATCATGGGATGAAGAAGGCACTCTCATACATGATGATCGTCGTGACCGCAGCCTCGTTGTCGGCCTGCCTCATTCGCACCGGCCCGCGTCACAACCACCGCAGCTCCGCGTCGTCGCGCTCCTGCCCGCCCGCCTATCACTGGGACGGCGGCGCCTGCGTGCACAATGGCCGCGGCCACGCGCGCGGTCATCGCAAGTAGCTGCTACTACCGCGCCGCTGCGGGTTGAGGGAACCGCAGCGGCGCAGCGACCGGTGCCGTCTCTTTGACGATGCGCTCGCTGCCCCGACTGTCGCGCCGGTAGGCTTTCTCGGCGCCGTCGACAAACCGCATCTCTTTCCACTCGCGATGGACGATGCGGATGTGCTCGCCGTCCATGTGCAGCTGGTTGTAGCCGTTCGGTTCGCCGCGCAGTCGCGTCGACATGCACGTGCCCGCGTGGACCTCGATCATCGTGTGGTGCGCGTTGCGGTTCGCCGCGTCCTCGAGCTTGGGCCTGTGCAGATGCCCGCTCAGCACGAGGTCGACGCCGGCGGCCTCGAACAGCGGAATCACCTCGTCAGCGCCGGTCGCGTGATCGAACGGATGATGGGCGACGATGATCCGCCAATGATTCGTGTACGGCGCGAGCAACGCGACCGTGCGCTCGGCCTGCTCGCGCGTGATCCGGCCGTGCTTGATCGTGAAGCTCTTCGTGGTGTCGATGCCGACGACCGCGATGGTGTCGTCGCTGTAACACGGGCCGAGGTCACTCGAGATGTAATGCAGGTAGCGCTCGCGTGGCGCCGCGAACCGGCGGATCACGTCGTACAGCGGGATGTCGTGGTTGCCCGGCACGACGAGGTACGGCGGGCACAACCGATCGAGCCACGCGCGTGCGGCCTGGAATTGGCGGCGCCGCCCCCGCTGCGTGAGGTCGCCCGAGATCGCGATCAGCGCGGGCTTGAGTGCATTGAGCTCGTCGAGGAGCGCCTCCGCGATCATCGGATCGGTCTCCCCGAAGTGCGGGTCACTGATATGAGTAACTAACGTCATGCAGTACCTCCGAGCACGACCAACGCACCAGGTCGGCTCCGATAAGTGAGCGGCGGAGTCATGCGAGTGACCTCGCCGTCTAACGCGACCTTCAAGCTTCGTTTATTCGTCACGATGTCTGCGCGCGCGACGCTTCTCGTATCGAGCTCGGGCGCGCGCCGCCGAAACAACGCGCGCACCATCGACACGAACATCGTCCATCGACTCGTCGATCGGATCGTGTACACGCTGAGCTTGCCGCCATCGAGACGCGGCCGCGATCCGACATCGGGCACACCGAGCGCGTATTCGTTGTTGCCGATCAGCACGAACGGCGTGCGCGCCGAGAACACGCCGCCCGCGATCGCGATCGCGACGTGCAGCAGCGGAAAGCGCAGCAACGTGCGTAGCGCGGCCTTCGCCATCGCGACCCACTTGCTGTGGCCGTTCTTGCGGCGATCGGCGTCGCGCTGCATCACCATCTCTGGATACAGCCCGATCGACGAGTTGTTGATGAACACGCGACCGTTGACCTCGCCGACGTCGATGCGCTTGGTCGCGCCCGTTGCGATCGCCGCGATCGCGCCGTCGACATCTTTGATACCGAGGTCTTTCGAAAAGTGATTCAGCGTGCCGAGCGGGATCACGCCGAGCGCCACATCGGTACCGACGAGCCCCGCGGCGACGGCGCTCACCGTGCCGTCTCCACCTGCTGCGATCACGGCATCGACGTTGCTGTCGCGCGCGATCCGACGTGCGGTCGCGGTCAGCTGCGCGGGTTCGCACGCATGGGCTACCGCATCGATGTTAGCTGCACGACAGGCTGCGAGGATCTCCTGTGTGCGCTCCTCGCCTTTGGCCTGCGCGAGCGCGCCGGCCTGTGCGTTGAGCAGAATCACGACTTTCATTGAAGTGACGACAGAGCAAGCAAGATGCCGTCGGCTCCCTAGGAAAGCTCGTTAGTGAATCGCAGAACACTGCGTCTCAGCGGCTAGCTCGCGGCGCGGCTTTTCGCGGCGTCAAACCACTTCTGCGTATCGGCTGGCGACAACTTCGTACCGCTCGATACGCGCGCACGCAGACCGTCGAACGTGCGCACCGCCGGCATCGAGCGCACGAAGCGCATACCGGGAGACTTCGGCCCGACGACGAGCAGCACACGCGCACCATCGATCACGCCCAACGTGCCCGGCAAGAAATCGGGCGGCAAGCTATGCGTGCCCGTGCCGCCGGGTGCGCTCCACATGTGCACCTCGTCGCGCGGCATCCCGCTCTGCGGATCGATCGCCTGGACCGGATAGCAGTGGAACTGACACGAGTACGTGCCCTCGCCCTGCTGCGGACCGGTCCCACGCATGACGGCAAGGATCTCGTCATCGGGCATCTCGGTGATGCCGATGCGCGCGAGCGGCTCGCGCAAGGCCGGCGTGATCAGCGCGGACAGCTGGCCCATGTCGACGACGCCGTCGGCGGTTAGCCGCCACGCTTCGTTGGTCTCGGGAAACAGCGCGACGAACGATGCGTCGAACACGGTCTCGATGAGCAGCGACAGCCAGTGCGAGGTCTCGGTGGCGCTACCGAGCTCGGCGAGCGCGGCGCGCATGGTCGACGACCGCTGCACGTCGCGCAGCACGTCGGTGTCGCGCGTCCAGGTCGCGACCGCGGGGCGATACCACACGTCGAGCGCGAACCACGCTTGCACGGCGACGAGGTCTTTGTCGGCGATGCCGTCGAGGACGTCGCGCGTGACGGCCTTGGTGCCGATCATCACGTGCTCTTCGGCATGGCCGTTACCGCCGTGGTCGTGATCATGATCGTGGTCATGATCATGGTCGTGATCGTGCCCGTGCGCGTGGTCGTGATCATGTTCGTGCGCGTGACCGGGCTCGTGGCTGTGGTCGTGTGCGTGACCGGGCTCGGTGCCGTGCGCGTGATCATGTTCGTGCGCGTGACCGGGCTCGTGGCTGTGGCCATGCGCGTAACCGGGCTTGGTGCCGTGCGCGTGGTCGGGCTCGGTGCCTGGCTTGGTGCCGTGCGCGTGGTCGTGATCTTGGTTGTGCGCGTGACCGGGCTTGGTGCCGTGCGCGTGACCGGGCTTGGTGCCGTGCGCGTGGTCGTGATCTTGGTCGTGCGCGTGACCGGGCTCGGTGCCGTGCGCGT
>DATDCH010000369.1:0-24808 GCA_036524455.1 Kofleriaceae bacterium | reverse complement strand
CGAATGACGCGTGATCGCGCAGCCCGCGGATCTTGTTCGCCGCGCGCTTACCAGCCGGCGGGTGATGGATCGCGACCAGGCGCGCTTTGCCCGCGAGGCGCGGATCGCTGAGCGCTTTGCGCAGCCGCGCGAGCTGACCCGCACCGACGCGGCCGTAGGCGGTGAACCACGGCGTCGCGCGCGATGTCGACACGCCGATGATCGCGAGCTCGTCGCGCAGGCGCACGAGTGGCCAGCGCAAATCGTCGTCGGGATCGGCGGCGTCGCGGTCGGCGTCGGTCCACTCCCAGCCGCTGTCGCCGCGGTGATATTCGTCGAACACCGTCGCGAAGTGCGCGATGCCCTCGGCGACGTATGCGTCGTGGTTGCCGGGGATCACGGTGACGTGCTCGGGACCGCCGGCGAGCCGATCGAACTTGCCGCGCGCGAACTTGAACTCCTGCTCGAGCGCGAGGTTCGTGACATCGCCGGTGCACAGCACGTGCTCGATCCGTTCGGCGTTCATGTCCTCGATCATGTGGTCGAACGCGTCGACGTGATAATGGCGGCTGCGGCTCGACAACAGATTCATCGCGCCGATCCAGCGCTTGTTCGCGAGATCGAGCCAGCGCGCACCGTCATGCGACAGCAGATGAAGGTCGGAGCAGTGCGCGAGGCGCATCTCGCCATACGTAGCATGTGGCTCTCGGCGTGGGGCACGTCGCGGTGCAAGGCCTTGTACGCACGGCACGCCGTGATCGCTACAGAGCGTCGGGTGGGATCGCGGCGTCGGGGTACATCATGCCGCCGTCGAGGCCGATGATCGAGCCGCAGTGCCACGCTCCGTAGATGCACGCGCACGCCGTATCCGGCGAGTAGAAGCACGCGGTGCGATCGAGGTGATGACTGCACGCGCCCGACGGCTGCGCCGAGGGGCACGCGTTGCAGGGTGGTCCGCTGTCGATCGGCGGCTGATGCGCGTCGAACGGCGGAGACTCGGGCGGTGTGTACGGCCCTTGCCTCGGTTCTGTGATGCAAGCGGAGAGCGCGATGAAGATGAGGAGCAGGAAGCCACGCATTGGTGCGCGCGCATCGCAAACATGGAGCCATCTGCGCGTGACGAATTCCGCGCGGATATCGCACGTGCGTTGTCGCGAGCCCGCGTCAACGCGACATCGATGTCCGAGCACAACGCGTTGTGCACGTCTCGACACAACGGCGCGAGCTGTTCTACCGTCGGTGGGCTCCGCGACCTATGTACCGCGGAGCGTTCAGGCTCACGCAAGTGAACCAAACGCCGCTGGACCTATGTACCCAGCGGCCCTATCGAGCGGCATCCATGACGGCGGGGATCAAAGAGCTCAAGCGGCGCTATCGCGAGAACCTCGCGCTCGGCCGCGCTCTGCCCACGCACGACTTGGGTGTGCCGCTGCCGCTGTCGACGGGCAATCCGCTGTTCGACGCGGCGATGACCGAGAAGCTCGCGACCACGACCACGCTCGACGCGCCTCAGCACATCGCGCGCGCGTGGGATCTGGTCAAGCGAGCGAGCAGCGCCGAGCGCGCACAGCTGGCCGAGCACGCCGACGCGCTACTCAACGATTGGAAGCTGCTGCTCGCGTTGCGCGCGTGGGAGCTCGGCGCGCTCGACGAGCTCCGCGGGTTTATCCGCGCGCTGCCGTGGGGTTGGAAGCTCGCGTTTCCAACGTGCGTGATCAGTCCAGGCGCGCAGCTGTTTACCGGCTGGCGCAAGCGCGTCGCATTTCGGCTCGTCGACGATCCGAAGTTCGACGAGCTGCGCACGTACTATCACGAGCTACTCGCGGCGGCGCCCGGCACGGCGCTGCTGAAGTATCGCTCCACGGTGCAGCAGGCGATGGCGTTGCTCCACTATCGTCCCGACGGCGCTCGCGAGACGGCGATCCACGATCTAGCGTTCGCGCGGGGCGATGCGGTGGCGGGTGAAGCTTCGCTCGAGCCCGCCGCGACCTACGTGCGCGCGCGCGATGCGCTGAAAAGCGGCGATTCAACGAAGCTGCTCGCCGTGCTCGAAGGCGGCCCTGCCCTGCCGATCACGTCGTACATGGGCCTGCTCGGCTCGTCGGGCATCAAGCTCGGCGGCAAGGATCCGAACGTGCAAGCGCTGCGCGACTACGCGGTGCACTGCGCCACGCCGGTCGAATCGCTGTTGCGGATGAAGGAGTGGTCGCCGTGGCTGACCGACGCGCACGTCGCGCAGCTGTCGACGAAGATCCGCCACGCAGTGATCGAGCGCGGCTTCGACATTCCGTTCGCGAAGGTGATCAAGGCGTTCCTCGCTGCGCCCCAGCCGCTGCGCAAGCGGATCCGCGATCCGTTGCTCGTGCCGTTGCTGCGCCACTTCGGTGCGCGCGTCGCAAAGCTGTTGCCGCCGCCCGGGCCGATCACGTTCGTGATGCCGGTCAACGTCGTCCACCTGATGAGCTTCCTGCTCTACGCGGTGCTCGCGGCCGCGGCGCCCGCGCGGCTCGTGCTCGTCAAGAAGCGCGGCGCGATCGTGAAGACCGACTTCGGGCTCGATCAGGTGATCGAGCACCTCACCGACGAGCGCGCCGACCTCGAGCGTTGGCTGCTCGCCGAGCTCGGCGGGACGAGCACGGTGCAGGACTACACCTACGACACGCGTGCGCTCGTCAAAGCGATCGACAAGATCGATCCGGCTGCACCGCTCGTGCTCGACCTGCCGTTCATCGACAGCATGGACATCCTGACCGCGTTGCTGCCGCGCGAGCGCGTGTTCAACCTCAACACCGCGTTCGGCGCACCCGGCGAGATCTGCGTCGCGTACGAGTACTACCAGCAGTTCGCGCTGATCGATAAAGGCTGGAGCTATCGCGTGTGGTCGCGATGGAGCGACGCGGCGGCGAGCCGGTTCGCCGAGCTCCTCGAGCGACTCGGCCAGTTCGAGAGGCTCGCGTGAAGCTGATGGCCTTCGTCCAGGAGTTCGCCGGCAAGCCGGTGATCCGCTTGCAGTGGGGCAAGGAAGCGCTGTTCTTCGACGGCAAGCAGCCGGTGGCGCCATCGCTCGTCACGCTCGACCTGCCCGGGCTCAAGGGCACCGGCCACACCACGGTGAGCGACTGGCTAATCGCTTATCACCAGCAGCGCGGCAAATCCGGCGAGCACACCGACATCGCCGAAGCGCTGTGGCGGGTGAGCGTGCTCGACGACATTCTCGACACCCGCAATGGCAGCGACTTCGTGTGGCACCTGTCGACCTACTTCACACTCGGCGAATTTGCCGACTTCGCGGTCAAGCACGGGCCTTCGCTGATCGGCGACCTGCGTGCCGCGATCGAGCTCGCGCGTAAGCAACGCGCGTCGGCGCTGCGCAAGCTCGACAAGCGCGTCGAGCGCGTCGGAGGTGCGCTGTACGCGGGCACGCGCCGGCTGCCGTTCGAGATCAACGAGCTCGAGATGGCCGAGGATCGCGAAGCGGTCGCCCAGCTCGGCGCGTTCGATGCGATGCGCTGGATCGACGTATGTGCCTCGCTCAAGAACGACACCGTCAAGCGCGAGCTGCTCGACAAGATCGCCGCCGAGCTCGTCGCGTCGGGTGGCGATCTCCCGGCGGCACTGAGCCGCATGATCGAGCGCAAGCTCGACGACCTGTACGCACCTGAGCTGTGGAAGCTCCTCGGGCCGCACCTCCAGCTGCCGGGGAACCTGACCGGTGAAGCGATCGATCTGACGAAGGCGCGCGAAGTCACCGTGACGGCGAGCTGGCACGTATGGACCGCGAAGCGCGTTGGCCCGATCAAGATCGGTCGCGCGGCGCTGATGGCGACGTACGACAAGGAATTGGTCTACGTGCGCGGCGAGCGCAAGCTGCTCCATTCGATCCGCGCGCGCGGCGGCAGCATCCAGCGCTGGGGCAACACGCTCGTCGTCGGCGGCCGCAAGGGCGAAAACACGGTGCAGGCGAAGCTGCTCGAGGTCGAACGCATCGACACGCTCGCGCAAGTCGATCCGAAGAGCGCCGCGCGGCTCGTCGGCGAAGCGCTGCCCGACGCGCACCCGATCACCACCGCGCTCGCACGCGCGCACGCCGATCCGACGTGGCGCCGCATCCTCGCCGACCTGTTGATCGAGCGGCTGGTCGGCATCGACGCCGATGTCGCGCGCCGACTCGCACGCGCCCAAGCGGGATCGAATCGGCGTAGCCGGTTCTAACCAGTGATACGGTGGCCTATGGCAAACCGCGTAGGTTGGGTGGTGATCGCGATCGTCGTGATGCTGGGCTGCAAGCAGAGCGCTCCGACCGGCGCGCCCGCCGGGTCAGCTGCGGCGGGATCGGCGGCGGCCGGATCGCAGGCTGCCGCGGGTTCGTCGGCTGCTGCACCCGCAGGATCCGCGGCTGCTGACCCTTGGGGCGCCGGCGGATCGGCCGCGGGCGCCGCAGCTGCGCCGGCTGGCTCCGCGACGACAGAATCCGCAGTGGCGGCAGCTGTCGGTTCGGCGGCGACGGCCACTGCGCCCGCGCCCACCGGCTTCAAGGTCGGCGACGCCGTGACGGCGCAATGGACGAACGGCAGCTGGTACCCCGGCAAGATCGGCAAGATCAACGATGACGGTACGTATCGCGTGAACTTCAACGACGGCGACGTGTCACCTGCGTTGCCGCTGAAGAAGATCAAGGCGCGCAAAGCGGTGGCCGGCGGCGGCGGCAGCAAAGGTGGCGCGACCGCGAGTAAGGGAGGCGCCGAGCCATGTCCCGCGTCGCACTGGACCCGCTGCGGCGGCAATTGCTACTTGCTCACCGACGATCGCTACAACTGCGGGCGCTGCGGCAACGTGTGCCCGAGCAATATGTCGCTCTGTCGTAACGGTCGCTGCGATTGCACGGGCATCGAGAAGGACAACAACGGCGGCGTCTGCCCGCCCTGACCGCGACAGCGTTGCATCACGAACGCGGCGACTTCAGCCTCGCGCGCGCGGTCGCCACCTCGGGCTCGGGCTGGCCGCGCGGCACCCGCCACAGCAGCCACACGAGGCAGCCCGGCACCACCCACAAGCCAACCGCGATCGACGCGACATCGAAGTCGCCGAAGTGATCGACCGAGGCCCCGATCAACGGGTTGACGATGATCAGCGCGAGCGACTGCGAGCCGGCCATGAGCCCCGCGGCTAACGACACGCTGCCCGACGGCATGTGCTGGAGCATGTCCGCGGTCGCCAGCGTGTAGACGATGCCGCCGCCGGCCATCGCGAGCGACACCAGGTAGACCGCATTCCACGCGCTGCCCATCCATGGCAACAGCACGAGCGTCGTCGCGAGCAGCATGCCGACAGCGAACAGCATCCGCGGCGGCGCACCCTCGGCGCGGTGCTGCTTCGAGGCGAGGTGGCCGAACAGGATCGCCGCGACGTCGAACACGATCGGCGGCAGCCACAGGTAGTTGCCGATGTCGGCCTGCTTGATGTGGAACGTCTTGTCGAGATAGACCGCACCCCACGCGAGGGCGACGCCGAAGATCGGTGCGACGGCAAAGATCGCGCACAGCGCGCGTCGCAGTGCAGGGTGCTGAAGGAGGACGGAGAGCCCAGGACGCTCCGGTTTGCTCTGCGCGTCGTCGCCGTGATCGAGCTGCGCCGGCACGCCCGGCCGTGACGTCCAGAACAGCCAGATCGGTACCCAGATCAGACCGATCAGCGCGGTGCCGAGGAACGCGATCCGCCAGCCCCACTCGTCGAACAGCGCGCTCGCGAGCGGGGGCGCGAGCATGCCGCCGATCGACGAACCGGTGAACAGCACCCCGAAGCCGCGCGCCCGATCGTGCGGCGGCAAGATCCGCTGCACGGTCTGCGCGGAACCCGGGAAGCTCGGCCCTTCGGTCATGCCGAGCGCGATGCGCAGCGCGAACAACATCCAGAACCCAGGCACGACCGCGTGCAGCGCCGCAGCGACCGTCCACAGCAACACCGACGCGACGAGCCCGCGCCGCGCACCGACCCGATCGATCCACCACCCGGAGATCGGAGTCGCGACGAGATAGGCGATCGAAAACGCCGAGCTGAGCCAGCCGTACGCCGTGCTCGAGATGCCGAGTGCCTGCTTCACGGTCGGCGCCAACACGGCGAGCGTCTGGCGATCGAAGTAGCTGACGGTCATCGTCAGCGTCGCGCATACGGCGACGGCCCACGCGGTCGAGCGGTGCACGGCCACGACGCCGTCATACCACCGGCTCGGTCCGCGCGGTTACGACAGCGTCTCACGCGGACCGTTGCGACCCGGCGCGATGTCGGTGCTTGGCCGGCGCAGCTTCGCGATCTGCGAGGACCGCACGTCGGAGACGTCGAGCACTTCGTTGGCTGGACCGAGCACGGCGATGCCGCGCGCTTCGGCGGCCGCGCGCCGCTGTGCACTGACGCGGAGGAATGGGCGCTCGATCAGGTAGTGACAAGCGGTCGCCGCGGCGAATGCGAGCGCGACGTTGATCGGGAACTGGTGCATCCACAGCTCGGAGTGGCGGTTGAGAAACAGCTGCTGCCACAGATAGAGCGAGTAGCTGAGCGTGCCGACCCACACGAAGCCGCGGCGCTCGAGTGTGCGCGAGATCCGGCTGGCGGGCAGCGCGACACAGCGCACGATGATCGCCGCGATCGCGAGGTTCGCACTCGTCATCGCGACGCCGTACTGGATCCAAGGATTCGTCACGATGCAGGGCGCGAAGCCGAGCATCACGGCCGGCAAGAACCAGCGCGACGCGACGACCTGCGCGCAGCGCTCCGACTTCACGATGTGGGGCACGGCGAGCGCGAGCAAGCAGCCGGTCGCGAGCGCATCGAACACGCACGGGAATGCTTGGTCGACGAGCGAGGCGTGCTGTGGCGCGAGCTGCCACACCGCGATGCGCACGATCGGCGCCGCGATCATCGCGACGAGCGCCGCGCCCCACGCACGCGCGAGGCCGAGCACGACGAGCAGCAGCGGCCATACGATGTAGAACTGCTCCTCGACCGCGAGCGACCACAGGTGACCGGTCCACCACGAGCGCTCGGCGTGGAAGTTCGTGGTGTACGTCGCCGCCGCGAGCAGATCGCCCGGCAGCAGTGTGATCGCGCCGGTCAGCGCGAGCGTGCCGACGATCATTAGATACGCGTAGAACGCCGGGAAGATGCGGTATGCGCGCCGCACGTAGAAGTCAAACAACGAGACCCGGCCGCGCTGCCGGTGCTCGCGCATGAGCAGCGTGGTGATCAAGAAGCCCGACAGCACGAAGAACGTGCGGACGCCGAGGTCGCCCGCCATGTGCGCGACGCGGCCGTTCATCGGCAGCGCGCCGGTGCCGATCGCGTGCGCGGCGAGCACGAGCCCGATCGACACAGCGCGAATGCCGTCTAACGTTGGAATCCGTCCACCCTGTGGCCACGAAAAACCGCTCTCGGGTTGCACGCGGCGGTGGGTTGCAACGCGCGTGCTGTAGCCAACGCGCCGAATCCGCTACTTGAGACGCAACGAGCGCCACTAAATCGGCGCTTTCGTAGCGCTGTGGCGAAAACGCGCGTGCGCGACTGAGCCGACCCGGATCGCCGCGTGTCGCGAGCTTGCGAGCGACGCGCGCTCCCTACGGCGAAGGAGCCCCTCGCGGGCGACTGAGCCGACTGGACGCTTACGCGTTAGGGCAACTCACTCTGGCAAGACGTCGACTCCTGCCGCCAGGGCAACAGTGTTTCCTGCGTACGTCAGCGTAGCGCCGACGTTGTCGCGATCGAATGCGATCGTCGCGGCCTTCCCGTTCGCGAGCTGCACCGTCACGGTCGAGTCGTTCGCCGCCGTCGCGGTGATCGCCGCGCCGTCGATCGACAGCACGTGCAGGTAGCGCACATCGCCGCCCGCGACGGTCGTGTCGAGCCGGTAGCCGCCGCGGTAGCCCGTCACGGTCGCGAGGCTCGTCACCGCGCTCGTCGCCGAGACCGGCGCCAGGCGCTCGACCTTCAGCGAGTGCGCGCCGCTGATCGTCGCGGTCGCTCCCGAAACCGCGGCGGCGATCGGCGATGCGAGCTGCCAGGTCTGCGTCGTGCCTGGCGCGGTCGCGACGCGATCGTAGACCACCACGACGTTCGGCTGCAGATAGACCATCTCGCGCTGCACCTTGCCGATCGCCGCGTTGCCCTTGTAGGCCGCGGTGACGTCGACCGCCGCGTGCAACCAGTCAGCGCCCGCGTGGAGCGCGACCGTCTGCGACGTCGTGCCGACGGCTTGCTTGATCGGTCCGGCCGCGTTGTTGATGCGCACGAGCGAGTGCGAGCTGGTCTCCTGGATGATGCCGTTCTGCGAGTTGATCACGGCGTCGTACGCGAGCCAGCCGTCCTTGTAGATCATCAGCGAGCCCTGATCCTGATGCGCGTGCGACTGCGTGAACGCGCCGCCGATCAGGTTGACCCACGTCGCGCTCGTGTCCCAGCCCGAGCGCGAGTAGACGTGACCGATGCCCGATGCGTAGTACGACGTACCGAGCCCCGCGAGCGGCTGCGCAGTCACACCGGTGTTCGGATACAGGAAGTCGTAGGCGTAGAGCTCGGCGCGCGCCATCACCGGCAGCGTCGACGCATCGAGCATCGCCTTCGCGCGCGGCGCGAGCGAATCCGTCGGATACAGCGCGATCAGCTCTTGCAGATACTGGCGCTGGTAGTCGAAGAACGTCGCGGTCATGTCGCGCGGCTGATCGCCGGTCGGCGCGAACCGATCGAGCGTCGGCATCGTCTGGTGCATGAACGTGCGCATCGACTGGCGCGCGTGCTTCGTCTTCGCCTGCAGCTTCTCGCCGGTCGTCGCGTGCCACAGATCGTAGAGGTGGAACAGGTGGCGCATCGACACGCCGTACGCGGTGCCCTCACGCGAGCCGCCGCCACGCAGCTGGCTATCGAACGTCGGCACGAGCTGGCCGAGGAACTTGGTGTCGCGGAACTGTGTGATCCACGCGTCGGCTTGCGCGTCCTCGCCCATCGCGGCGAGCCCGGTCAGCATCGTCGCGCGCAAGAACGAGTAGTAGTAGTTGTTCGACGCGTCGTTCACGGCCCACCCCGACCACGTCATCGGCGTCGTTCCCCACCTCGCCTGCGTCGGGTTCCACACGTTGAACACCGCTTGGTTCGCGTAGCTCAGCCAACGAGCCCGCTGCGCCACCATCAGGCCGCCGAAGCACCAGTCGTACGTCAGCATGACGTCGCCGACGAGATCGCCGACGTGCAGGTAGCTGTTCGCGGCCGCAAGCGGCTGGGCGCCGGTGGCGATCCTGGCTTCTTCCGCCGTCACCCAGGCGTCGGCGGCGCTGATCGCCTTGGCGCAATATTTCGGATCGCCGGTCAACGCGCCCATCAGCGCGGCATTCCAGATCCGAAACTCGTAGATGTCTTCGCCGTTGACGTAACGATCGACGGCGCTGCGAAACCGGGTCGCTTCGGGCGTGTTCGCCGCGAGCGCTGCGGTCAGCCGCGCGCGATGCGCCTCGACGTAGATCCGCGGATGCTGCGTCGGATACGTCGGCAGCACGTCCGCGTCCTCTTCCTCCTCGTCGCTGCCGCCGCTGTTGTTGTCGTCGTCGCTGCCGTCGCCGTCACCCTCGTCATCGCTGCCCGAGTAGTCCGAGCCCCCGCCCTCCCCCATCGATTCATGTTTCTCTTCGACGCTGCATGCTACGAAAACACCGCACGCGAGCACTGCCTGGAACAACTGCAGTTGGGTCATGGGCGCTCGACGTATCAGACGCGCGCGCCATTCGTCTCTGTGATTTTTATCCGACACGACGACACTTACCGAGCTAAGCAATGCTCGGAGTGCGGATCGTCGACGGTAAACGTCTACTTTGATCGCGCGACGCGAACGGCAGATTACGAATCTGCGCCCGAGTGTGGCGAAAAATATTTTCGATCAGGGACTGCGAACTGTTAGCAGAGTCGGCGGCGCGAGCGCGGGATCCATCGTTCCCCACGCGATCACCGGCGATCCCTTACCCGTCGTCGCGCCGATGCTGAAGCCATCGAGCAGCGGTCCTTGCGCGAGCGGCATCGTCGTCCACGTGCCGCCCTTCGTCGCGATCATCACGTCCGACACCATGCCGTCCTGATACGCGATCGATGGCGTAGCGCCGTTGAGATAGATCGCGGCGGCCGCGCCGACCGGGTGCGTGCGATCGCCGGGACGCTGGCCGTCGTCGACCACCTCCGGCGTGCCCGGCGAGCCGTTCCACGTCGTGTACATCAATTGATCGCCGAGCGCGTCTTGATACGCGATGTGCACCGTACCGTCGACGCTGACGGCCGCGCTCGACCACATGCCGCGATCGCGGCCGATGGCATCGCCATCGAGGATCGTTTCGGCGAACGTCGAGCTGCCTTTGCTGTTCTCGACCGCGAGCGTGAGCGCGCGCTTCGATTGATCGTAGTACGCGGCGGCGAGCCGGCCATCGGGCAGCACGACGAGGCTGACCCACAGGCCCGTGCCCATCGGCGGCGTGAGCAGCGTCGGATCCTCGACCGCCTCGCGGCATGCGCCCGCCGAGCACACCTCGGTATCGCCACACGCCGGCGCGCAGTCCGTGGTCGGCGACACACAGATTTGCGGATCGCCCTCCGCCGCACCGATCACGCAGCTCTGGCTGCCGCACAGACCGCCACACGAGCCCGGCGCGGTCGCGATCGTGGTCGAGTCCCACTCGTCGGCGCCATCCGGCTCGCCGGTCACCGCGCGCGCGATGCGCAGCTCGGTGACGCGATGGCCCATGCCGTCGTCCTTGCCGATCGCGATGTACGCGATCGCGGGACGCTTGTCGGCGTCGAACACCAGCGACGAATACGCGCCGATGTCTTCGTCGCCATCGTCGACGACATGGTTGCGCCACTTGCCGCGCTCGGTCTCGCGCGCGAACTTGAGCGCCTTCTCATCGCGATCCTGATACGCGATGTGCGCGTAGCCGCCGTTCATCGCGATCGACGTCCACGCGCCGATGTTCGGACCGGCGTCCTCGACGCCGCCGCGATACGTGCCCGGATCGTAGATCGGGTCCACGCCGCTCGGGATGCCGTCGACCGCGACGTAGACGAGGTTACCGGGCTCGGTCGCGTCGACCGCCACCACATCACCGAGCACCTGATCGTACGTCGCGACCATCACGCGATCACTATCGGCAGCGATGCTGGTCCACCGCCCGATCGCGCCGCGCTCGACCTCACCGGGCAAGCAGTCCGAATCGCCGCACGGGCTACCGCAGCTGCAACCGGGCAAGCTCGCGATCGCCGCGAGGAGCACGATCGGTCCGAGCCGCCACAGCGCGCGCCCCGCGCGACGAGCAGCCCCGCGCATCCGGCGCACCGGCAGCAGGATCAACCCGATCACGAGCGCGAACAACGCGCCGTTGCTTCCGCTCGACGTTTCGCAGTTGCAGCCGCCTTCACCCGCCTGGCCATGGAAGTTGTTCGTGCGCGCCGTCACCGGCAGCGCGGCACCCGTGCCGATCGGCAGCTGGATCACCGACGGCTCGAGATCGATCGACTCGGGATGGCCGATCACGCGCGAGCGCACCTCGACCTTGTGCACGCCCGGCAGCCAGAACACGCGGCGGGTCAGCGTTTGCCGCTGGCTCGCGCTCCACGCCGACCACGTGCCGTCGTTGACGCGATACGAGAACTCGAGGTTGCTCGCCGTGCCCGACAGCGCGAGTGTGACGCTCGGCGGCTTGTGCGCGTCCCACTGCTTGATGTCGCGCATGATCGCATCCGCTGGCTCGGTCACGGTCGCGAGCTCGACCTTGGTGTCGACCGGCGCCACGCGCTGCATTGTGCCGAGCGCGAGGTTCGCGAAGATCGCGAGGAAGTTATCGTTGTCGACCGACGTGATCGCGGTGACGTTGAGCTTGAGACCTCCGAGCTCCGGCAACGCGATCGGCGACAGCCCACCCGAGAGCTGCGGTAGCGCGAGATCGAGCAGCGTCGGGAACAGCGCGGCGAGCTCGGCCGGCGATTCGCTGATCGCTTCGGAGTTCTTCACCGAGATGTTCGTGAACGCGTCGTCCGGGTTGCCGATCACGGGGGCGAGCTCGCCCATCGCGGTGGGCTGCAGGCCGATCGGCAAGTGCACGTCGCTGACGACCGTGAACACGCGGATGTACTGCTCGTCGACGAGTGCGAAGAAGTCGATCTCGAGCGCCTTGAACGAGATGTCGAGCAACGGCATGTCGAGGACCTGGTTGCCGTTGCCGTCGTCGATGAACGTGTTCTTGCCGAGCACGATCGTGGGCGGGCTCTGCGGGCGCAAACCGATCGCCATCGGCGAGTTGCTCTCCACGAGCTTGCCGAGCGAACGCGACACCAGGCCGATCGTATCGGTCGACAGCTGCGCGACCGTGCTCGCGCCGATCGTCAGACAGAACAGACCGCCGTCGTAGCCCGCAAACGCGAGCTGGCCGAGCTGCGACTTGTGGACGCCGATGCCGACGTCGAACGCCTGACCGTTATCGGGCCGCGTGTTGCCCTGGAAGAACGTCGATTGCGCGACCGGGACCATGGCCGGTTCGGTTGCAGGCGGTCCGCACTTGTCGCGCGGCGCGCCGGCTGGCTGCATGCCGCCGAGCAGGCCGAGCGCGATGCCGTTGTTGTTCGTCGTCGCGTAGCCGCCGGCGACCTCGTAGAGGTCCATCGCGCCGGTGGTGCCGGGAGACAGCGATGCGAACAGCAAGCTGCCGCGGGCGCGTCCACTGAGGCCGAGCTCCTGTAGACACTCGGCGCCCGCCATACACGTGTTACCGGTGCACGCGGTGGCAAACGGACCGCACTCGGCGACGTTGCCCGACTCGCAGGTCTTGCACACCTGGTCCTGGATCGCGTCCTTGATCGCGCCGGTGAGCTGATCGCTGAGCAGACCGAGGAAGAACGACAGGCCGAGGTTCGCGAGCTGACAACCGATGCCGCCGGTCAGCGCGACGTCTTCGGTCGCGAGCTGGCTGAGCGCCACGGTGCCGACGACAACGCGCGTGGTGCCCGCGGTCGCGTCCTGCTGGAAGTTGATCGGCAGATCGATCCGGATGTCGTCGACGCTGCCTGCCAACGTATCGATCTTGACGCCGCAATCGCCCACGAGCGGTGCCACGATCGGGATGTCGGTCACCGTCTTGACGCGCGCGCGCACCGTGACGTCGAGCCGGCTCGCGCCCGACGCGGGCGCCAGCACGAGGCGTGGCTGATCGCCGGGATACAGCTTCATGTCGATGTCGATCGGGCCGCACGGGTTCTTCGGCTGGCCGTTCGGGCAACACACCGGGGTGCTGCCGCCGCAGTTCGCCGGCACGTTGAACGACAACACGCCGTTCATCGAGTCGCCGAGAGCGCCGAGCAGGGCAGCAGGGTTACTGCTGACCGCCGCGAGGCCGCTCTGGGTGACGCGCAGCTGCGCCGCGTTTGGATTACGTTTCGCCGAAGGGAACCCGCCTGGGATCGGCTCCATGCCGCATCCTGCGCATCCGCCTCCGCAGCCCGTTGCGAACGCGATCGCAATCACAACGACAAACCAGTCGATACGGCGCTTCATCGTGCCCCCTCGTCGGGAGGTGTCACTCGACTGCCCCCATAGGGTCAAGCCTGAAGCACGGGGGCGGGACGCGATGTGGCCGAAGTTACGCGCCAACAACGTCTAACGGACCCCTCGCGGCGGTGGGGTCTACGGGACCTCGCCGTCGACGATCGGCGGGTCTACTGGCCCTCGCCGTCGACGATCGGCGGGTCTACTGGACCTCGCCGTCGACGATCAGGTAGCCGTTCTGGTTCTCGATATTGAGGCTGGTCACCGAGACGCCGCCGACCGAGGGCAGCGGAATCGCACCGACCGAGCCCGAGCCGACCGCGACTATGCGCGTCAAGGCGAACGAGGCGATCGCCTCGAACTCCGCGTTCGACAGCTGATTCGAGCCCTCGATGGCCTCGTCGATCACGTCGACGTAGACGGTCGGCATGCCGATGTCGAACCGGAGCAAGCCGTCGGTGCCCTTGACGACCTGGAGCTCGACCTGCGCGTTGATCGCGACTTGGGTGACCACCGAGTTGCCGTTCTTGAAGCTCGCGACCATGTCGCCGACCGTGAGCGTGAGCTTGCCGTCGGTCGCATCGACGAACGGAGGCACCGCGACCTCGAGCTCGACCGAGTCGTAGAGCTTGCCGACCTCGCCGTACGTACCGGTCGCGAGCTCGAGCGTCTTGTCGAGGCCCTTCGCGGACCACATGCTGGTGAGCAGCTGGTTCGCCGCGTCGTCGGCGACCGCGAGCTGGAAGCCGTGCGACATGTCCATCGTCGGCAGCGTGTTCGGCACGAACACGAAGCTGCCGGTGTCTTGCTTCGCGCGCAGCGTGGTGTGGAGCAGAACCTTACCGCCGATGTTCGTGAACGAAATCTGCGACGGCTTGACGTCGATATCGACCTGCGTGCCGAGCACGTCGATCGTCTTGGTGTCGTTGAGACCGGCAAGCGACTTGTTGAGCATCGGCACGACGAAGCGCTCCGTGGCCCAACCGAGGATCGGGCCCATCGCGGTGTCGAGCGAGAGCATGTCGACGATCTGTCCCGGCACGCCGCCGAGCTGCAGATCGAAGCCGGTGATCTGCACGTTCTGGTTCTCGAGCCGGATGTCGAAGTCGCGGCCGACCAGTCCGACGCGCAGCAGACCTTGTACCGAGACCTTCTGGGCTGAGATCACGATGTCGCGGCTGCCGTCGAGACACGACACCGCCCACGAAAGGTGCATGCCGATGCGGACGTTCGTCAGCTCGCCCGACAGGAAGATGCCGCCGGTCTGCGGCGCCATCAGGATGTCCGCGTTGCCAACGGTCATGCTCGTGATCGACGCCTGGCCGTAGAGACAGTCGGGACCACCGCCGACATCGACGACGGGGTTCATGCCCTGCACGACCGTCATGAGATTTCCGCTCTCGATGAAGCCCGCGGCGCCGCGGCCGATCGCATCGAACGTCTGCGCGGAGAGCGTCGCGGTGATCGCGTCGGGCACTTCCCGCGCGAGCGTCGCCATTGGACCTGCGACGACCGCGCGCGATTCCTTGCCTTGGTTGCCCTGCTTGTCCTTCGCGATCGCGTGGAGGAGGTTCGTGCCGGCCGCGAGCGAAACCTGCGCGGTCCACGTGCCGTCGGCCGCAACCGTCGCGGCGACATCGTTGACCGTCACCGAGGCGATCTTGCCGCTGTCATCCGTCGCGGTGCCGCTGACGGTCAGCATCTTGACGTCGCCCGCGATCGTGCCGCGAGCCGGAGACGTGATGTGCACGCGCGGTGCGTTCGGATCGATCGCCGGCGCATCGGGGTCGTACGCTTGGTCGGCGCATGCCGGAAGTGCGATCGCGATCAGTGCGAGGGCTTTGAAATAGCGCATGCCGAGTCTCCCGTTGGAAGGAGACTCAGCAAGAAGGAGGCCACGCCGGTGAACCAGCGGCCTTGCGCGGGAGCCTGCTCGAGATCGACACGGCCAGCGCCGCGATCCGCCCACGATATTCGCGTGCTGCGCGGATCCTTGGAAGTCACTGCGAGCGTGCCACCCGAGGGCAATGCATACGTAACCAGCACGATCACCATCGGTCTCGTACCGCCGGGATCGAGGCCGATCTTCGCGTGGACTTTTGTGGGCACCAGCGGCTGCTTGTCGACGGTGAACGTGAGCGGTGCGAGTGCGTGTTGCGCGAGCACGTTCTTCGCTGCAGCAAGCTGCTGTGATTTCGGCTGACTGGCGATGCGCGCGAGGATCGTGTCGGTCGCCTCGCCGCTCGCGGGCCGATAGCCAATTAACACCGCGATCTCGCAATCCTCGACTTGCACCACAACCGTGCGCACCGGCGGAAAGTAGTGACCCCAGGCAGGTTGGCCTGCCATGCAGATGGCAACTGCAATAGCCACCAAGCGCGTAACTCTCACGGCGTGACCTCCGGGAGCGCGTCGAATTGCTCGCGCACGTCGGGCCATCCACTGCGCGGTGCCACGCGATTTGGCAACGGTGGTCTCGGCGGCGTCCAACCACCGCCGTCGCGATCGATCCAGATCGGGTTCGTGATCGCGTACGGCGTCGCCGTGTGCGTACGCTTCGGCTTGAGATTCGACGTCAGCGGCAACGTCGAGAGATCGAGACCGGCCGACAGCGCGCCGAGGATGATCGTGGCGTCGAGTGGCGGGAACTCGACCGGCGAGATCACCGGGAACATGTTCTGCGTGCCGGTGACCTCGGCGACGACCCAGCTATCGGCGGTCGGCCTGACATCGACGGTGACGGCGAAGTCGGTGCCGGTCGGAATCGGCAGGTCGTGCACGACCACGCTGTTCATGTAGACCTTGAGCCGATCGACCTTCGCCCAGCTCGGCGCGCGCACGCGAATCTCGACCGGCACCATCGCGCCAGAGTCGGTGATCGTCGAGCCGATGCGCGCACCGTTGATCTGCATGTCGAGGAACGGCGCGTTCGTCGTGATCGCTCGGTGCTCGCGCGTCGCTTGCACGACGTCATCGCGCGAGAACCCGCCGAGCGTGTCCTTGCCGTCGCCGACGTAGAGCAGCGTGCGCGCATCGCCGGGCTCGTCGCCGAGCAGGTGATGCGTATCGGAGGCGCCGATGCCGGTCGCCTTGTGGCCGCGATCGAGCAACGTCATCCACGTCTCGATCGTGCCGGGGAATGTCGGGCGGCCATCGCGACCGACGACGATCTCGCCGGGCACCGGCTGCGGATCGGGAAACGGTCCGGGCGGCAGCGGGTTCGGCGCGCGGTACGTGTGGAGGTCTTCGAGCTTGCGCGCGGTGAGCAGCTCGACGGAGTCGAAGTCGTAGCTGAAGTTCTCGGCTTTGAACTCGTCGCCGTAGGGTGCGAACACGCCCATGATGCCGGTCGGCAGGTACGGCTCGCCGGTCGCCGCGTCGACGAAGTATTGTGACCAGTAGCCGAGCACCTGCTGGCGCGGATGCGCGACCTGCACGACGTTGTCAGTCGGATGCACGGCGAGATCGCGCAATTGATCGAACAGCTGTTGCGGCGTCTGATGCGCCCACAAGAACTCGCCACCGCGGGTCGAGCCCGGATCGACGCGCAGCGGATAGCCGATGAAGTGACCGGCCTCGAATGTCGTGAGCTCCATGCCGGGGATGCCGAGCAGCCACGGATCGAGACCCGAGCTCGCGATCACCGGCGCGTAGTCGGTAATGAAATTGTGATCGGTCGCGACCGCGACCTCGAGCCCTTCCGCGGCGCAGCTCGTCACGCGCTTGTCGATCGGCAGCCCGCTGTCCGTCGATGGGGCGGCGTGAATGTGAAAGTCGCCCGCGATCCAACCGGGCGTGTCGAAGCTGCGCGTCAGCGTCAGCTGCTTTCCGACGTAGCTGCCGGCGACAAGCGTCACCGCCTCCGTGGTCAGCTCGTACTCGGGACCGCGCGACACCACGAGCTCGTAGTCGCCGGGCCGCACCTTCGCGAGCAAGCGGCCGTCGTTGGTCCACCACGCGCGCTCGATATAGCGATCGGTGCCATCGGAGGCGGTCGGCCGCACGCTCTCGCCGAGCTGCAACGAGTAGAGGAGGTTGCGGCCGTCGACGGCACGGATGCGCTCGTCGCGCGCGAGCAACTGAATCTTGACCGGTGCGTGCCTGCCCTGCTCGTCGACGACCGACACCGCGAGCGTCGCCGACGGTTTCATCTGCACGAGCACGCCGGTCTTGCCGCCTGCAGTGATCGCGATCGGCTCGATCCCGGTGCGCTCGCGATCATCGGTGACGACGAGGTATTCGTAGTTGCCCGGCTCGAGCTTGCCGAGGAACGAGCCGCCATCGTCGGTGCCGAGCTGGCTCACGATCTTGTCGTCCTTCATCACGATCACGTTCGCGTGCGCGACCGGTGCTTGGGTCAGCGCATCGACGACGCGGCCGCCGAACGTGCCGGTCGACGCACGTCGCAGCTCCAGGATCGTGTCGTAGATCGAGCCGACGTCGCCGCGCCCGACGATGAAGTACGACGTATACGTGCGCTGCTCCATCGGCCCGAGCGAGGCGGGCGCGCGATACTGATACGCGCCGGTCACGCCCGCGTACGTGAACGGCAGCAGCATCGAATACTTCGTGATGTCCTGACCCGCGTAGCCGGCCGCGTAGTTGTTGACGTAGTTGTCGGGCGAGTCGGGAATCGCGAGGCCGTACGACACGCCCTCGCCCTTCGTCGCGATGAAGTCGACGACCATGCCGGGGAACGATGGAAAGCCGCCCGCGGTCGCGTAGCTCGCTTCGATCGCGAACCGCACGTTGAAGCCGGCGACACCCGGCGTGAAGATCTTCTGCTCGCCGCCGAACAGCGGCAGCTGCCCCATCGGCACCGAGAGCTGCAGCGACGACACGTCTGGAATGCCGCCGCCCGGGAACCCGCTACCGAGCAGATCGTCGAGCATCGTCGGATCGAGATACGGGAACGGATGCGCGCCCATGCCGACGTTCTTGATCGTGGTCTCGATCGTGACGTAGCGCTTGCCGGGCTCGAGCTTGTAGACCTGCTGGAACTGCAGCGTCGCCGGATAGAGCAGCCCGGTGTTGAGCAGATACGTCATCTGGAACAGATCGCCGCCGGTGCCGATCACGGTGATCTCGGCGGCTGTGCCGTCGCTGCCGTCGTTCGTGACCGTCACTTCGATCGGATCGATCACGGTGAAGAAGAAGCCCGGCAACATCTCGGCGAGCTGATCGTTGCCCTTGCCGTCGCCTTGAATGCGCTGCAGATCGGCGTCGACGAGCGAGCCGCCGAACGTGGTGTTGACGCGGCCGTAGACCTCGATGCAGTCGTCGCTCGAGCCCGGCGGGCAGCGGCCGGTGTCTGCGACCACGAACCGAACCTGATCGTTCTCGAGAATGAAGTCGCCGACGCGACCGATCGCGTGCGGACCGCCGATCGCTTCTTGCAGCTTGCCGATCCGTTGCGCGCGCGAGCGCGGCGGTGCCGAGCCGGTGCAGGTCGCGAGCAGCGCGACGAGCGCCGCCCCGACCAGCGCACGGATCATCCCCACGCGGGATGTCCTCCGCTCACAGCGAGACCTCGGCGGCGAGCTGGATCCTGCTGTTCGAAAGCTCGCGCGCGGCCTGCTCCATGACGTGGGTGAGCTGGAGCTGCACGCGCATACGCCACTGTGGCACGCCGGCGACCGCGCCCGCGGTGTGCTCGATCACGCGATCGGTGACGATCAGGCTCGACGGATCGAGGATGCCGAACCGGTAACCGACGGCGAGCGGCCGTCCCGGGAGCTTGAACATCAGCTGGGCATGCGCGCCGAACGCGTTTTGCACCGGCCCGCCGGTCGACTCGAACGTCGTGCGCTGAACGATGCCACCGGCGCCGAGCGAGATCGCGCCGGCGTTGACCTGCGCGCCGAGCGAGCCTTGGATATCGGTCTCGTCCTGGCGAAACGGCAAGTCGCCGACGGTGCGCGGATTCCACCGCGCGGCCGCGACGATGAACCCTTCACTCGCGAGCTTGAACATCACCGCAGCCGACACCGCCGGCTTGTCGTTGTCGTTGTTCGACGCGAACTCGTCGGCGCCGTTTTGCACGGCGACCTCGAGGCCGACCTTGTTTGCCTCTTCAGGCTCCATCCGTACCGCCGCACCGAGCGAACGCCCGGGCGGCAAGCCCTGCGTGTACCAACCTTCCGTCGAACGCATGCCGCGCGTCTCGATCGGCTTGTCGACAAACTCGCGCGACGTGTCGGCGACGAGCGCGTTCGGATCGACCCACGTCTGAAAGTAGCCGCCGCGGATCGCGAGATCGCCGCCCATCCAGAAGTCGACGTACGCGTCGCGCAGCCCGACGCGCAGCTTGCCTTGCGGATCGTTCTGCGCGCGCTCGTCGACCGCGCCATCGATCGAGATCGTGAACCGCGCGACGCCTTGCAGGTCGCCGCGCACACCGACGCGCGCGTTCTGCAGCTCGAACCCGTCGTCGCGCCCGACGAACTCCACGTTCGGGTCGTTCTGCACGGCGATGTACTGCATGCGCAGGTAGCCAAACGGCTCCCACTTGAACTTCGCCTGCTCGACGGGTTTGTCGACGAGATCGTTCGTGGGGCCTGGCGTGGCAACCGGCGCCGGCGCCGGCGCGGGCGTCGCCGCCTCTTGCTTTGGCTCGGGCTCGGGCTCGGCGGGTGGATCCGCGGCCTGCGCCATCGCGAGAGCCGGTGCAGACAAGACGGCGACGACTAACAAATGGCGCGCTTGCACGAACCGATACGGTAACCGAAAAATCTACGCGACGAGCTGCGCGAGGCGCGTCTTGTCGAGCTCGATGCCGTAGCGTGCAAGCGGCCGCGCGATCATATGCTCGACCGCGCTGCGCAAATCTTGCTTGCCGATCGCATCGTGACCACCCAAGCCGAGCGGCGGCGGGCAGCTGTCGCACGGCGCGTCCTGCCACAGCGATGCGTACGCTTCGATCGTGGTCACCGCGGTGGCGGCGAGCTCCACGCGCTCCGCATCGGTGAGCTGCTCGACGGCCCAATCGAGAAACCAGAAGCCCAAGCGCGAGTGTGGACCTTCGTCGGCGAGCAAGCGATCGAGCACGGCGCGGCACAGCGGCTCGGTCGCGAGCACCCGCGAGCGCGCCATCGCCGGCACGCTCAGAGATTCGCTCACACACGACGTTACCACCGCGAGCTCGGCGGCCTTCATCAGCGGGCGGTACGTGCTCGGCGCCGGCGCGACGTTCGCGAGATCGAAGTCGATCGGCAGCGCGCCGCCGAGCTCCATCGTCACGCGCGAGCTCAGCTCGACGTGGAACATCTCGTCGACGACGATGTCGGCGCACGTCGCCACGAGATCGACCGGCGCGCCGCACTCGAGCATCGCGGTCGTCATCGCCGAGAACGCCGCAGCGCTCGCGTACTCGGTGAACACGCCGTTGCTCCAGATCGCGCGCGCTTCGATCTGATGCGTTTGATCGTAGTCGTGTTTGCGCAGCGTGCCCCACGGCAGATCGTCGATCCCGGTACGCCGCATGTGGAGGCGCTTTGCGGTCGCACCGCCGCGCCATTCGAGCTCGAAGATATTCATTGGTCGTCTCCAAACACGCTGCAGTTATTGGATCGCGCCTTGCTCATCGTGTTGCCGCACGCGGGCCGGCCGTTGTCGTAGAGCCGCGCCTCGAGCGACGGGTCTGCGCGAAACGCCGCTTCCCTCGCGTCCAGCAGCTTCTTGTACGCAACCTCCGCTTTCTGATCGCGCTTGTGCGCGAGCCGCGTGTACTCCTTGTCGTACGCGTACGCGGCGCGCACTTCGGCACCGGTGCAGTCGCTCGGACGCTCGACCTTGCCGCCGGTGTTGCCACACGCCGGTCGAAAGTTCGCGTACACGCGCGGCTTGATCTCGATCGCATTCGCCGCGGCGTACTCGCGTTGTGCGGCGAGCAGCATGCGGTGCTCTTTCGTGATCGGGTTGGGTCGCGTGACGATCCGCCGTGGCTGCTCGGCCGCGAGCTTCGCCTTGCGTTCTTCTGCTTCGAACACGGCGAGCGCGTCGGCCAGCGACTCCTGTTCTGCGCGCGCGTCCTCTTCGTCGGGCGGCGGCGTCTTGCCGATCGTGTTGCCTGCCGCCGGCCGGCCGCTGCGCAGCACGCGCGGCGTGAACGACGCCGTCAGCGAACCGTCGAGGTAGCTCGCCCAGTCGACTTTCTCGGTCGTCTGCTCCTGCGCCCGTGCCGTGCCTTGGGTCGCGACCTGCGTCGCGGGGCTCGCGTACGCGGCGTGCGTGCCCGCGAGCATCGTCACCGCGAACAGTTTCATCGCTCGTCGATTCGCCATGTCTGTCTCCTTCACCGACCAAGACGGGCTCGCGCCCGAACTGTTAACGAGTTATTTGGCGTCGGCGGCGCGGCAAAACGCTTCCGGACCCTTCTTGCTCATCGTGTTGCCGCACGCGGGCCGACCGTTCATGTAGATCCGCGTCTTCAGCGACGGATTCGCGCGAAGCGCGGCTTCGGTCGCGGACATCAGCCTCGTGTATGCGGCGCGTAGCTTTGGTGCGCGCTTCGCTTCCTCGCGCTCGTACGCCTGACGCTCGTCACGCCACGCGGCCTCCACGGCGGCGGTCTCGGCGGCGGTGCAGTCGTCGGGCGGATCTGCCTTGCCACCGGTGTTGCCGCACGCGGGCCGGTTGTTGCCGAGCAGCCGCGGCTTGATCACGATCGGCGTGTTCGCCGCTTGATACGCGAGCGACGCGGCCGCGAGCGCGGTTTGCGTCGTCTCGATGACGCTCGGCCCGGGTTGCTTGCCGTCGATGTTGCCCGCCGCCGGGCTGCCGTTCGCGAGCCGGCGCGGCTTGATCGCCATGATTTCGATCTTGCCGCTCCAGTCGACGTAGCCGTTCGGATCGACTTCGTCGGCTTGTGCTCGCATCGCCTGCGTCGCGGTATCTGCGTGCGCGTTCGACGCACCGGCCAGGACCGCAACCGCAAACAGTTTCATCGCTCGTCGATTCGCCATGTCATGTCTCCTTCACTGTCCAAGACGACGCCGCATGAAAACCGTTAACGTTCGTTTCGCTCGCCGCAATACGCAGGGCTCGACTGGCCCTTGGCCATCGTGTTTCCGCACGCGGGGCGACCATTGATGAGCAGACGAGTCGCGAGCGACGCGTCGGCGCGGATCGCCGCTTCCATCGCGACCATCAACTTCGTGTAGGTCGCCTCGCGGTGCTTTGCGACGTGGGTGGCGTTCGCCTTCTCGATCACGATGGCGTTAGCCGCCCGGTGCGCGAGCGACGCTTCGACCAGCGAGCGCTCGTCGAGCGTCAGGAGCTCGACGCATTTCGTGGTGGCGCCCCCCTTGCCGCCGGTGTTGCCACACGCCGCGCGGCCGTTTACCAGCTGGCGCGGCGTGATCGTGGTGACCTCGATGCGGCTGTCGCCTCGCCCGGGGCTCGCTCGGTTGTCGGCGTGTGCAGTCGACACGCCGGCCAGGATCGCGACCGCAAACAGTTTCATCGCTCGTCGATTCGCCATGTCATGTCTCCTTCACCACCCAAGACGGGGCGCGGCAAAAACCGTTAGCCGTTATTTCGTGCTCGCCGTGATGCGGCAGTATTCGGCTTGGCGCTGCTTGGCCATCGTATTGCCGCACGCCGGCCGGCCGTTGACGAGCAGCCGCGCCTGGAGCGCCGGTTCCGCGCGCACGGCCGCTAGGGTCGCGGCGAGGAGCTTCGTGTGAGCGGCTTGTACGATCGCGTTGCGCTGCTGGTGCGCCTGGCCGATCACGCGCGCAGCGTGGAGCTCGGCGGCGGTGCAATCGGCCGGCCGCGTGTCCTCGACGTCGCTGCACGCGAGGCGAACCTTGCCGAGCGGCGGCGGCGTGATTGCATTCGCCGCTTGATACGCGAGCGACGCGTACGCGAGCTCGGCTCGTGTCGTCAGGATCGCGCGTTCCTGTTTGGCGCTCCGTGGCAACGGTTTGGACATGCTGTTGCCGGGCGCCGGCCTGCCGTTTTCAAGCCTGCGCGGCTTGATCGCCATGATGTCGATCTTGGCGTTCCAGGAGACGTGTCTCGCCGCATCCAGCTTGTCCTGGTTCTCGCTGCGTCGAGCCTCGGGCGCCTCGGCCTGCGCTTGCGAGGCGCCTGCCAGCAGCACGACCGCAAACAGTTTCATTGCTCGTTGGTTCGCCATGTCTCGCTCCTCCAATCCAGCAAGACGAGCCTCCGCGAACTTCGTTAACCGCGCTGTCAAGTCTGCGTAAGCGTTGGTGCATGCTAAACGGCAGATCGAGCATCTAATGAGCGCCATGCCCGACGCGTTGAACCTGCCCGGCCCGGTCGTCCTCTATGACGGCGAGTGCGGGCTGTGCCATCGCTCGGTGAAGTTCCTGTTGAAGCGCGATCGCAATCAGCTGTGGTACGCGCCGCTGCAAGGCGAGACCGCCGCCGCGCTGCGCGCGCGGCATCCCGAGATTCCGACGACGCTCGAGTCGGTCGTGCTCGTCGACAACGATCGCGTGCACCTGCGCTCGAAGGCGTTTCTCTACGGCGCGAAGTATCTGACCGCGCCGTGGCGATGGACCTACTACCTGCGCTGGCTGCCCGCGTTCTTGCTAGATCTCGGCTATCGCTTCATCGCGCGCATTCGCTATCGCGTGTGGGGCAAGTTCGATTCGTGCCAGCGGCCGACCGCGGATCAGCAAGCGCACTTGCTGCCGTGATGCGCGCGGAGCGACGCCGGTGAACGCGGAGATGATCCTCCTCGAAGGACCGCGCGTGCTGGTGGCGATCATGGTGTGCGTGCTGACGCCGCTCGCATTCCGTGCGGTCGCGATGCCACGCCTCACGCAGCTGATGGACCTTGCCGGCATCTGGGCAGCCGCATGCGTCTTGGTCATGGAGAGCGGCGAGGTCGGAGGCATTTTCTTCGTCGGGGTCTATGCGTTGTTGACGATGCTTGCCGCGCTCGTCGGGGTCCAACGCCTGCTCGCACGGCCGTGGCCGCCGAGCCAGCTCGCGCAGCACGTCGCGCTGATCGTGCTCGCCGGCGCATCGGTGTGGCTCGTCGCGTATCAAGCGGGCTACGCACTACTCGGTTATCCGCCGTTCTGGGTGCTGCTCACCGCCGCGCACTTTCACGTCGCCGGTTGTTTCCTCGCGATCGTGGTCGGCTGGGCCGCGCACGGTCGCGGCAAGCTCGCCCAGCTCGCGGCGCTCGGGTGCATCGTCGGCGTGCCGCTCACCGCGATCGGCATCGCGTGGTCGCACACGCTCGAAGTGATCGCCGGCGTCGTGATGGCCGCGAGCGGATTCGGCGCCGGGGGG
>DATDCH010000368.1:0-19735 GCA_036524455.1 Kofleriaceae bacterium | reverse complement strand
AAGGCGTGCTGCCCGAGGCACCGGGCCGGTTCGATCCCGCGCAGCTCGAGCAAGCGCTGGTCAACCTCCTGCAGAACGCGCACGAGTCGGGCTCCAAGTCCGACGACGTCCAGCTGCGCGTGCGGCGGCTCGCGAATTCCGTCGCGATCGAAGTCAGCGACCGCGGTACCGGCATGACCGAGGCCGTACTGTCGAACGCGCTCCTGCCGTTCTACTCGACGAAGCGTGGCGGTACCGGCCTCGGCCTCGCGCTCGTCCGCGAGATCGCCGAGGCGCACGGCGGTCGCGTCTCGCTCGCGAACCGCGAGGGCGGCGGGCTCAGCGTGACAATGACGATTCCGCAATAAGCTAGGCTTACGGCATGTCGCGCCGCCCGGTGATCGATCCGCGCATCACGCTCATCACGGGCGAGCGTCATGCAGGACCGAACGAGCTGATCGGCGTGCTCGAAGTGCGCGCCGACGGCAGTGCCCGCGTTGCGATCGCCGAACGCGTCGAGGTCGACGGTCGCTGTCACATCCGCCTGGCGCGCACCGCATGGAATAGCAAAGACGCGCTCGAGACCCGCTGGTGGAGTCTGGTCCTCGACGGCCAAGGCAAGGCGTATACGGTCCGCAATGGCTCGTGCGGCGACTCGGTGACGACCGCCGACGTACCGCGCATCATGCAGGCGCTCGAGTCGTTACGCCTCGCGTCGCCGCTCACGATGATCGCGCTCGACGACGCACCGGCCGTGTTTCCTTGGAAGACTGCCGAGACTCAGTGAACGACGACGAGCTCGCCAGCCACTTCGGCGACGAGCTGACCGCCACTCGCGGTCGCAGCATCGCCGTCGAGGCTGATCGAGCCGCCGATGTTCGCATTGCGGCTGCGTGACGACGTGAACGACACCGTCGTGCCGCCGCCGCCACTCGCGAAGCGGCTCGTCGTTGCGGTCACCGCACCGGTGCCTGAAAACGCGAGCTCGAATTCGACGGTGAGGGGAGGGAGGCCGCGGCCCGTGTATTCCTCGGCGACGACGGTGCCGCTCGCCGATGCCGAAGACAACCCGTTGCCGCTGTACGCGATGTCGCCGCCCCCGGCGTAGAACGAACCGGCAGGTCCGTCGGGCGCGCAGTAATCCCAGCGCTCGGCGACGACGATCGCGAACGTGCCGTTCGTCGACGACGCCGCCGCGAGCGTGCCGGTCGTCTCGACGCAGCCGTCGGCTGACACGTCGGAGAACGACGCGATCGCCGCGGTGCCGTGCACGTGCGTGCGGAAGATCTCCGCCGATGCGGATGCGGTAAGCGATAGAGCAATGACGACGCCCAACCCGACTGTGCGCATGAAGCCATCCTAAGCAGTCGCGTGTGAGGTTGGAAGGACAACCCGCCGAACGTTGGCCGCATCACACGCCTTACGCCGCGGGCTTGCGCTGCCGGGCTTCCTCGATCGCGGTGGCCTGCGCATCGTGCCGCAGGGCACGACGATGCGCGTCGAGCTCGATGTCTATGATCGCGCGCTCGGCAGGACGCGCACGGTGACGACGACGCTGTCGGGTTGCGCACCCGCGGCGACGAATTAGTCGTCGAGGGAGCGCGTGTTGGTCTCGCGCGGGCGCGTGCAATTGCCTCGCGAATCTGCCAGGTTCCCGCTCGTGCCGAACACCGCGCAGCCGATCCTCGACGAGCTCATGCACGACGCACGCTTTCTTGCCCGCGCGGGTCGGTGATGGAGGAGCTCAAGCGCGCAATCGGCGGTCGGATGCTGATCGTCTTCATCATCGGCGACATCCTCGGCGCCGGTATCTACCTGCTCGTGCGCAACCTCGCAAAGGAGGTCGGCGGTGTCGTGTGGCTGCCGCTCGCGATCGGCTTCGCGGTGTCGGCACTGACCGCCGCGTCGTACGCCGAGCTCGTCGGCAAGTATCCACGCGCAGCCGGCGCCGCGCTCTACACACATCGCGCGTTCGGCAAACCGTTCATCACGTTCATCGTCGCATTTGCCGTGATGATGTCGGGTATCGCGTCGGCTTCGGCAGCCGCCGTCGCGTTCGGCAGCACGTATCTACAGGCGTTCGCCGATATTCCGTGGCTGCCGGCCGCGTTCTTCTTCCTCGCCGCGATTACCGCCGTCAACTTCATCGGCATCTCGCACTCGGTGAAGGTCAACCTCGTGCTCACGGTCATCGAGGTGTCCGGACTCGTCATCGTGCTCGTCGTCGGCGCGATCGGATTGTTTCGCGGCCAAGGCGATCCATCGCGCGCGTTCGTCCTCGATGCGCCCAACGGCGCCGTGCTCGGCCTGATCGGTGCGACCGCGATCGGTTTCTACGCGCTGATCGGCTTCGAGGATTCGGTCAACCTCGCCGAAGAAACCCAGCAGCCGCACAGGACGTTCCCGCGTGCACTGTTCGCGGGCATCACGATCACCGGTCTCATCTACGTCTTGGTGTCATTCGTCGCCGTGGCGGTCGTGCCGCCGGCGCAGCTCGCAGCATCATCGGAGGGGCCGCTATTACTCGTCGTCAAAGCCGGCGGTGTTGCGTTCCCGCCCGAGCTGTTCGCCGGCATCGCGCTGCTCGCGATCTGCAATACGGCGCTGATCAACATGATCATGGCGTCGCGCCTGCTCTATGGCATGGCGAACGAGAACATCGTGCCGCGCGGACTCGCGCGCGTTCACAGCAAACGCAAGACGCCATACGTCGCGATCCTGTTCACGACCACGATTTCCGCCGCGCTCATCATGAGCGGTGCATTCCGCGATCTCAAGGCGACGCGCGAGTCGTTCGCCGATCTCGCCAATACGACCGTGCTGCTCCTGCTGCTCGTGTTCGCGATGGTCAATGTCTGCGTGCTCGTGCTGCGCAAGAAGCCCGTCGACCATCCGCACTTCAAAACGCCGGTCTGGGCAGCCGTGTTCGGCGCAATTTCGACGCTGATCCTCGCGAGCCCGATCACCGGCCGGTCGCCTCGCGTGTACGCGATCGCGGGAATCCTCGTCGGGATCGGCGGCCTGTTGTGGTTCATCAATCGCCTGATCACAGGCAAACGCATCACCGAGATCGACGCCGAGAAATTGATCAAGTAAACAAACCCTACGGGACGCCAGCGGTGTCGTTCATCGCGACGCGCCCGACGTTGAAGCCGGTGACGAGCACGTCGCAGCGCAGCGCGCCGCGGCCGAACGCGATGCGGCCGAATACGATCGACACGCTCGGATACATCACGAGCGTCTCGCGCGTCGCGAACGTCGGATCGAAGCGCACGAGCTTGTCGTTCGACATCTCGTGGATGAGCGCGTACGTGCGACCCATCTGATCCATGCCGGTGTACTGAAGCGCGAGTGTGGTGAACGGAAAGATCGTCTTGAACGTCGAGCTCGTCGCATTGGCAGCGAGCGTGATCTCGACGAGGCCGTGATCATACGTGACGCCGCGCGCGGTACGGTTGCCGACGAAATAGACCTCGCGCAGCTGCATGGCCGGCGAGACCGGCGTGCGTTGCCCAGTCGTCACGTCGACGCGCCGCAGCCCGGAGAAGCTCGACTCGAACAAGATGCCGTCGTGCGAGAACGCGAGGTTCGTCGGGCCGCTGATCGTTTGCACCGGCGCGCCGATCGGCGTCGGCGTCGGGTCGAGCCGCACGAGCTGGGTGGTGTCGTTGCTGTTGCGAATCAGCGCGTAGGGCGTGCCCGACGGCGACACCGCGATCGAGCCGGCACTCGTGGCGCCCGTGCCGACGTGCGACCAGGTTCGTTCGATCGGTTGCCCGGGCCGGTAGCGCGACACGTAGTTCTCGCCGCCGTCATACTGCGCGTGGAACACGGTGCCGTCGGTCGCCACGCCGATCGCGTGGCCGTAGTAGAGCTCGGTCTGCGTGAACGCTTGCGTGCCGCAGGTCGGCCAGGCGAATGGGTCGGCGGCATCGGGATTCGGCGAGCCGTCGCTGGCAGAAGAAGAATCGCCTGCGCCGACCGAGCCATCGGCCATGGGGGAGGAGCCGGGCTCGGTCGTGCAGGCGCAGAGTAAGGCAACGAGGAGTGATGTCTTGACGGGCATCGCTCGTTGAACGGCCGAGCCGGCCCGAATGGGAGCTATTTGGATTGGGGACGGTGACAAGTTACGCAACTTGCACCCGGATCCGACACGGCAGCTACTTGCGGCGGCGGAGCGCGACGAGCGCACCGAGGACGAGCAGGGCGCCAACATCGCCACCGCCGGTCGTCGAGCAGCCGCCGGCGTCGGTGGTGTCGGTCGACATGGTGCCGTCGTCGCCCTTGTCGTCACCGTCGTTCGCGGCGAGCGGCGCGACGAGCTCGGCGTGCATGATCTTGTAGATCTCCGGATCGTAGAAGAACTGGTAGTGACCGACGAACTTGTCGCACAGGCCGATGTTCTTCGCGCCCGGGATGATCGAGGTCGTATACGGCTGGATGTACTCGTCGGTGCACGTGTAGATCGACGTGAACGCGACGTTGTCGGGGAGCGGCGCGCTGTTCACCGTGGTGAGGAACTCGCTGCCCGGGGTGAGGTCGTACAGCGCGGGCCAGCTCACCAGCGACGCCGCGAGCTTCGCCTTCGGCACGCCGTGCTGCGGCGAGATGAACGTGACCATGCGATCGATGTACTGGTCGCCGCCGAGCGATTGGATGTAGTGGCGCGCGAGCAGACCGCCGGTGCACTCGGCGAGGATGTCGATCTTTTCCTCGCCGGTCTCGGCGCGAATCTGGTCGACGACGTCAGCGAGCCGGTGCGAGTTCTCGAACAGGTCACCGCTCAGCAGGGCAGGCGGCTCCCACACGACCGGGTTGAACCCGTCGCGCTGCAGGCGGGCAACGATCGGATCGAACCACTCGGCCGGAATCGTCACGCCGGTGATGAGCAGCACCGTGCGCGGCTGCGGCAGCGGGGCCGGACCGGGCTCGATGTTCTCCAGGGCGGCGGCACGCTCGGCGGCGTACTTGTCGAGGAAGTAGTCGCCCCACGTCTGCGGGTCCTTGATGTCCCCGGCGGGCAGGCTGCAGGTGGCGAGGGCGACGGAGGCGAACAGGGCGGTGGTGGTCATCATGGGCTTGGTCTTTCGCGTGATTTAATTAATTGAACGTTCGGTTGGGTAACTGAGAAGACGTCTATCAGGTCGATTATCAATCCGTCAAGCGCCTATTTTCGGAAGTTGACAACCGCCAATAATTGTTCGAACATTCATTCAGCAATGTCGGCAGGGACCAAGCCTCACAAACGCGGACGGCCCCCGGCCGGTCCCGAGCGTCGAGATTCAATTCTCGATGCCGCGCTGCAGTGCTTCGTCGAGCGCGGCTTTTACGGCACTGCGATTCCCGAGATCGCCCAGAAGGCGAACATCGCGCCAGGCACCATCTATCACCACTTCGAGAGCAAGGAAGCGCTGGTCAACGCGCTCTATCGCCACTGGAAGGCGGCGATCGCAAATCGCGTGTTCAAGGCGTTTCCGCAGGGCGTGTCGACGCGCCGACAGTTCCAAGTGATCTGGAACGAGATGGTCGCGTTCGCGCTCGACAATCCGACGGCATTTGCGTTCGTCGAGCTACACAACCATGCGTCGTATCTCGACGCAGAGAGCATCGCGATCGATCGCAACGTCAAAGACTTTGCGCGCGGGGTGATCGAAGGGGCACAGCGTGTCGGGCTCGTCAAACCGCTGTCGGCCGTCGTCCTCATGGAGCTGATGTTCGGCGCATTCATCGGCATGATGCGCGCCCACTGGGAGGGACGCATCCCGCTCGACGAGGCTGTGATCGCGGCCGCGGAACAAGCGTGCTGGGACGCCGTTGCCGTCCATCCCGCGGGCTAAGTTCCGTCGAGGCGTCGGTTCCTAAGGTTTGCTCGGCCTGTCGGAACGGTTACGCTTGGGTGGCGAATGGCCGACCACAGGCAAGATGCGCCCGAGGCGGGGGAGCCGGAGGCGCCGACTGCGCCCGAGCTCACGGCGGGCACCGACGTCGGCGGCTACGTGATCGACGGCAAGATCGGTGAAGGCGGGATGGGCGAGGTGTACGGCGCCCACCATCCGCGCATTGGCAAGCGCGTCGCGATCAAAGTGCTGTCGCCGCAGTACTCGACGAACGCATCCGCGGTGACTCGCTTCGAGCAGGAAGCGCGGATTGTCAACGAGATCCATCATCCGAACATCGTCGACGTGTTCCAGTTCGGCGAGCTGCCCGACAAGCGCAGCTTCTTCGTGATGGAGTGGCTCGATGGCGAATCGCTCAGCGCGCGCATCGATCGCGCGTGGCTATCGGGGCTCGAGACGATCGAGATCCTCGACGTCGTGTGCGACGCGCTCGAGGCTGCGCACGAGCACGGCATCGTCCATCGCGATCTCAAGTCCGACAACATCTTCCTCTGCAAGTCGCGCGGCAAGGCCACCGTCAAGCTGCTCGACTTCGGGCTCGCAAAGCTCTCCGGCAAAGGCGATCTGACATCGGTCACGCGTACGCGGTCGGGTGTGCTCGTCGGCACGCCGGCGTACATGGCGCCCGAGCAGGCGCGCGGCCGACAGGTCGATGGCCGCACCGATATCTACGCGCTCGGCGTGCTCGCCTACAAGATGTTGACCGGCTCGCTGCCGTTCAAGGCCGACAACGCGATGGACATGATCGCGCAGCACCTCAGCGCGCCGCGGCCATCTCCCGACAAGCTCGCGCCGCGCACGCCGCCCGAGCTATCGCGGTTGGTCGTGCGCATGATGTCGAAGGCACCCGAGGAACGACCAACGCTCGCCGAGATTCGGCAGACGTTCGCCGCGATCCGCGAGACCCACCGCGCGAAAGCCGCGCCCAAGCCGCGTCGTGCGACGTCGGTGTTGATCGGCATGTCACTGTTTCTCGCGGGCGTGATCGCGGTCGGCACGATCTGGCTCGTGCAACGCAACAAGGGCGATGACACGCAGGTCGCGCCTGCGGGCAGTGCGGGCAGCGCAGACCTCGCAGGTAGTGCGGGCAGTGCAACCGGCGCTGGCAGTGCCATCGGCAGCGCCGCGCAGGGTAGCGCCGAGCCCGACATCGATATTCAGATCCACGCCGAAGAAATCATCCCGCCGGTCGGCTCCGCTGCCGTCGTCGGCTCCGCGGCCGTCGCCGGCTCCGCTGCCGGCAGTGGCTCGGCTGTGCCGAAGAAACGCCGGCCGAAGGACAAGGACAAGACAGAAGACGAGGTCATCGAGCCCGAGCCGATTCCGCCGAATCGTCCAGGCACGATCTTGTTGTCGGTCGAGATTGCGTCGGTGATCGAGCTCGACGGCAAGACTGTCGGCACGAACAGCAACGGTGGCCGCTACGACGTGCCGCCTGGGCGTCACGAGATCAAAGTGAAAGCGCCGGGACGCCAGCCCGTCACGCGCACCGTCGAGGTGGAACCGGGCGGTACCGCCGTGCTTCGCATCGACGACGATCGCGGCAACTAAGCGATCACGCGCTTCGTGTGTACCGGCGTTGCCACAAAAAACCACTGCGACCGTCGACAGCTCTGGGTTAGGGTGCGCGCCATGAAACGGCTGATCTTGATCCTGGCGTTGGGTACGGGCTGCATCATCGAAGCCGGTGACGACGGGCCGGGCGATGGTCCGTTCTGCGGCGATGGCGTCCTCAATGCGGCAACCGAGACGTGCGATGACGGCAACCAGATCTCGGGCGACGGCTGCTCGGCGACGTGCGCGACCGAGATGGCGCAAGTGGTGTGCGGTGACAACGTCATCAGTCCTCCCACCGAAACCTGCGACGACGGCAACCAGGTCGCGGGCGACGGTTGCTCGGCGACGTGCATGACCGAGCCAGCCCGTGACGCGGTCCTGACCGCCTTTTGGCAGCTCAAGAACATCGCGAACAACCAGCAGACGGGCTGCCCGGTCGGCTACGACACCGCCGCGGTGTACTCGCAGCCGGTGAACGCGATGGGCCAACCCGCCGGTTCGCCCATCATCGATCTGTTCAACTGCGGGACGAACATGGGTATGACTGCACCGCTCCCCGCGGCGCGTTATCAGGTGTGGATCGAGATCACGAACACGAACAACACGAGCGTCTACGCGAAGTCGCTGTCGGCGATCGTCGATCTCACCACGAGCGACAAGACATTCTCCGCACAGATTCTCAACGACGGTGGTTACTTCGAGCTGTCGTGGCTGCTGCGCGGCGCGCAGTCGAACAACGCGCTGACCTGCGCGCAGGCGGGTGCGGGCGGCGGTCTCGAGGCGATCGGCACCGATATCTCGAACCCGTCGAACTCGGCGAGCGACCTTTGGAATTGCGAAGACGGCAGCGGCATCACGGGCGGCTTCCTCGCAGCGACCTACACCATGTCGATCGCGGCACTCAACACCTCGCAGCAATCGATCGGCACCGCGCCAACCCTGACGAACCGAGTCATCAACAATCGCAACGCGGTGACCGACCTCGGCACCGTGACGATTCCGATCACCGGGCTCTGATCATCGCGACACGCGCGACCTCGAGGTTACTCGAGGCGAACGTCGTCGAGGTAGAGCGCGGTTGCATCACCGGGATCGCCCTGCCACGCGATGCCGGTGAGGATGCGGTGGAATTGCAGGGAGCCGGTGTCGATGTTCTTCATGTCGAACTGCACGACACCGTCGATCGCGAGCATGGCTCGCCCCGCGTTCGTAGACACCTTGTACAGCACCTCGATGCGGTGCCATTGGTTGACGGTCAGCGTGGCCGTCGACAACGTCTCCTGGCCCTGCGCATTGTTGTAGACCCCGACGCGCATGTCGGGGAACACCGAGACCTGCGCGACGTTGTTCCAAGCGATGCCCGCCGGATCGTCGACGAGCGTCATGATCATGACGTAGTCCGACGGCGGGAAGCCGGTGCTCGGGCGGATCCACATGCTGGCGTAGAGCTGGGCGCGGGTCTGGAAGTTGAAATACAGCGTCGCTTGCGCCTCGGCGGGGTTCGCGGTCACGCAGTGCGCCGACTTCGTGCCGGTGTGCGCCGTCGACGAATGGTTCACCGCGTCGTTGCTCATCAAGTAGATCGCCGTGTAGGGGCCGATCAGGTCAGTCTCGAAGTCGTGCCGCAGCAGCGGAGTCACCGTCGAGGCGTCGAGCATCGTCGAGCCGTCGGTGGTCGGTGTGTCGATCGTGAGGCTATCGCTGAGCGGCGAGTCGCTCATGTCGGCGTCGTCGCCGCCGGGATTGTCGCTCGAGGTTCCGTGCGGGAACTTGCAGCCGACCAAGACCGCGAGCGCGATCGCCAACCTCATCAAGCCGATCTTAACCGCTTCCAAGTACCCATTGCATGCGAAGTTCGGGCACGACCGAATGCGGCATTGGACCTTGATCGCATTGATCGTTTCGCTACTCGTCAACGTGGCGGGTGTGGTGCTCTACCTACAGCGGAGCGGCAAGCGGGCGCCGCGGCCCGACATCTATCGCCAGGATCGTGAAGCCATGTTCGAAGTGCTTGCCGGCACGTCCACCCCCGATGTCGTGATGTTTGGCGACAGCCTCACCGATCGCGGTGAATGGCCCGAGTTGCTGAAGAACGCGCGCGTTGTCAATCGTGGCATCGCGGGCGACACCATCGCAGCTGCACGTACGCGCGTTGCGGCGCTCGCACCGCTGCGGCCGAAGACGATCGCCGTGATGCTCGGCATCAATGATTTGCTTGGCGGCGCGTCGGTCGCCGATTGCATCGCGCACTACACCGAGCTGCTCGCGGCGCTGAAGCAGGGCGATCCGGCGCCGCGGATTGTCGTGCAGAGCGTGCTGCCGGTGAGGGCGCCGATCTCGCTCTCGAATGACGTGATCCGCCAGCTCAACGCGCAGCTGCGCGAGCTGTGCGCCGCACGCGGTTGCGAGTTTCTCGACGCGCATGCTGCATTCGGCGGCAGCGACGGCGCACTCGACGCATCGCTGACCACCGATGGCGTGCATCTCAACGGGCGCGGCTACACGCGATGGGCCGCGCAGCTTGGCACGCTGCGGTGACTAGCGGCAGACGGCGAGCGTGCGCGGCAGCGCCGGCTGCGTACCGAACGCGGTGATGCACCAGCGACCGTCGCGGCAGATCGACGGCTCGTGACAGAGCTCGTCGCCGTAGGGTGGGGCAGCGCAGGAGCCGGTTTGACATGCGAGCCGAACGCCGCCCGCGGTGTACGTCGCGCAGCAGTACTGACCGCTCGCGCAATCCTCCGGCCCGTCGCAATCGATCGTTCCCCACGAGCAGCTCGACGTCGAGCACGCGCCATCGTGGTGCAGCGACTCGCTCGAGAAGCAGCAGCGGGTCGGCAGCGTGCAGCTCGCTGACGGCGCGCTCTGCGCATAGCAGCTGACCACGCCCTCGACGGGGGGATTCTCGACGACGATCGGGTTTTTTGGCTTACGTCTTTCGATCGCGTCGGGCACGTCTGTGTCGATAGCGCACGCGGCGATTGCGACTAGCGTGGCAAAAACGATTAGGGCGCTTCGCATAGTTCGGCCTCTGTGGCGCGAATCTGCAATGCGTGAGCCCCTTGCGTGAGGCGCCCGTTGGGTCGGGCAGTGCTGTCAGTGCTGCGCTTCCGCTTCGAGCCAGTCGATGATCGCGCGCGCTTCGTCCGCGCTCAGGTGCGGGCCCATGTGGGCGCCTTTCGTCAGCAGGAACGACATCGACGGTGCATCGACATCGACGACGCCCGAGGCGAGCAGCGTGTCGCGAATCTCTTGGGGCGTGCCGCCGATGAGGAACGCGTTCGTCGCGATGCCGTCCACCGACGCGACGCTGTGACAGCCGATGCAGTTCGCCTCCATCAGCGGCAGCACTTCGTCGAGCCACGCGCGGTCAGCCTCGGTCGTCCGCGGCTCGCTCTGCGTCGTCTCAGCACCGGCACACCCCATGATCACGATCGAAAGCAGTAAGTAGCGCATGCCGCCACACTAGACGTGCACGCGCGTGATCGAGAGATCGTGCTTCCGCGTTCGCGTTGACAGTTGCTGCACGACACGACTGCGCGATGTGAGTTGCACTGGGGAGCGCGCTCCCAGCGGAGCGATGACCTGCGTCGCTGTCAAGCCACTTTTGGTCGGGCCCGCCGGCAAACCCCGCTCGATCTTCGCCCGACACCTTTTACATGCACGGTGACACTCCACGTATCAGAACCAACGCCATGACGAGATGGGGACAGTTGATGTCGGTGCTCGCGGTCGCGCTGTTCGGATGTAGCGATCGCACGGTCGTAGACTCCGGCGCGCGAGAGCGCGTGCACGTCGATCCGGTCCCGGATCACGTCGATCCGTACGCGCGGCCGCCGGGGGCGCATACGTCGGTCGTCGTCGCGATGAATCGCGCCGCGCCACCGCCCGACACCACGCAACCCGGCTCTGGCTTCACGGTGTCGTCGCCCGAAGCGACCCGCACGGCGAATGGCTACCGCATCCAGTTTCCGACCCGCTCGCCGGTGCCGACGCCCGTGATTCACAACGGCCGGTTGATCGTGTCGGGCGGATTCAACTCGCGCGAGATCTACGCGTACGAGGCGAAGACCGGCCGCGCGGTGTGGGGCCAGTCGCTCTCCGACGACGGCCCATCGAACGCAGCATGCGAAGGCGAGCTCTGCGTCTTCAACTCCGAGTCGTGCACGACGTTCGCCGTCAACGCGAAGACCGGCAAGACGATCTGGGCGTGGTGGCTCGGCGATCCGCAGACCAGCGCGCCGACGATCGCGAATGGCCTCGCGTTCGCGTCGTATCCCGCGTATCAGCCGCCGGCGACCGAGCAGGTCGAGCTCGGCACGTGGTCCGATCCGTGGGGTGAACCGCCCCCCGCGCAAAAGGCAGCGGCGACGGGCACGCCATCGGCGACGCACGCGCTCGCCGCGTTCGACCTCGCGACGGGCAAACCGGTCTGGCGACGCTGGCTCGACGGGGACGTGATGTCGGCCCCGGTCGCGGTCGACGGCTTCCTCTACGTGTCGACGTTCGGCGGCTCGGTGCTCAAGCTCGATCAGAAGACCGGCGAGATCATCTATGCAGTCGCGATGCGCGCGACCTCCGCGCCCGTCGTCGTGCGCGATCAAGGTCGCGAGTCGTTGTTCGTAACGGTGCGCGCTGAAGAGCGTCGCAACGAAACGCGCGAGGCGATCGTGCGCGCCGATCTCGGCGCCACCCGCCGCACGTTCCGCGCGAACGCGAAGGCCGCGCCGTATCTCGACGGTAAGGTGCAGCGCGACACCGAGCTCGCGAAGGCGGCGCAAGTCGACGACAGCGAGAACGGCTTCTCGACGGTGCCCGCTGCAGCAGGCGCCACCGGCGCGGGCGCGATCGTCGGCGTCGAGGCGGTCTCGACCATGCAGCGCTTCCAAGGCTCGCGCGTGCTCGTCACCGCGGACCTCGTGATCAGCACCATGGGTGACGAAGTGATCGCGGTCGATCGCGCATCCGGCGACGTCAAGTGGCGCCACGCCCTGACCGGCAGCACGAGCACCGAGGGTGGTCACCTCGGTACTGCGCCGCTGCTGGCCGGCACCGAAGTCGTGGTCGCGACGCTCGCCGGCAACATCCTTCGCCTCGAAGCGGCCACCGGCAAGCTCGTCGCGCAATACAAGGCGGGCATGAAGCTGCGCTCGCAACCCGTCGTGCACGAGGGCTGGATCTACGCGGGCAGCGAGGACGGTACGCTGATCGCGATCAACACGGGTAACCGCGCGCTCACCGGTTGGCCCACGTGGGGCGGCGACAGCGGGCGCACCGCGGTCCGTTAAGACGCGACCGGCGGCGGCGGCGTCCAGGGCTTGCCCATGTACGCGTTGCCCTTCTCGAGCTCGTCGAGCATCTGGTCGAGGCGCTTGCGCTTGCCCGCCATCAGCGGCGCCTTGTCGATCCACTGCATGTATTCGGTCTTCTGGTACTCGGGCCGCGCGATGAAGGCGTCCATGAGCTTGCGCGCATCCAGCGCGGACCTGACGAAGCCCGGTACGACGAGAGCTCGTTGGAGTCCCTGTGCTTTCATGACGGAGTCGTACCATTTGCGCGGCTGATCGACCGCAGCGCGGTGCTCGACAAACACGACGTCGATGTCGCGAAGTTCGGTCGATGAAGATTCAGCTCCCGCCTTGCTTTCTGTGATCTCGCTGGCTTCGTGGGGCATAGCCACGCGCCGGCGCCGACGTCACCGACTCGTCGACGTGAACGCGGCCCCACACGCGCAGGCAACGCGCATCGAACGCATCGCGCGCGGCCGGCAGCTTCGCGACGAGCGCGGGCGGCAGGATCGCGCAAATCTGCGAGAACACGCTCGGCGCGATGCCGGCGCAGCTCCACGCAAACCCGTCGGCGTACATCGCGAGCACGTCGTCGCTCGGCGGAACCGGAAATTCCTTCGCGGCGCGCAGGTGCGGAATCACGACTGCCTCTTCCGCATCGAGGTGCTCGGCGAGGAGCCGCTGCAGCTCACCGATCAGGTCACGTGCCTCACCGAGGTTTGCGGCAAGGTCTGCGAATACGCGATCGCCGCGCTCGAGCAACGGATCGATCGCGCGGTGATGCGCGTCGAGCTCGTCGATCGCGCCGGCGAGCTCGGGGTGGCGCGCGCGCAGATCGGGAAACACGTTCGCGTCCTCCACCGAGTGATGGCCGTGCAGCGAGCCGCGGTACGTCGTCCACTCGGCGCTCAGCGCCTCCGCGTTGACGCGATCCGCGGTCAGGCTGCTCGCGAAGCACGCGAGGTCGCGCCGAAACGCGAAGTGCGAGGACATCATCATCGTGGCCATCGAGGCCGTGCCGTCGTCGTTGAGGAGCTGGGTCGCCATGTTCGTCTTGCCCTTTCAACAACGCGACGATCGACGGCGCGCCGGACCGACACGCAGACAGCACTTTCTTGTAAGCCCACGAAATCAGCGGGCTCGGCGCCGACCTAGCCCACCCAGTCCTCGACCTCGTACAGGAACCGAGTACCGCCGATCAGCTTGCGGTTGTTCGAGGTGCTCTGCACGAACACGGCGTACTTGTCGAGCGAGGCGGGCTTGAGCCGGTCGGTGACGCCGGGCTTCATGCCGAGCATCGACCGCGCCTTGTTGCCCTCGAACAGGTCGCCGCTGTCCTTCTCCATGAGGACCACTTCTTTGTAGCCCTGGATCGTCTCGGTCTTCGTGAACTCGTAGAAGCCGCGGCCGGGCTTGAACGTGAGCCCCTCGCTCTTGCAGAACGTTTGGATCGGCATGTCCTTGTCGACATCGAGGATCTGAAACCGTCCCGACGGCACCGCGGCCAGGTTCCGCGGGCTCGCGCCTTTCGACGGCTTGCGCTTGCGCAGCGTATCGAACGCCGCGGTCAGCGAGCGGCTCATGCGGCCTGCACTCCTGACTTCCTTCTCGTACGCGTCGATCTTCGACGTATCCGTGTCCTGGCTGTACGCGATCGCCATGATCAGATCGGTGATCTGCGCGAACTGATCGAGCGCGAGGTGCGAGCCGCCCGACAGCTTCGCCATGTTCTTGTAGAACGACGTGGCGTCCTTGCGGCCGAGCGCCTGCACCGCATAGATGCGGACCCCCTGCTTACCGAGCTCCTTCGCTTCCTTCTTCCAATCGAGCTTCTTCGGATTCTGCTTCGGCCCGTGCGGAATCGCATCGCCGATCATCACCAATACCTTCTTCGAGTGCGGCGTCCACTTGAGGTCGCGCGCCTCGTGCAGCACGAGCTCGTAGGCCTCGGGATAATCACCGCCGTAGGTCGGTTTGACCTTCTCGACGAACTTCACGATCGGCTCGGGCTTGTTCGCCAGGCCCGAATGCTTCGTGACGTAGATCTTCGAATCGCAGTAATCGCCATGCGCGATCACGCCGATCTTGATCCCCGGCAGATCTTTGAACAGCCGTTTGACGCTGGTCTTCACCTTCTTCCGCACCTGCGTCAGGCACGGATACATGCTTCCCGTTGTATCGAAACTGAACACGACCTCGACATATGCCACGCGGCACCTCCCTCAGATGCAGAGGTCATCGTAACTCGCAACGCGCGGGAGTTCGCCGCGAGGGGCACGGGAGTAGACGTGACTTTGACGGTCAGTGCTGCGATGCGCAGATGAAGCCGGAACCACTTCGTCGCTGCTCGCATACGCCGAGCTTGGCTTTGTCGATTCGACAAACATCAGCGACGCGCTCGCAAACCTCGACTGGATCGCTCGTCGTGCCCGCGGGCTTCGTGTTGCCACTAGGACCGCACGCAACGAGCAGCACCAACCAGAGGCAACGAGACATGCTCACAGAATAGCCCACGCTAGATTCTTCGGCGGGGCTTCTTCTGACTTGTCTCGAGGTGGTACGCGCGATGCTTCGTCGATCGACATGACCCGGCGCGTGCCGTCGGTGCGATCACCAACGTAGTGCTCGCCCGCGCAGCGAAGCGCCGGCCGCTCAACCATCGAGATGCGCCATGAACATCATCAAAGCGCCCGCCCAAGAATCGTCCACCATCCCATCGCTCACCAACGCGTCGCCTTCCGCTGATCGGCATGCGCTCGTCGGCCTGCTGGCACGCCAACGCGAAGCGTTTCTCCGTGAAGGCCCGCCCTCGCTCGCCGAGCGCAGGAAGAATCTGAGGAAGCTGCGCGCGGCCATCCTCGACCACAGAAAAGCGCTCGAGGAAGCGCTAACGGCGGACTTCGGCCACCGCTCGACCCACGAGACCGACATCCTCGAAACGCTCACGCTCATCTGGGGCATCGACTACCTGCGCAAGAACCTGCGGCGCTTCATGCGGGCAGAACGCAGGCACGTGGCGTTGCCGATGCGCTTCGCGACTGCACGTGTCGAGTACCAGCCGCTCGGCGTCATCGGCATCATCTCGCCGTGGAATTATCCGGTCACGCTGGCGCTCATGCCGCTCGCGACGGCGCTCGCCAGTGGCAATCGCGCGATGATCAAACCCTCGGAGATCACACCGAGGACCAGCCAGGTCGTTGCGTATCTGATCGCTGAAGCCTTTCCCGAGGAGCAAGTCGCCGTCGTCACCGGCGATGCTTCCGTCGGTGCCGCGTTCGCTGCACTGCCATTTGACAAGATTCTGTTCACGGGCAGCACGGCCGTGGGGCGTGCCGTGATGCGCGCTGCAAGCGAGAACCTCGTGCAGGTCACACTGGAGCTCGGCGGGAAATCTCCGGTGATCGTCGACGAGGGACAGTCGCTCGATCGCGTCGCTGCCCGCATCGCGTACGGAAAGCTCGCCAACGCGGGCCAGACTTGCATTGCGCCGGATTACGTACTCGTCGCGGAGCGTGAGGTCAGACCCTTCGTCGAGGCCTACAACAAAGCCGTTTCAACGTTGTATCCCAATGGGCCGGCGAGCCGCGATTACACCTCGATCATCAACGACCGCCACTACAACCGCTTGCGCGCGCTCGTCGACGACGCGATCGCAAAAGGCGCGCGCGTCATCGAGACCGGATCGATGCCCGCGCAGGCCAAGACGAGGGCACGGACGCTGCCTCCGACGCTCGTGCTCGACGTGAACGACGGGATGCGGATCATGCAGGAGGAGATTTTTGGCCCGGTCCTGCCGGTCGTGACGTACCGCGACTTCGACGACGCCATCGCGTACGTCAACGCGCATCCGCGGCCGCTAGCGCTCTATTACTTTGGGAGCACCGGTGCGAATCGCACGAAGGTGCTGACACGCACCACCTCGGGCAACGTCACCATCAACGGTACGCTCATCCACTACGCTCAGGACGACCTGCCATTTGGGGGCATCGGCGCGAGCGGCATCGGCGCGTACCACGGCATCGAAGGATTTCGCTCGCTGAGCCACGCCAAGGGAGTGCTCTATCAAGGTCGCTGGAACGCCAGCAGCTTGCTGCGTCCGCCGTTTCGATGGGTCAGCAACTTGATCATCGGCTTGATGCTTCGTAATCGCGCACGAAACCGCGCCGCATCTGGTGCGCCGGATCTCTCGCTGCGATGAATCGTTAGCTGAGAACCAGCGCGTATCCGCACGGCGGGCTCGCTGCCGGTGCTCGAGCACACGGTGAGCGACGACGCCGGCTACGCAGGATGGCGTACTCGTGCGTTGGTGGCGCAGCACGTGCTGCGTGACAGATCCTGGTCTCGTTCTCGCAGTGATCGTGATGCAGAGGAGACCGAATCATGATGACCTGCGGCTTATTCGTCGAGCTCGAAGCAGCTCGTGACCAGGAGGCCTCGGTGGAACGCTTCCTCGAGGAAGTCCTTCCGATGCTGCGAACCGAGCCGGAATCCGCATGGTTCGCGTTGCGGTTGCGCCGTTATCACTACGGGATTCTCGACGCGTTCCCCGACGAGGCCGCGCGTGTGCGTCACCTACTCGGCCCAGTTGCGCAAGAGCTTGGCGAGCGCATCCCGCTGTTCGCTCGGCCACCTGTGTTCCACGCCGTCGACATCCTTGCCGACAAGCTGCCAACGCTCGAAGCGCTCGGGGGCGATCGCAAGGGTCTGCTCCTCCGAGTCACGCCACGTCGCGGCCGCGAGAGCGAGCTCGAGGAGCTCATGCGCTCCACGCAGTCGATCGTGGACGCCGAGCCCGACACGACAGCATGGTTCGCATTGCGGTACGACAACGGCGATTTCGGATTCTTCGATGCGTTTCCAAGCCGCCGCGCCCGCCGCAAACACCTGCTCGGCAAGGCGCCGCGAGAGCTCGTCAAGCACTTCAGGCTGCTCGGAGGGCTTCCGCGCGGATCGTTGGTCGACGTGCAAGCGGAAACCTTCGCGACCTGACGAGCTGGCAGACACGGTTGCCGTCGTCGCCCCCGGTAGGCAGCGCGCGTCGGGCATCCGCGCGAAACTGCAGCGCGCTGGCACGGCACCTCAGGTGCAGTAGCGCAGGGGCATGCTTCCTCTTCGCACCATCGACGTGACTGACTTGGCCACGGTTCACGGCGGACAACGCCCGCTGATCGGCTCGGACTGGGTGCCGGAGCCGCCGGGCCCTTCTGGGCCGCAGCCGCCGCCCGTTCGTCCCGGCGGCCGGCCGTTGATCGGCTCGGACTGGGTCCCGGGTCGCTAGACTCTCGCGCTCACGATCACGGAGTGGCGTCGCGACGGTGTCAGCTCCGCGCGCGGCGGCGACGATAGATCCACACGCACGCGAGCAGCAGCACGATCGTCGCTCCGCTCGAATCGTCGCCGGCGACCGAGCAGCCGCCCTTCTTCTTCACGGTGACCTTGATCGAGCCGGGCTTGACGCCGCCCTCGTTGATCCAGCCTTTACCCGGTGGCCACACCGGATTGCCGGGTGGCATGCGCGCGCCGTCGACGGCTTGAATGCGCGTGCGGATGCGCTGCTTGCTGTTGTCGGCAACGCGCATGCGGAACCAGTTGCCGCCGAGCGGCTCGGCGCCATCGATCGCCCATGCCCAGCCCTTGATCTTGCCCTTGTGCTCGACGACGTAACGGAAGCTCGTCATCGGCTGGAGCCAGCGATACGTCTTGCCCGGATGCGTGTCCATCACGCGCGCGGTGTCGTAGTACGCGAGCACCTCGAGCGTCGGCGCGACGATGCGCGCGGTATCGACACCCATGTTGCGCACCAGCGCGTGGACCTTGTCCTGCTGCTCGGGTTTCGGCTCTTGGTTGTTGCCGCTCGGGCCGTGCGCTTCACGCAGGGTACGAGCGAACGCGGCTTGGGGCGGCGGCAGCTTGCCGGGCGGCGGCTTACCAGCGGATTCGGCGAGTAGCTCGAGCCGCTCGACGGTCTTGGTCGCCGGCATCTCGTCGCTGGTCTCGGGCAAGTTCGACGACCGAACATAGAGCAGAATCTCGCGCCCGCCCGCAGGCGCGGGTCCCGGCGCTGGCTTGTCCTTCGCGATGCCTTCGGTCGAGATCGTGGCGACGCGCCAGAACACCGACGCAGCGACGAAGTCGGTATTGAAGATCATCGCGTCGTTCGCGAACTGATACGAGCTCGTACCCGCTGGCGCAGCCGTCTCTAGCCTGACCTGCGTGCACTGGTGCGGATGGTGTGTGCGCGCACCGGCGATGCCCATGCACGGATCGGGCAGCACGCCGGTCGGATACGGGCAGCCGACCACCGTCGCGTCGCAGTTGCTGTACTTGCAGGCGAGGATCTTCGCATCGGCGACGGAGATTCCTGCTGGCGGCCACCGCATCGATAGGTGCTCGGTCGCCGGTGTTGCTGGCGTGCCGGCGACGCCGCCGGGATTGTTGGCCTGGCCGATCTCGGTCCATTGCGAGATGTCGAGGTTGCCGATCTGCGATCCCCAGTCGGCGACAAAGAAGCGCGCCTTGTACCGATTGGCGACGGTGGTGACCGTCATCGCGGTGCGGGCTGCGAACCAGTTCGGCGGATCGTTTGTGGGAACCCCGTCATTGTCGAGGTACATCCGCTGCGGCCACGTGAACGGCGTGGTCGACGAATACGTGGCGCCGTTCTGCACGCCTGCTTCGGCGAGCGTCGACACCGCGGGACACGCCGTTCCGGTGAGGTGGAGCACCGCCCAGTCCGACAGTGCGGGCGCCGAGTACGAACCAGCCGACACCTCGAGCACTTCGCCTGCCGCCGGCCAATTGCCCTGCGATGCGCAGTTGACCGGGCCGCTGCCGAGAAAGTTACACGACGCCGCCGAGAGCCAGATCTTGTGATCGGCCAGGCCCGTTGCCGGAGGACTGAAAATGGTTTTGGGGATCCGCAGCATCACGGTCGCGCCTGTCGGCGGCCCCCCGGTGCCGTAGAGCGGACTGTGCCACGCACGTGGTCCGGGACCACTCGCCGGGTTGATCCAC
>DATDCH010000367.1:0-11878 GCA_036524455.1 Kofleriaceae bacterium | reverse complement strand
CCAGGCGCGCTTCGCGCAGGAAGCGTTTGACCGCCGAGCGATCGTTGGACAGCTTGGGATGGATGACCTTGATCGCGACTTCGCGATCGACCGAGAGCTGCCAGCCGCGATAGACGGTGCCCATGCCGCCTTTGCCGAGCGGCGCCCGGATCTCGTAGCGCGCGTCGAGCACGCGGCCGATCAGATCGTCGCGTTGCGCGGCGAGCTTGATGAGGCGCGCGCCGTCGTTGGGGCAGACCGTGGTGCCCGAGGGGAACGATTGATTGCAGGCGGAGCAGTAGGCTTCCTCGGCGTGCAGCTCGGTCGACACGGCGTCAGAGCCGGACGGAATCGTGGGATCTTTCGGCTCGCTCATTTCGCGGTGACCGTGATCGTGTGCGGTGGAGTCAGCGGATCGCGGAACCACACGACCCACTCGTCATCGTCGATCTGTTGCTTCGTGTAGAACTGATTCCCCGGAGGAGGATTTTTCGTGATCGTGATGTCGCACGCGGGCGCCGGGAACTTCAGCCAGACCGTGAAGCCAACCGGTGCGGCGCCCGCGAGCTCGGCCGTCATCGACGTGAGCGGGATACCACCCGTGTTCGACATATCGTCGGTGCCGCCGTAGATCCCGTCTGCGATTCCTGGATCCTCGGGAAAGCCGTTGATCGTGAGCTGGGCGGGATTGATGAAGTCTTGGGCTCGCGGAATGCCGACCGAGCAGCCGCCGCCGAGGAACAACGCGGACGTGGTCGTGTAATCAAACGGGCCCGCGGTGGTGTTTTGATGCATGCGTACCCAATCGAAGACGAACGCGATGGTCATCGGATTTGGCCCGAGTACGCGCGTCGTCTGATCGGCTGGAATCATCGGCTCCCACGCGGTGGCGACCGAGACTGCTCCGCTGCCTTGTAGACAGGCGTACGCCGAACCGATCTCCGGCCCAGTGAACGTCGAGACATCCTCCGGCGTGTTGGGACCCACTTGCACGGTTGTGAACGACGCGCGCTCGAACGTCCAGTACGACGTCGGGTAGTAGTTTACGCCGCTGTTGCACGCGCACGTGTTCCAGTCGAGGCTCGTGTCGTTGTGCATGTAGTCGTGGCGGACTACGCGTCCTTCGGGGAACAGCGAGAACATGCTGTCGCCGTTCGGCATCGCACCGCACGCAGCGAACAGCGTGCCCCAGTGGGTGACGAGCTTCACCACGGCCGGACCACCCCAGCCTGGCTTGACGATCAAGTCGCTGGCGGCCACCGGTGCCATACCGCCTGGCCGAATCGCGGGGCCTGGATATAGCGCCATTCCGGCGAGGTCTTCTTGTGCGCAGTTCTGAGCGCGCGCGGTCATGATGTCGACGCCGCCGATGCGGATGTCATCGGGAAAGTGAAACTCCGGGCTGGCCGCGAAGTGCATCGTGTATGTCGACGCGGTGACGAGGCCACCGCCGTTCGCGGACTCGAACGTCACCGTGCCCGGACCCGTCGTGAGGTCGGGCATGCACGAGCCGCCGCCGTCACCGTCGCTGTCGGTGCCCGCATCGCCGCCCTTGAACGTCGGGATCGAGACGCACGCGCCGACCGCGAGACCGCCGAGCACCCCAATGCACGACCACCGCCGAGTCATCGCTGCGGAGTATGTCAAACGGGCCGCCACTTGCGATGTGATCCGTCACCTAGTCGGCCCGGATCGTGATCGACTCGGCCATCTCCATGCCGTCGGGGAACCAAAACAAGTACTGGGTGCTCGTCGGGCGCTGCACTGTGTACCAGGCGCCGGTCGGGTTCGAGGACTTCGTCACGGTCGGCGGCGTCGGTTTCGCGTAACCCTTGAAGTCGAGCCACAGGCCGAACGGCGGCGTCGGCGCGTTGAGCGGTGCGATGGTAACCATCGAGCCGATCGTGTCGCGCCCCGCCGGCTGGAACGCAGTCTCGCCGCCGTAGATGCCGTCTTGTCCCATCCCCATGCCTTGCGCGCCGCTGCCGTTGTCGATCGTGATCTGCGGATCGTCGGTGTATGGCATCACCTGGTTGCGTAGCGCCGTGCAGCCTGCTGTGAGCGACGGCCACAACGTGGTCGTGGTGTCACCGAGGTGACCGCTAGCGAGCGTCGTCGCGCTCGGCGCGAGATCGCCGATCAACGCGAACGTATTCAAGTCGGGCGCGCGCAGCCGAGGTAGGCCCGAGATGTTCTTCCAGCCGACACCGATCCGGAACGCGTTCGAGTTGCTCTCGATGCACGCGACTCCACTAAGTGGTGCGCCATCCACGATGCTCGGATCGGGAATCGCCGCGCCTTGCACGCCCATGAGCGTCCCGCGCGTGAACGTGGTGTAACCGTACACGCGCCACTCGGTGGCAGAACCGGTGCACTCGCAATCGCTCGCCATCACCGACGCTGACATGCGCGCGACGTCCATGCGCGAGATCCGACCATCAGGGAAGAATGAGAACGTCGTGTACCCGTTCGCGTTCGCCGTGCATGCCGACAGCGCCGCCGACCACTCGAGCCGCACCTTCGCGATGCCGGGGCCTGGCACTTCGATCATCAGCGGCTCGGAAAACGGCGTCGCGCCGCCCGTCGCTACGCTCGTCAGCACATGCCCCGGAAGATACGCGACACCGAAATCGCGCTCGAGCGTGCACGTCGTCGCGGCAGGACTGCGAAGCACCTGCGTGAGCGGCTCGGTCGCGCCGATGCCCCAGTTGTACGGAAAGTGATAACCGTCCGTGCTGAACTTCATCTCGTAGAGACCGGGCAGCGTCGCGACTGCACCGGTGCCCATCGGCATGACGGTGACGCCGCCGCCTGGCAACACCGAACCGTCACCGCTGTCGTCCTGGCCATCGCCGGGTCCGCCGTCGTGCGCCTTGAACTCGGGGATCTTCACGCACGCCGTCGCGAGCATCGCCGCGTATACCGCCGCCCGACGTGATGACACCGACGGAGTATCGCGTGTCGCCGCAGTGCTGCGCAACGATGGTAGGCTCCTCGCGTGCGTCGCGTTGTCGCCGTGATCTTGCTCGCAACTGCGTGGCAGGCTGCCGCCGACTCGGGCGCAGCCGACCGCGCCGTCGCCGAAGCGCAGACACGTGCGGCGAAGAACGACTTCGTCGGTGCCGCTGCAAAGTACCGCGAGGCGTTCAAAGCGGAGCCGCGTCCGGATCTGATGTGCAACGTCGGTGTGGCCTATTACAAAGCGAAGGATCTGCCGAGAGCCCAGCGCTATCTCGACCAGTGCCTATCGATCGGCACGTCTCTCGATCGCGCGTTCATCGATAAGGTCAAGACGACGCTGACGGCAGTCGAAGGTGCGCTCAGCTCGAGCAACCACACGCCGGTCGACTTGCTCGTGCAGCCGACGTCGGCCACGACCGCCGTCGAAGGCGGCGTCCCGTTCGACGAACCGATCCTCGGCTCGCGCCGCGTCTGGTTTCCGTTCGGCAAGTATCGACTCACCGTGCACGCCGAAGGTCATGTCGATCACGTGATCGAAGTCGAGGCCAAGGATCGCAACGCAGTTGCGGCGCGCGTCGCACTGAAGGTCGCGCCACCACCGCCACCGATCGAGGTCGGCTCCGGATCGGCGGAAGGCTCTGCCACGATCGAGGTCGGCTCTGGCAGCGCGATCGAGCCGCCATCGCCACAACCTCTGCCGCCGATCGCGAAGCCGAGCTTGCTGCCACCGATCGTCGCGACGACCGCATCGGCCGGTCTCGGCATCCTCGCACTCGGCTTCTATCTCGCAGCAGTCGACAAAGCGAACGCAGCGGGCGAGACCGGTGACCGCGCCGTGTACGAGGAGCTCGTCGACCAGGCGCGCTCGCGCCAGAAGATGTCGTGGCTGTTCAGCGGGCTCGCGGGTGCGGGCGCCGTCGTCAGCGGCATCCTCTGGTATCGCTATGCAGCTGCGCCAACCGTGGAAGTGCAGGCGAACGGAACCGGCGCCGCGATCACGCTCAGCGGCCGCTGGTAAGCTCGCGCACGAGCACTTTCAACGTGTCGCGCGCACGCGGCAACTCGTCGCCGCGCAGCGTGATGCCACCGACGACCGCGTGACCACCGCCGCCGTGGCGCGAACACAGCTCGCCGATGTCGTGGCGGCGTTGCTTGTTCGTCCACGGGTTCACTCCGACGGTGATCTTGATGCTCGTCGCCGTGCGCGTGCCCGCCACCACGTACAGACACTCGGGAAACAATAGGTAGCCGAGGAAGCCGGGGTTGCGCGCGCCGACGTCATCGAACCGATCGAACACGACGACATCGTCGTGCCAGACGCCGAGCGCTCTCACCGAGTCGAGCTCGTGTGCGCGTTCGGCCGCGACCGTCGCGAGCTGCGGCGCCAGCTGCGGAAGCTCGGCGACCTCGGCGAGCGATGCACGCGACAGCCACTCGACGTAGTGCGCGGTATCGAGCGGCGAGCGACCGTGCGCGAGCCACGCGGCGAGCCGTTGCGCAGGTTCGTCGAGCGCGACGGCTTCGGCCGCACTGCCGAACTTGGCAGCGTCGATCCTGTCGGCCCATTGCACCGCTTCGACGAGATACGGCGGTGGCTGCCAGCCCCAGTTCTTCTCGAGCACGCGCGCGATCAACCCGGCGCACGATGGCGAGCTCGGATCGAAGAACCACGTCGGCTGATGCTCATTTTCGTAGACCTCGCGCAGCGACGGCGGTTGAAACGCCGTGGGGTGATGATCGAACCACCAGCGCATCCGCGGGTCGGCACAGAATCGGAAATCCACGCACGCGTGGTCATCGGCATCGAGCGGCACGCCCTCGAACGGATTGCCGTCGCGATGGATCATCCCCACGGGCCGAACGTCGACGCCCTTCGTGATCGCGTCGCGATAAAACGCCGCAAACAACGCCGCTGAAGTCGTGCCGTCGAAGCAGGCGTCGTGGAAGAAGATCTTGAGGATCTGTGCCACTTGGCGAGCCGATCATACCGCGATGGCAACATCCGCGTAGGCCCTGGCCATGTCGGCGCAGGTGCTACCTTTCTTCCGCGAGACCGTCCTTATAGATGCGTACGATCCTCCACGTCGATCTCGACGCGTTTTACGCAGCTGTAGAGCAGCGCGACGATCCGAAACTGCGCGGTAAACCCGTGCTCGTGGGCGGCTCGGTGCGCCGGGGCGTCGTCGCGTCGTGCTCGTATGAAGCGCGCAAGTTCGGCATTCACTCCGCGATGCCGATGGCCGAGGCGATGCGCCGCTGCCCGCAGGCGATCGTCGTGCGCCATCACATGGAGCGCTACGCCGAAGCGTCGCGCCACTTCTTCTCGATCCTCGGTGATTTTTCGCCGGAGGTCGAAGGGCTGTCGCTCGACGAAGCATTCCTCGATCTCACCGGCAGCGAGCGGCTGCTCGGCGATGCCCGCACGATCGCGCAGACGATCAAGCAGCGCGTGCGCGCGGAGCTAACGCTCGTCGCGTCCGTCGGCATCGCGCCGATCAAGCTCGCCGCGAAGATCGCCTCCGATATCGACAAGCCCGACGGCTTGCGCGTCGTCACGCCCGAAGGCCTGTTGCCATTTCTGCACGCGCTGCCGATGACGCGCCTCTGGGGCGTCGGCGGCGCGACGCGTGAGGTCCTCGCGAGCATGGGCTTGTCGACGATCGGCGACGTCGCGCGCTATCCGGAAGCTGCGCTCGTCGCGCGACTCGGCGCGGTCACCGGTCATCACCTCGCCGCGCTCGCACGCGGTGACGATGCGCGCCCGGTGATCTCCGAGCACGAACCGGTGACCGTCGGCCATCAAGAGACGTTCGACGATGACATCGACGACAAGGGCGAGCTCACCGTGATCTTGCTCTCGCAAGCGGATCGCGTCGCCGCTCGGCTGCGCGACGATCAACTGCGCGCCCGCGCGGTCGTGCTGATCATCAAGTACGACGACTTTCGGCAGATCACCCGGCGCACCACGCTCGACACGGCGACGAGCGACGGCGGCGTGCTCGCGCGCACAGCGATCGACCTATTGTCGAAGGTGCCGATCGAGGATCGCAAAGGCGCGCGCGTGCGGTTGTGCGGCGTCTCTGCGCAGAACCTCGAGCCTCGCGATGCGCCACGCCAGCTCGGCTTCGACGAGGCGGCTCGGTTACGCGGCGAACGCCTCGGCGATACGCTCGACAAGGTCGCGGCGAAGTTCGGCAAGACTGCGATTAAGCGGGCGATTCTAGTACACCGCGACGACGACGACTGATTTTCAGTTCCCAACGGCCAAACCTGGCGTGTCATAGGGACAACGACCATGTGGAAAGTCCTGCTTTGCCTGGTGTGCCTCGCCGGCACCGCACGCGCCGACGATGCGATCGCGACGTACGCGATCGTGGTCGGCTCGAACGCCGGCGGTCCAGGCCAAACCGATCTGCGTTACGCCGAGGACGATGCCCGCCGCGTCGGCGCTCTGCTCGTCGAGCTCGGCGGCTACAAAACCGACCAAGTCGACGTCGTCGTGCACCCGACGCCCGATCAGTTGCGTGCGCGCATCAACGCGCTCGCCGACAAGCTCAACGCCGATCTCGCAGCGGGTCGGCCGAGCCGGGTGCTGTTCTATTACAGCGGTCACGCGCGAGCGAGCGCGCTCGATCTGGGCAAGGACGAGCTGCTGCTCGCCGAGCTGCGCCAGCGCTTGTTCCAGTTGCCGTCAAAGCTCACCGTCGTCGTGCTCGATGCTTGTCAGAGCGGCGCGTTCTCACGCGTCAAAGGCGCGCAACCCACCGCCGACTTCTCGTTCAACTCGCGGCAACAACTCGACGCGAGCGGCGTCGCGGTGCTCGCATCGTCATCGGGCAGCGAGCTGTCGCAGGAGAGCGAGCAGCTCAAGTCGAGTTACTTCACGCATCACCTGATCGTCGCGCTGCGCGGCGCGAGCGACTCCAACAAAGATGGGCTCGTCACGATCGACGAGGCGTACCGTTACGCGTATCACCAGACGCTGCTCGCCACGGCCGAGACCGCAGTCGGTGGCCAGCACGTGTCGCTCGAAGTCGATCTCAAGGGCCACGGCGAAGTTCCGCTGTCGTATCCGCGCGCGGCATCGACGCACATCGAGCTACCGGCGGCGCTCGAGGGCAAGACGCTCGTCGAGGACAAGCGCTCACGCACGGTCGTCGCCGAGACGCACAAAGCGAAAGGTGCGGCGGTGCGCATCGCGGTTGCGCCCGGTGACTACCGCGTGCTCGTGCGGCACGGCACCACGCTGTCACGCTGCGAGGTCAGCGGTGGTGGCGTGGTCGATCTGTCGCGCTGCAGCCGCGAGACGATCGTCACCGCGACGCCGAAGGGCGGCGGCTTCACACGTCCGTATCGCATCGAGCTGCTCGGCCTGATCGGCGGCGAGCGTCGCGACGCGTACACCAACACGCTCGAAGCGTTCGGCTACAAGGAGAAGTTCCTCGGTGCGTCGGTCGGCTTGTCGATCACCGGTCTGCGCCGGCTCTCGAAGTACCTGTGGGTCGGCAGCGCCGTCTCGCAAGAACAATCAACCGACTGGACGCGCAGCACCGACGGTCTGTATCCGCTGCGGTTCGCGTTCGCCATGACGACACTCGCGGCGGCCGGCCGCGCCGAGACGGCGTTCGGCGAGCGCGGTGTGCTGTCCCGGATCAAGGTCTACTCGCAGCTGAGCGCGGGCGTCGGGATCGGCCGCACGACACACCGCGATCAAGACGACATGAAGACCACCGAGACGTACTTCGGTCCTGCACTCACGCTCGGCGCCGGCCTGTTGCTCGGCGGCGACGACAACAACATCTGGCTCAAAGGGTTCGGGCTGTCGTTCGGCTATCAGCTCGAGTATGCGCCGGTGATCGATAACCTCGTCGGCGACACGCATGCGATGGGCGGCCATCGCATCACCACCGCCGCTTCGTACAGCTTCTGAGGCAGCATGCGAAAGCTAACTACACTGTGTCTGTTCGCGGCGCTCGCGTCGCAGCTCGGTAATACGAACTGCGGCCAGGCGCTGCGCGACCCGGGCTACGATCTATGGTGCGGCGACGATCTGTGCGCATGGAAAGTAGAGCGCGGCGAGATCAAGCGCGTGGCGACGTGGCACGAAGGCGACTCCGGCGTCGAGCTGGTCGGCACCGACACTGCGATCATGCAGCTGTCGCCGGTCGACTCCGCCGACGGTCAATGCCGCGACAACCCCGACGGTAGCACCACGTGCACGTCGCCCGACGACGTCTGTCTCGAGTTCTCGCTGCTCGCGAACATCGACGACACCGCAGTCGTCGATCTCAACATCGACGTGCTCGGTGACGGTACGTTCGAGCACACGCAGCGCTTGCCGATCGCGAAGTGGCAGCCGCTCAGCTACAAGATCGTGATCGGTCAGCCGTTCGCCGGTGTTCGGTTCCAACTCGCGAAGTCTGGCCCCGGCGTCGCACAGCTCGCGAACATCGGTGCCGAGCTCGCGCGCAACTGCGACGGGCTGCCCGTGATCGATCCCGGCCAGGGCCTCCTCGGCGCGCCATGCAAGGACCCGAGCGATTGCGCGAGCGGCATCTGCGGCATGAGTGAATCGCCGGTGCCGTTTCCCGGCGTCAGTGGGTTCCTCATGGGCGTGAACGTGTGTCTCGGTTGCAGCCCGCAACAGAACTGCTCGACCGGCAGCGTGTGTGGTGTCGGCGAGGCGTCGTCGCCCGTGCGCGCACAAGAGACCGTGTGCATCCCATTCAACGAGAAGCAGCTCGGTGAGTCGTGCTTCTGGTTCAACGAGTGCGCCTCCAACTACTGCACCGGCGGCGTGTGCTCGACGTGCAAGGACAACGCGCAGTGCGCGGGCGGCGAGCAGTGTGGCGAAGGCTGGGACGCCGTGTTCTCGGCCTGGGTATGCAGCCCGAATGCCGGTGTTCGGCAAATCGGTGAACCGTGCGTGAGTCACGCCGACTGCGCGAGCGGTACCTGTAACGGGACGGAGCGCATGCAATGCGACGATGGCCGCGCGTGCGCGACCGCTGCGCAATGCCCGTTCAAAGACGGCCTGAAGAATGGGCCGTGCACTACAGTCGGCATCCAAGGTGGAAGCTGTCAGTGATCCTCAGGCCGCCTATCGCGCGTACGGTCCTGCGTTAGTACGCAAGGCCGAGCGCGTGCTGAAGAGCCGCGAGGACGCTGTCGATGTCGTGCATGCGTTGTTCGTCGATCTGATCCCGCGCTGGAGTAAAGACGTGGACCTGCCCTACCTCTACCGCGCCGTCACCAACCGCTGCCTCAACGTCCTGCGGGACCGCGGCACGCGGGCGCGCTTGCTCGAGCGCGAGCAGCAAGCGGCGGCGCCGATCGGCAGGGTGCGGCTCGACGACGAAGTGGTCGGCGTCGGCCTGATCGCGAACCTCGCCGACCGGCTCGACGAAGGTCACCTCGAGGTCCTCGTCGCGCGCTTCGTCGACGACATGACGCAAGAAGAGATCGCCGATCACCTCGGCATCTCGCGCAAGACCGTCGGCAAGCGGCTCGATCGCATTCGCGACGAGGTGATCGCGTTGCGCACGGAGGCGGCCGGATGATGGCGAACGTCGCGTGCATCGGCGAGCCGGTCTCGTGGCTGCGCCTCGAGCGATACGCGCTCGAGCCGAAGGACACGAACGTGCGCGAGCATGTCGATGCGTGCCCGGCATGCCGGCAGTGCCTCGACGAGATCCAACGCGACGTCGTCGCGCTGCCGCCGCTGCATGTACCTGCCAAGCGCAGGTGGTGGCGGTTCGCGCTCCCCGCGCTCGGCGCGATCGCCGCCGCCGCGATCATCCTGTTCGTGCTCAGGCCGCGCGACACTACGGACGAAGGCGTCGCGCACGTCAAAGGCGTCGGCGAGGTCGTGATCGACGTGGTGCGCGAGCGCGCCGGGATCGTGCGCGCCGACGTGCGTACGTTCCGGGCCGGCGATCGGTTCAAGGTTGTCGTGACCTGCGCGCCGACGCATAGCGTGGCGCTCGCGGTCTCGGTGCACGAGCACGGCGTCGACCGGCCCGATCATCCGCTCGCCCCGGCGCAGATCGTATGCGGCAACCGCGTCGTGCTGCCCGGCGCGTTCGAGCTGACCGGCAACAAGTCGCATCAGGTGTGTGTGCGGATCCAGGATCAGGCGACCGCGTGTCTCACGCTCACGCCCGAGTGATCACTTAGTGCTGAACACGGCGAGCCACGTGCTCGACGACGTTTCCGGCCCGACTGCAACGCAGGTGAACTTGCCGCGCCGCCAGGCCCTCGCGCGCAGATCGCCGTCGACTTTTTCGTCGTGCTTGGGCGCGATGCCCCGCGCTCTGCCTTGCACGAGGTACGTGATCTGGTCGCCGCCGATCTGCAGCCGCATCAGCGCCGCATCGCGACGCAGCACGTGGACGCGCTTGGCGCCGATCACGGTGGTCGCGTCGGCGGGCAACGGAACGTCCTTGCCGATGACGCCGATCGCCCACGCGCGGAGCTCCTGCATCGTCGGGGCCTCGAGATCCCACGTGACCTGCGTATCGCGGTGGCGGTCGATCGCCTCGGTGAGCAGCACGTTGTGGCGAGCCGGCAGCACCAGGTAGATCGTCACGACGACGCCGATCAGCACGGCAAACGTGAACAACAGCGAGACCGAGACCCGACGATGCGGTGGCCGCGGCGGTGTGATCCGCGGATCATCACCCTCGATAGGGCCTACTTCTTCGGGCTCGACGAGATGCATGGCACTAATGACGGCGGCGAACCGAACCGCCGAACGAACTCATCACGTACCTTGGCATGGAACGCGGCGAGGTCGACACTCTCGCCCGGCTCGATCTCCAGGTGCCGGCACAGCAGGCCGCGATCGGCATGGTTTGCCGCCAATGCTGTGGCAGCAGCGCGCACGTCAAAGGCGTGCTCGTAGTGCACCATCGCGCTCTTGCCCGTCGGGTAGTCGAGCAGACCTTCGGCGAGGCGCAGCTGCAGCACGCCCTCGACGGCCGGGGCATGCGCGGCGGCGTCGGCGAGCGGGTACCACGGGCAGAATCTCACAGGGATAAGGTACCGTCCGCACGTGGAGCAGATCGAGTCCGCGCCAGCGCCGATCGAACGTATCGAGTTCGGCGCCACCGGTCCGGCGGATCGTCTCTACCACGCCGATGCGCTCGCGATCGCCGGCACCTTACCGGATGCGTCGCTCGACGCGATCTACATCGACCCGCCGTTTGGCACCGGCGCGATCCGGCAGGGCCGCGGGATGCGCTACGCAGATCGCGCCGACGATCCCGATGCATTCGTCGCGTGGCTGACGCCGTACCTCGAGCACAGCCGGCGCACGCTCGCCACGCACGGTTCACTGTTCGTGCACCTCGACTACCGCGCGGTTCACTACGTCAAGGTCGCGCTCGATCGGCTATTCGGCCGCGACCGATTCGTCAACGAGATCGTTTGGTGCTACGCCGTAGGTGGCAAGGGCCGGCGCGGCTTCGGTCGCAAGCACGACACCATCCTGTGGTACGCGCGCAGCGACGATTGGGCGTTCTATCCCGACGCCGTGCGCGTGCCCCGGCGGGGCGGCTCGCACATGCGGCTGGTCGATGGCGTGCAGGAGAAGACCGATCGCAAGACCGGTCGCGTTTACCGATATCCGGTTCATGCCGGCAAGGTCCCGGAAGATTGGTGGACCGACATCGAGACGCTCAATCACTCCGACCGCGAGCGAACGGGCTGGCCATCGCAAAAACCCGAGCGGCTCGTCGAGCGCGTGCTCGGGGCGGTCACCCGATCCGGGGACCGGGCGGCGGATTGGTTCTCGGGCTCGGGGACCACGGCGGCGGTCGCCCAGCGCCTCGGCAGGCGGTTTCTCGTGGTCGATCGGGAAGCCGAAGCCATCGCCGTATGCAGAAAGCGACTGCTCGCGCAGGCCCGCGCGCTCGTGACCCGTGGTACGCCGCCACCT
>DATDCH010000366.1:0-2819 GCA_036524455.1 Kofleriaceae bacterium | reverse complement strand
TCGCCGAGTTCCAAAAGGAAATCGATGCGGTCGTCGGCTCGCTGCCGCCCGAGCGCCGCGCGCACGTCAAGTCGATCAAGGTCGAGATCGCGGACCTCCCCGATCCGGTCGACCTCAAGGCAGTGCAGCCGCCGTTTCCGCCGACGATTCTCGGCCTCTATCGCGGCCCGGTGGGCCGTGCGCCAACGCCCGGTGACGAGCCGCCTTCGATCGTGCTCTATCGCAAGAACCTCGCGCGCGCGGTGAAGACCCGCACCGAGCTATCCGAGCAGATCCGAGACACGCTGCTTCACGAAATCGGTCATCTCGAAGGCCTCGACGAAGACGACCTCCGGCGCCGCGGCATGGAATAGCCCGAGCCCCTGCCTGTCCAATCGGCCATTGGGGTACGATGCAGGTGGGATGTCGGACGCCAAGGGACTGGCTACGAGCGCATCGGACCCGATGCAACTGCTCGCGGCCGCCCTGCGTCGCGAACAAAAAAAGGTCGCGCTGGTCCAAGAGGTCAGCCGCGCCCTGTCCACGGTTGGTGACATCGACGCGCTCCTCCGCCTGATCATGGAGAAGGTGACCGAGCTGATGGAAGCCGATCGCTCCACGCTCTTCCTCGTCACCGAAGACGGCCGCCAGCTGTGGTCCAAAGTCATCCAGGGCAGCGAGGTCGTCGAGATTCGCCTCGACGTCGGCGAAGGCGTGGCCGGCTGGGTCGCGCAGACGCGCGAGATCGTCAACATCCCCGACGCCTACGCCGACCAGCGCTTCCAGCCCTCGGTCGATCTGAAGTCGGGCTTCCGCACTCGCTCGATCCTCTCGGTGCCGATGCTCGGCGCGCTCGGCGGTCTGGTCGGCGTGCTGCAAGTCCTCAACAAGGCCGACGGTCCGTTCACGACCGCCGACGAAGAGCTGATGTGCGCGCTCGCGTCGCAAGCCGCGATCGCGATCGAGAACGCGCGGCTCTATCACTCGCTCGTCACGCAGAACCAAGAGCTGTCACGCGCGCGCCGCGAGCTCGAGCGCCGCCAGCGCGAGCTCAACGCGCTCTACGAGGTCGAAAAGGAGCTATCCGCCGCGCTCGACCTCGACGACCTCCTCTCGCGCATCCTCGCCCAAGCGATCACCGTGCTCGGCGGCGGCGCCGGTTCGATCGCACTCGTCGATCCCGACGGCTCGCTGCGCTTCCGCACGGTGCAAGGACCAGCGGCGCCGAGGCTGATCGAGCGCACGCTGCCGCACGGCACCGGCCTGCTCGGCTGGTCGATCGCTCACCGCACGCCAATCATCGTCGACGATCCGAGCAAGGACCCGCGTCACGCCCGAGAGATCGCGATCGAATCCGGCGTGCGCCCACAGCACATCATGGTTGCGCCGCTCGTCGATGGCGAAGACGTGATCGGCGGCATCGAGATCATCGACCAGCGCCGCACCGTGCGCGACGGCGACGGCCCGTGGGCCGAAGAAGACCTCAAGCTCCTCGTCCTCATCGCCGCGCAAGCTGCCTCCGCGATCGGTCTCGCGCGCCGCCGCTCCGAGCAATCGAACCGCGATCGCCTCGCCTCGATCGGCCGCATGCTCGCGGGCCTGCTCCACGATCTCAAGACGCCGATGACGATCATCTCCGGCTACGCGCAGCTGATGGCCGCCTCCGACGACGGCGTCCAGCGCGAGCAATACGTCGAGCAGATCCAGCGCCAATTCGATCTCATGGCCGGCATGACACGCGAAGTACTCGCGTTCGCGCGCGGCGACACCGACCTCGTCGTGCGCAAGGTCTACGTCAATCGCTACACCGAAGAGCTCACCACGCAGCTCGGCGCCGCGACCGCGGGTCGCTCGATCGACTTCGAGGTCGAAGCTCGCTACGACGGCATCGCGTACTTCGACGAGCAAAAGTTCCTGCGCGTGTTCCACAACCTCGCACGCAACGCGGTCGAAGCGATGCCCACCGGCGGCAAGCTGCGCGTCGCAGTCGACAAGGTCGGCGACCAGATCCAGTGGACCGTCTCCGACAGTGGTCCGGGTATCCCGCAAGAGCTACGCGGGCGCCTGTTCGAGCTGTTCGCGACCGGCAAGAAGGGCGGCACCGGCCTCGGCCTCGCGATCGTGAAGAAGATCGTCGACGATCACCACGGCACGATCAACGTCGAGTCCGGAGCCACCGGCACCACGTTCGTCATTCGCCTGCCGCTCGCCCGGCCGACCGACGTTGACTGAGCTCTGCATCGTCTACGACGGGACAGGCCTTGCCGGCAAGAGCACGTCCGCGCGTGCGGTTCGTGCACATTCATCGAGCTTGGAGATCGTGCACACGCTACCCGGATCGTTGCGGAGACACTCGTGCCCACGTGGGCACAGCTCACGCGCACAGCCTCAGCGCTTCCTTGATCAGCGCCGGTAGGTCAGCGGCTCCGTCGACCTGCTCGGTGGCGCCTCGCACCGCCGCAACCGCGGCGTTCTTCGGATAGCCAAGCCGCACGAGCGCCTGAATCGCTTCCTTGATCAGCTGCTCGGGCTCGTCGCTGCCGCTGTTCGCACGGTTCGCGCCGCCATTTCGGTCCGCATCGAGCACGGCCTTCACGATCGTCGGAATGTCGGCATCCGTGCCCACGTGGGCACAGGCCTCCTCGAGCGCCCGCCGCGCGGCGCGCGCCTTGTAGCCGAGCTGGATCAGCGCCTGCTTGGTCTGCTCGAGCTTCACGACGTCTGCGAAGCGCTCATGTTTCGAGGCAGCTGCGAGCGCGCCGTGCTTCGACTTCGCGTGCGTCGGGACCTGATCGCGCAGCTCGCGGCTTGCCGCTCGCTCAGCCGGAGAGCGCGAATCG
>DATDCH010000365.1:0-3250 GCA_036524455.1 Kofleriaceae bacterium | reverse complement strand
GCTACGGCGATCCGGACACCGCGGCGCTCGCGGTGGCCGAGGCGATCCTCGGCGGGATGTTCAGCTCGCGGCTGATGCAGGAGATCCGCGTCAAGCGCGGCTGGAGCTACGGCGCGGGCTGCGCACTGCGCCGGTCGCGCCTGCCCCATTGGTTCGAGATCTGGACTGCCGCCGCGATCGACGTTGCCGGCTCTGCCGTCGGACTCACGCTCGAGCTACTCGCTGACTACGCAGCGCATGGCCCGACCGACGACGAGGTTGACTTCGCGCGCAGCTATCTCGTCGGTGCGATGCCGTTCCACGTCGCGACCGCGCGCCAGCGCATGCAGCTCGCGGTACGCGACGCCGTGTTCGAGCTGCCCACCGGCTACACCGCGCGGTTGCCCGAAGCGCTCGCCCAGCTCACCGCCGCGGACGTGCGCGCGGCGTGTAAGCGTCACTTGCGCCCCGAAGACGCGGTCACCGTCGCGGTCACCACCGCCGCGCAAGCCCAGCAGGCGCTCGCCGCCGCCGATGCCGGCCCGATGACGATCGTCGATCACGACGAGTACTGAGCGCGACTCTCGCTCAGCGATGCTTCGCGGTTGCACTTCTTGTTTGCAGTGGGGACCGGCGCGCTCAGTCGCCGCCGAAACCACGGCTGTGAATCGCGGCTTTCGCGCGTACGGATTGGCACGCGCGATGTAACTCATTCCCGCATGCGACAGTCGATCTTCCGCGCACTGCTGCTCGCGGGCGTACTCCTCACTACCGCGTGCGTCGCCGACGACGGGACCGAGACGCCGGATGTCGAGGTGCTCGACATTGCCCCCGTCGAAATCGGCACCGGCGGGGGATCCGACGAGACGCCGGTCGACAACGAGAAGGTGCTCGATCACGACTACCAGGTCCAGCAGACGTCCTACTGGTGCGGTCCCGCCGCAACGCGCGTGGCGCTCTCGGTGCGGATGACGCCACCGAGTCAGCAGACGCTCGCGAACGAGCTCGGCACCACGACGAACGGCACCGACTGGATCGGCCAGATCACGCAGGTGCTCAACAACCGACTCGGCGGCGCGCACTACGCGACGACCGAGATGCCCAACGATCCGCCGACCGCGGCGCAACGCGAACGACTCTGGCAGGACGTCCTGCGTACGATCGATGCCGATCACGCGGTGGTCGCGAACATCGTCGCGCCGCCGGGCAACCAACCGCCGGGCTACCCGAGCAACCAGACCATCTATCACTACTTCGCCGTCGTCGGTTACCGGCGAGACGAGCGCGAGGTCTACATCGCCGACTCGGCGAACTTCGGTGGCAATCAGCGCTACTGGCTTACGTTCGATCAGCTCGCCACGTTGATCCCGCCGAAAGGCTATTCGGCGCTGCGCGTACAGCCGTGAGCGCGACCGAGTGACACGATCCACCACATCTCGGCCAGTCATTACCTGAAGCCAAACTGCCGGCGCTGAGCAACTGCTTGCTCGAAATTGCGCAGAGCTTGCTCGAAGCGGCGCGGTAGCGGCGCGTTGTCCCGAGTTAGGTGAGCAAACCACGGCGCAGTCGCCGGCACGCGCATTGAAACATGAGCAATCGTCCAGCGCGGGAGCGCTGGGCATACGCCGCTTCGATTAGAATCGAAGGTCGATGGGAGCGCGGGATGACATCGCCGATCTCGCGGATACATCCTCCGGAGATCATGGGAGGAGCTCTATCCAAGACCGACTTGTTCTCGTCGTGATGTCGTCGACCGGCGTGACCGAGTTCGATCTCGCTCCTGGCGAGCTCACGGTCGGCCGGTCGCCAACGTGCCAGATCGCGATCGACTCCGCGTCGGTGTCGCGCGCACACGCGCTCGTGGATGTCTCGACCACCGCGGTCGTCGTACGCGATCTACAGAGCACGAACGGCACGTTCGTCAATGGCGTCAAGGTCGGAAGCGACCCTATCGAAATCAAGCACGGCGACGCGTTGCGGTTTGGCGACATCGTCGCGCACGTCAAGGCCCGGCGTGCGACGCGCAGCCCCGCGGACAAGATCATGACCGAGCCGGCGTTCGAGCAGCGGCTCAGCGAAGAGGCGGATCGCTGCGTGCGTTACAACCGCTCGCTCGCGGTGCTCGCCATCGAAGTCGTCGAGCGCGACGCGCATGCGGAGACGCCGATCAGCACGCTGCTGCGCTCGCTCGATGCAGCGGTGGTGCGCAGCAGCGAGCGGATCGACGTGCTCGCACCCGAATGCGACCGCGACCAAGCGACCACACTCGCAAAACGCATCGTCGACGGACTTGCCGCTGCGAACGTGCGCGTGCGCGTCGGCCTTGCCACGTTCCCGGGTGATGCACCCTCGCCGAGCAGCCTCAGCGTCGCCGCAGAGATGGCGCTCGCATCGGTGACGATCGGTGCGATCGGTACTGCCCGCGAAGGCGTGCGTCATCTTTCGCTCGGCGGCCGCGAAGTCGTGATCGCGGAACCCGCGATGACGCGGCTGTTCGGCGTGATCGAGCGCGTCGGTCGCGCGAACGCGCCGGTGCTCGTGCGCGGCGAGACCGGCAGCGGCAAGGAGATCGTGGCCGAAGCGCTGCACTCGCTGAGCGCTCGCTCGACGCGGCGGCTGGTCCGAATCAACTGTGCAGCGATGCCGGCGCACCTCGTCGAGAGCGAGCTGTTTGGGCACGTGCGCGGCGCATTCTCCGGCGCCGAGCGCGACAAGATCGGTCTGTTCGAAGAGGCGACGGGTGGCACGCTGTTCCTCGACGAGATCGGCGAGTTCGAGCTCGGCCTCCAGGCCAAGCTGCTGCGCGTGCTCGAGGATGGCCGGATCCGCAGGGTCGGCGCGACGACCGAGATCTCCGTCGACGTCCGCGTGATTGCAGCGACCAACCGCGATCTCAAGGCCGAGGCCGCCGCCGGGCGATTCAGGCAGGACCTGTATTACCGGCTCGGCGCGATCGTGCTGCACGTGCCACCGCTGCGTGAACGCGTGCGCGAGATTCCGCTGCTCGTCGAACGGTTCGTGCTCGAAGCGATCACGACGCTTGGCCGCGAACCGCCGCGCGTCTCGCCGCAGGCGATGGCGATCCTGCGCGCGCATCCGTGGCCCGGCAACGTGCGCGAGCTGCGTAACGTGATCCAGCGCGCGCTCGTCGTGTGCGACGGTCAGGAAATCCGGCCCGAGCACATCGATCTCGAGGCCGCTGCGCCGACCAAGACGCCGCCGATGCGACGTGGGTCGACAAGTGACGACGACGACGATCAGCCGGAGGCTG
>DATDCH010000364.1:0-6559 GCA_036524455.1 Kofleriaceae bacterium | reverse complement strand
TCGCGCACTACGCGACGTCGCAGGAGATCGCGGCGGCCGACGTGATCCTGATCCAGGAGACTTCTGCGTGGCCGGGCGAAGCGACGACGCGCACCGCGCAGATCGCCGAGCAGATGGCGATGACGTGGGCGCACGACCCGGTGCGCTTACTCCCCGACGGCGTGATGCAGGGCAACGCGATCATCAGCCGGCTGCCGCTCGAGCGCATTGCCGTCAAGTTGCTGCCGAACGTCGAGCAGCCGTATCACGGGCAGCCGCGGCGTGCGATTGCCGCCGATGTCGTGATCGGTGACAAGCGGCTGCGCGTCGTCAGCGTGCACCTCGACGTCCGGTTGCAGATCACCGATCGGATCCGCCAGCTCGATCCGGCGGTGACCGACATGGACGAGCGCGTCGTCGTCGGCGGCGACTTCAACACTGCGCCGTGGCAATGGGCCGATGGCCTCGTACCGCTGACCAGCACCGAGGCGGTGGTCGGTATGGAGCAGGCCGCGATCCTCGACGACTACATGGCGTCGCGTCGCTACGCGAGTGCGCTGTCGGTCGACACCAATACGTTCAGGCTGCCGCTCGGCATGCGGCTCGATAATCTATATCCGCGCGCGGTGCCGATGCTCGGCGCCGGCGTCGAGCACGTCGGTGGCTCGGACCACTGGCCGATCTACGTCGACGTCGACCTATGCAACTAAGCCCAATTAAGCAGGCGGTGGCAGTGAAGGCGGCGGCGCGAACGCGCGCTCCTTCTCCTTGAGCGCGAGCCCGGTGAGCACTGCAACGCCGAGCAGACCACCGACGGTGATCCATAAGCCGAACCGCGATCCCGACTCGACCTTCGTCTCTTTCATCATCGAGCTGCCGGCGCCCTTTTTACTGAGCTCGCCTTCTATCTGTTTGTCGAGGTCACCTCCGACCTTGATGAAGAGGCCGGTGAGTGCGCCGATACATGCGAGCGAGAGGGCGAACGCCGCGATCATCGCGCTTCGGCTCCGCACCCACGACAAGCCCGCAACGACGAGCGCGAGACCGAGCGCCGCGATCGCGAGCGGTTCGCGCGGGACGTTGTCGATCTTGAGCTGGCTCTCGTCACCTTCCATCACCTTCTCGTCGGTGAGCATCCCGCCCGGCTTGCAGCCGCCGACCATGTCGGCACCCGACACGGTCACGATGTCCATGCCTTCGCAGGACACGCCGAAGAACGGCAGGAAGAAACAGGCGATCGTCACGCCCGTGATGAAGCGCCCGAACTTGAACCACAACTCACGCTTGCTCTTCTTGGGCTTGCCGTCGGCCATATTTCGCGAGCCTACCAATGGAACGTAAAGAAGTGTGAAACGACGAGCCAAGACCTCGGCCCCTTGCCATGATGGGAGGGTGAAGGCCCTCCTCTGTGCGTGCTTGGTCGCCACCTTGTTTGGCGTCGCCTGCAAGGGCGAAGAGAAGAAGGCCGCGCCGGCTGCCGACCAGCCGAGCGAGGCAACGCAGGTCGAGCGCAGTCGTACGCCGCGCCCGTCGCTGCCTGACCCGGGAAGCTCCGACACGCCCGACGACCGGCGCCCCCGCCCGCGGTTGCCCGATGGCGCGCGCGAGCCCCGCGACTACAGCGACCCCGAGGCGCGCGAAGAGATGCGGGAGAGGATGGAGGAGCGGCGCAAGTTGCGCGAGGCCGCACTCGATACGAACAAGGACGGCATCGTCAGCCCCGAAGAGCGCCAGGCGCGGCTCCAGCCGATGCTCAAGCGCTTCGATCAAAATGACGACGGCAAGCTCACGCCCGAGGAGCTTGCGAGCTCGGACCGCCGCATGGGCTTCGATGATCCGGCGGCGCTCGACACCGACAAGAACGGCGAGATTTCGCTCGCCGAGCTCGACGCGGCGGTGACCGCGCGACGCGAACAGATGCGTGCGCGGTGGCGCGGCCGCGGCGGTGGCAGTGCCGACGGCGTCGGTCCGGATTAGCAAAACCTCCCGGCTCCGACTGATTCCGACGAGGACTCGTACTATGGTCGCGCCTCACTCTAGAGGGAGGAGCTGCTATGGGTCTACTCGGAAAATTCTTGGGAAGCACGCCGGCGAAGAAGCCGACCGATGACGTTCTGCTGCTGCACGCGATCATGTGCATGGCCGCGGCCGACGGCACGATCGAGGACGCCGAAGACGAGATGATTCGCAATTACGCGAACACGCTGCCCGAGTTCCGCGACATGGACGGTCAGGAGTTCGCGAAGTGCTTCGAGGCGTCGGCGAAGATCGCCCACAAGTACAACAAGGACATGAAGTCGTCCCTTCAAGTACTCGCCGAGATCCAGAGCGACGCGGTCCGCAAGAAGGCGTTCGTGCTCGCCGTCGACATCGCGATGTCGTCGGGTGACGTCGACGAGTCGGAAGAAGAGATGCTCGAGGCGATGCAGCGCATCCTGCGCATCGACGAAGAGCTCGCCCGCAAGGCCATCGAAGTCATCTCGCTCAAGTACCTCAAGTGAGCGCCGCGGCCGCCAGCGATGTTCAGTCGCGGCGCGACCGCATGCTGCGCGATGAGCTCGTCGAAGATTGGGGCGTCAAACACGCCCTCAAGAAGATCGACAAGCTCACGAGCGGCTACGGGTTGCGCACGCGGCGGAATCTGTTGACCGGAGCGCTTCGACTCACGAAGTCGATCGCGCCCGACGCGTACCGTTCGCTCGCGATGTGTCGCGAGGTGCTCGGTTACGACAAGCCGGTCGAGCTCTACGTCAAGCCGGATCCGATGGTGCAGGCGTTCTGCGCGCGTAGCGTGTCAGGGCCGATCATCATCGGGCTCAGCTCGCGATTGCTCGAGACGTTCTCCGACGCGGAGCTTCGCTTCGTGCTCGGTCACGAGCTCGGCCACGCCGTATTCGATCACTTTGCGATCCCGATGCCGGCGACCGCAACGCTCGAAGATGTCGGCGGCAAGTTCGTCAGCCGGCCGGTCTCGCTCAAGCTCTATTTGTGGTGTCGTGCCGCCGAAGTCACGGCCGATCGCGCGGGCGTCGTGTGCGCCGGTGCGGTCGATCCGGCGGCGCACGCACTGCTCAAGATTGCGAGCGGTCTCGGCACCGACGTCATCAAGCCAGATCTCAACGCCTTCGCATCGCAGATCGATGCGCTACACGCGGCACCCGCCGCGCTGGCCGACGAGCGCGACGAAGAGCGCGTGCTCGACTGCTTCGACACCCATCCGTACTCGCCGCTGCGCGTTCGTGCGCTGCTTGCGTTTGCACGCTCGCAGCCGTTCCAACGCGCGACCGGCAAGGGCACGGATGGCATCGACGCGGACGAGCTCGAGCGGCTCGTCGAGCACGACCTCTCCGTCATGGAGCCGTCGTACCTCGAGGATCGCGGTGAGACCCCGGAGCTGATGCGCCGGGTGCTGTTCTGCGCGGGCGTGTGCGTCGCAGCTGCGAACGGCGAGATCGCGCCGACCGAGCTGCGAGCGCTGCGTGCGTTGCTCGGCGCGAAGAACGTCGACATCCCGGAGCAGCTCGATTCGATCCGCAAGGAGCTCGACGACAAGCTGGTCGAGGCGAAGGACAAGATCCCGTTCGCGGGACGCGCGCAGATCGTGCAGCACGCGACGATCGTCGCGGCTGCCGACGGTGTGGTCGAGCAGACCGAGCTCGACGAGCTGACGAAGATCGCGCAGGCGCTCGGTGTCGATCCGCAGGTGATCGATCACACGCTCGCCGGCGCAGCCGCCCCGATGGACTAGGGCTGGTTGCCGGTCAGGCTCGGCAGCTCTTCGAGATTCGGTACCAAAATGATCTCGATGCGCCGGTTCTGTTCGCGGTTCTTGTCGGTGTCGTTTGCGGCGACCGGGTCGTTTTCGCCGTAGCCCGATGCGGCGAGGCTCTTCGCCGGGAAGCCTTCTTTGATCATGAACTGCACGACGCTGTTCGCGCGTGCCGTCGACAGGTACCAGTTGTTCGGAAACTGCGAGGTGCGGATCGGCTGGTTGTCGGTGTGGCCCGCAACGATGAATCGGCGGTCCTTGAACTCCATGAGCACCTTCACGACGTCGGCGATCGCGGTCTGGCCGCCCTTGGACAGCTCGGCCGAGCCACTCGGAAACAAGATTCCCGACGGCAGCTTCAGCGTCATCTGACCGTTGCGGAACACGACCTGCAGCTTGCCGGTATCGACGAGCGCGCGGAACTTGTCCTGCAGTGCCTTGTACGCCGCGATGCGCTTCTCGGCGGCCTCCTTCTGGCGGCGCAGCTCGGCGAGCTCGGCGAGCGTGGCCTCCTTCTCGGTGCGCACCTTGCCGAGCTCTGCCTCTTTGGTCTTCGTCGTCTCGTCGAGGATGCCGAGCTGCGCCTGCAGCTCTTTGATCTTCGCGGACAGCGTGGTTTCGGTGTCGGCGAGCTTCTTCTGCGTATCGGCGAGCTCGGCCGTGAGGCGCTTGTTCTCGTCGAGCGCCCTCTGATGTGTAGATTTCTTAACGCAGCTCGAGAGGAGTAGTGCGACGACGAGAACGAGTGTACGCATCGGGACGGACGATATAGGATGCGCAACGCACGATGAAGCCCGAAGCAGCGGAAGATCCCGAAGCCGTATGGCTCCGTGACGTCTACAAGCCGAACGAGATCAACCTGACGGTGCGAGCCGTGATCGCCGGGATGTTGATCGGCGGCATCATGTGCGTGTCCAACATCTACGTCTTCCTCAAGACGGGGTGGAGCATGGGCGTCACGATCACCGCGTGCATCCTCGCGTTCGCGGTGTTCAAAGGCATTCAGAGCATCGCGGGCAAGCACAGCGGCGGGCGCGAGCTCGGCATCCTCGAGAACAATGCGCTGACCACGGTCGCCTCGGGTGCGGGCTACATGACCGGTGGCGGCAACATGGCGGCGTTCGGCGCGCTGCTCATGGTCACGTCGGTGCGACCGCCGCAGGTGCCGATGGTGCTGTGGTTCGCGGTGATCGCCGCGCTCGGCGTATTCGCGGCCATTCCGATCAAGCGCCAGCTGATCAACAAAGAGGGCCTCGCGTTCCCGACGGGAACCGCGACCGCGGAGACGCTGCGCTCGATCCATGGTGTGCAAGGACCGGCTGCGCGATCCGGCGAGTCGATTCCGAGCGCGCAGGTCGCCGACGCGTATCGAACGCAGGACACGAAGCGAGACCCAGCGGCAACGCGCCCGGCGCGGCTGCTCGCTTACGCCGCGGGCTTTGGCGCCCTCGTCGCGGTCCTGCGCGACATCCTCAAAGCGTTTCCCGGCACGATCGGTCTGCCGTTCTCGATCGCGGGTCACACGCTGCAGTCGTGGACGCTCGCGTTCAAGACCGAGGTCATCCTGCTCGGTGCAGGTGCGCTGATGAGCTTCCGCACCGGCTGGTCGATCTTGGTCGGCGGCATCCTCACGTACGGCGTGATGGCGCCGTCGCTGCTCGAGCAAGGACTGATCAAAGGCGTCAGTTACAAGGCGATCGTCGAGTGGACCGTGTGGCCCGGAGCCGCGATCCTCGTCGGTAGCGGTCTCACCTCGTTCGCGCTCGACTACAAGAGCCTCGGTCGCGCGTTCTCGGGCATCAGTCAATTGTTCGGCCGCGGCAAGAAGCAGTCGGAGCAAGGCATCGCGTCCGTCGAAGTCCCGGAGTGGTGGTTCCCGGCCGGCTTTGCGGTGCTCACGCCGGTCGTCGTGTTCTTGATGGCGTGGCTGTTCCAGATTCCGGTGTGGGCCGCGCTGATCGCGGTGCCGCTCGCGATCCTGATGGGCTTCGTCGCCGCGCGCGTGACCGGCGAGACCGATGTGACGCCGACGAAGGCGCTCGGTCCGGTCACGCAGATGGTCTACGGCGTGATCACGCCGGGCAATCTGTCGGGCAACATCATGTCCGCGAACGTCACCGGCGGCGTCGGCCTGCATGCGGCCGATCTATTGACCACGCTCAAGACGGGTTGGCTGCTCGGTGCGAAGCCGCGCCATCAACTCTACGCGCAGCTGTTCGGTGTCGTCGCAGGTGCGTTCATCCTCGTGCCCGCGTTCAACTTGATCATTCCGGACCTGTCGAAGCTCGGCAGCGAAGAGTGGCCCGCACCTTCGTGCGTCGTGTGGGCGGGTGTGTCGAAGGCGTTCGCCGGCGGCATCGACAACCTCGGCGACGAAGCACGCATGGCGATCTTCATCGGCCTCGCGCTCGGCATCACGCTCGCGCTCCTCGAGAAGTTCGCGCCCAAGCCGATCAAGCCGTATCTGCCGTCGCCGGCCGGTCTCGGCATCGCGATGGTCGTGCCGGGCAGCAACTGCATCGCGATGTTCATCGGTGCATCGCTCGCCGAGCTCGCCCGCCGTCGCCAACAAGAGAGCATCGTCGTCCCGATCGCGTCGGGCCTGATCGCGGGCGAGAGCTTGATGGGTGTCGTGATCGCGCTCAGTATCGCCGGCGGCCTGCTCTGACCTGACGCAGTCGTCAGGCCCGAACGCCGGATAAACCGCCAAGACGCCGCAGACGCCAAGAAGACATTGGTGAAGGACGCGTTCTGCGCGCGCGAGCCGTCGGCGAGATCGCCGTCCTTGCGCTGCTAATGCTCGCGGTCGAT
>DATDCH010000363.1:0-3670 GCA_036524455.1 Kofleriaceae bacterium | reverse complement strand
TCCGACGGTGCTGCGTGCCGGACCGACGCGAGCGAGGGAGGCCGAGCTGCTCGCCGCGTATCACGCGAACAAGGCCGAGCGACCGGCGTAGCCCGCTAGCTCGCATCGCTCGTCATCCCCACGGTGAACCGGTCGAACAGCGCCGCGAACTCCGCGCGGTCCGCGGCGCTCCACCGATCGAGCGCGAGCGTGATGCGTGCGCGGGTCAGCTCGCTGCCGCGTCGCTGCAGCGCCGCGCCGGTCGCCGTGATCTCGACGACGACCTTGCGTGCATCTCCTGGCTCCGCGCGCCGCCGTAACAAGCCGCGCTTGATCGCGCCGGTCACCTGCCGGCTCGCGCGCGACGGATCGATGCCAAGGCGCTGCGCGATCTGCCCGACGGTGGCGGGCGCCGCGATGCCGACCGCATCGAGCAGCCGCAGCTCGGTGTAATCGAGACGCGTGTCCTCGCCGAATGTAGCGGCCCACAGCTCCGCGAGCTCCTTGCGCTGAAACAGCCTCCGGAGTGTTACGAGCGACCGCCGGATGCTCTCCACGGCCTTGTCGTTATGTGCCTTCCGCATATATGTGCTAAAAGCATATATCGCATGCACGCGCTCGACAACCCGCTCTGGAGCTCGTTGACCACGGTCCACAAAGCGTTCGCGCTGGAAGCGCACGGCCTCATTCGTTACCCCGCCGAGGTCGCGCCGTTTCTCGCGATGCGCGAGTCCGGTGCGATCGCCCCCGAGGCGCTCGCGGCGCTCGTCGACGCGCCGGCGTTCATGCTCGGCCCACGCCCCACGCTTCCCGCGGGTTGGCAGCTCGAAGACCTCGGCGTGATCTTGCAGATGGTGTGCGACGCACCGCTGTCGGTGCCACCGGGGCCGCCGGTTGTCGCGCTCGACGCCACCGATCGGCCCGCGATCCTCGAGCTCGCCTCGCTCGTCTACCCGCACTACTTCCGGCCGCGTACGCCCGAGCTCGGCAGCTACCACGGCGTGCGCGGCGACAATCGCCTCGACGCGATGATCGGCGAGCGCATGGCGTTACCCGGACTGCGCGAGATCAGCGCCGTGTGCACGCATCCGACGTGCGTCGGTCGCGGCCTCGCGCGCCGCCTACTCGCGATCGCGAGCAACGCGATCTTAGAGCGCGGCGAGACGCCGTTTCTACACGTCAGCCCGAACAACACGCGCGCGGTGCACCTCTACGAGCAGAACGGCTACCGCCATCGCATCGATATGCCGTTCTGGGCAGTGTGCCGCGCGCCGGCCTGACGCGATCGCTTAGAGGTTGATCCACTCGCCGTTCGCGCACGCGCGATCGTTGTTGCCGATGTAGAAGCCGAGGAACGCGCACATCTCGTCGGGAAAGCGGAGCGTCTTGTCGGTCAGATTGTTCCAGTTGCACGTGGTGACGAGCTGCTGTCCTGCCGTCAAGACGAGCGGTTGTTCGAGCGTCTCGAGCCGGAAGTTCGGGGCCGTCGACCACTCGTAGTCCCATGCCGGATCGTGCTTGACCATCTGCACCGCGCCGTCGCCGGACCGCAGCTCGGTCGCGACCGACACGCCCGTCTCGTGAATGTGGTTGAAGTAGAGCACGAGCTGCGTGTCTTCCACGACGTCGCAGATCAGCGTCTGCTCCGACGCGCCGGGCGGCACGCTGACCGCGAGTGTGCCGCTCACGAACATCGACAGCACGGTGAACTCGGGGGACGGCTCCGCGAGCATGACGTCGACCGTCGAGCCGGTCTCGATCGGTTCGTCCCCCACGTTCAGATAATGGCTCTGGATGTAGAACCCCGATCCGGCGGGCACGCGCAACACGGCGCCGGGAGGTAACTGGGTCGCGGCCGATGCACCTTCGCCGCCGGCACCGCCGAGGAACCGCGAGGTGATCTGATCGGCCGAGGTCCACGCGCGGTTCGTGCCAACCGGCTCGACATCCGGAGACGCGTAGAGCAGCGCGTGATGACCGCCTGGCCCCTGGCTGCCGCGCACCGAGATGACATCCATATCGCGGTCGAGCGGCGCCGACACCCACTGCACGAATTGCTTGGTCTCACCCGGCTGCAGGCGCACCGAGTCCGCCTTGTAGCGAATGAAGCCATCCGAAAGTCTCTCACCGCCGAACGAGTCCTCATCGGCAGAGCATCCGATCACCAGCACCAGACCCAGCAAGACTGCACGCATCCACCGAGACTCTGCCGGCCGCGGCGTGGTTTCAAGCAATTTCCGGCCGATGTGCGGCGGTTTCGTCACGAGCAACGCTCTTGATCTCCGGCACCCTCCTCGTGACACTCGCGCCATGTATCAGCTCGCGCAGGCAAACGTCGCGTACGCGATTGCCCCGCACGACGATCCGCGGCTCGCGGAGTACATGGCGCGACTCGACGAGATCAACCAGCTCGCAGACGGCAGTCCCGGGTTCGTCTGGCGCTACCTGACCGACTCGCGCGATCCGGGGCAGCGCGAGTTCACCGATCCGTACGTGCTGTTCAACATGTCCGTGTGGGAATCGATCGAAGCGCTGCACGCGTACACGTACCGGACCGCGCACTCCGAGGTCTACGCAGCGCGGCGGCGTTGGTTCGTCGACGTCAAGTCGGTCGTCGGGGGCCACGCACTCGCGATGTGGTGGGTGCCGCACGGCCATCGGCCCAGCGTCGAGGACGCCAAACAACGACTCGCGCTGATCACGGAGAGTGGACCCTCCGAGCGCGCGTTCACGTTCAAGCAGCGGTTCGATCCGCCGGCCCACTAAACCTACGGGCGCGCGCACGCGGATTCGCGAAGTTCCGCGGCCCGCGGCAGCGCTGCGACAGCACGCGACGTCGCTGAGACGTCCCCGCAACCCCGTGTTCGGCCACGCCTCTTCGATGCATGACCAGCTCATCTCCGTCGAAGTCGCCCGAGATCAGAGTTCGCCAGCGCGTCCCGTGGCTATCGCTCGCGGGCATCCTGCTCGTGGTCACGTTCACGCTCGGTAGCGCCGCTGCGAACATGTTGCCGCACCACATTCCGACCAAGCACGAGTTGCAGCGTGCCGAGCAGAACGCGCTGATCGCCGAGCGCAAGCTGCGCATCGCGACGCTGCTCGCCGAAGGTGATCGTTGTCGCATCGAGGTTGCACGCGAGCTGGCGCGCGCGCTCGTGTTCGATGGCCGGTACGCCGTGCCGTACGCGGACGACTACGAGCGCCGCTGCGGCGAGGATCCGATCGTGCGGCGGTGGGCGAATGCGAGCTACCGATGGGTCCGGATCGCCAAGCGCTACTAGCCGCAAAAACCGTGAAGGTCCGGAGGCGGTCCGGAGACTAGAGGTGCATATGACGCCTAACCGCCCATTGCCTTGGCTCGTCCTCGTCATCGCCGCCGGTTGCGGATCGAACCCGAGTGGGACCGACCCCGACGCGTCGAACCCGCCGCCCGAGGACGCGATGGGCCCGCCGGTGCTCGAGTGCGGCGACCCCGACGTCGACGCGCCGGTCGTGTGGAGCATGTCACCCGCGAACCGCGCGATCGGTGTCGACGCGAGCGCGCCGCTCGTGTTCGACGTCGCGGATGGTTGCGGCATCGACATGTCGACCGTCGTATTTCGCATCGCCGGTACGGAGCTGACGCCGACAATCACGGGCGACGCGAAGAACCTGCGCATCCAGTACGACGCACCCGTGGGCGGGTTCACAC
>DATDCH010000362.1:0-2553 GCA_036524455.1 Kofleriaceae bacterium | reverse complement strand
GCCAGCGCTACGGCTTCTTCGCGACGCGCGGCGCAGATACGCCCGTCGTGACGTGCGTCAATGAAGCGGGCCTCGTGATCGCGCCGCACACGCGGTGGCACGTCGGCGTCAAGTTCGGCGGCGCGATGATCGTCGACCTCGTGCACGACATCGCGCGCCGCGCCGAAACACTCGACGACGCGATCCGCATCGCGCGCGAGCGCCCCACGTCGTCGACGTGGGGCATCGCGATCGGCTCGGCCCGAGAGAAGAGCGGCATCGTGCTCGAGATCGCCGGCCCGTCGGTCGAGGTCGTGCGGCCGGCGCCAGGCGCGAGCTACCTCGTGTGCGCGAATCGCTATCGCTCCGAGGCGATGCAAGCGGGGCAGGTCGCTGCTTCGGCGGCGTGGTCACAGCACTCCGAGCGCCGCGAGCGCCGGCTGCGCGTGCTCGTCGATAATCGCAAGGCACCGCTGACGCCCGAGACGCTCGCGCGCTTCATGGGCGATCGTCACGACGTCGAATCGCCGGAGCTGCGTCGCCATCTCGGCGGCATCCTCGCGCAGCCGACGAATGTGCACTGCGTTGTGGTGTCGCCTGCGGCGCGACACGCGCTGGTCGGCGTCGATCGCGCGCCGTGCTGCGAAGGCACGTGGGCCGACCTCGCGTGGTCGTGGGACGGACCGGCAGGAAGCTGGGAGCAGGGCTCGAGCGCGGGCTCGGGCTTCACCGCGAAGCTACGCACCGACGTGGTCGCGCCGCACGATGCAGCGACGCTGCACGTGCAGGACGCCGCGCGCGCATACGAGTCGGCGCACGACGTGCCCGCTGCACGCGCCTCGCTCGAGAAGGCGGTTGGCGTCGATCCCGACGATCCGTCGCTGCGGCTCGCCGCGGCGTGGCTCGCCTATCAAGACGGCGCCTACGACCGTGCGATGATCCACGTGCACGCCGGGCTCGCGCGTGAGACCGAGAGTTATCGCCGGGGCCAATTGTTGTTGTGGGGCTCACGTGCAGCGCAGGTCATCGACCCTGCCCAATCGAAGCGGTGGAGCGACGAGCTCGGCCAACTCTCGGGACCGCACGTCGAAGAGCTCAAAGTTGCATCCCGCCGTAGGTACCGAACGCGCCCACACATCAACTTGATGATGGTCGACGCGTATTGATACATTGGGCCCGCCAAAGGGGGCCATCCATGGGTGGATTCGACGCGCCATATTTCGTCAACGTCATTCTCGGGATTCTCGGCGGTCTGCTCGCCGCTGCAGCGTTGATCATCTCGAAGAAGCCAGACGCGAAGCAGTACATCGATAAGCTCGCCGTCTATCAGGCGCTCATCGGTGTCGGCCTCGTGGCGCTGTGCTTGATCAACTTCCTGCGCGCGATGGACGGGTTCGGAATGGCGCTCAAATACGCCCCGGTCTTCGGTGCGACGCTGATCGCGATGCTCGGTGCGGGCTTCGTGCTCGGCGCCTTGTTCGGCATGCCGCAGATCGCGAAGTGGATTCCCGGTGATTCGTCCGCCGAACAGAAGGCGGTCGAGCTCAGCAAGAAGGTTGCTCCGTATCAGGTGATGCTCGGCATCATCTTGTTCGTAGCTTCGTTGCTGCAGCTGCTCTACCAGGTCAAGATCTTGAAGCCCTGATCACGGCTACCGCGCGCCAAAGTTGTGCGCGGTCTTCTCTTCATTGCGGTCGGTGGCGGGTGGTGGCTCGGGTGACAGCGCGCTGATGCGAGCGCGCGTCGCCTCGTCGAGCACGACGTCTACCGCCGCGAACGCCGGCGCGAGCTGGTCGACGTTGCGGCCGCCGACGAGCACGCTCGTCACGGCGGGATGCGATGCGACCCACGCGACTGCGAGCGTTGCCGGTGCGTGGCCGAGCGCTTCTGCGAGCTCGGTAAACCGCTCCGCGATCTCGAACGACGCCGCATTGCCGTAGCGCGTCTCGTACATCTTCGAGTCGAGCAGCCGGCCCTTCTCGGGGCGCCGATTCACGCCGTACTTACCGGTGAGCAGGCCGCCGCCCGTCGGGCTGTACGGAATCACGCCGACGCCGAGCGACTGCGCCATCGGCAGGATCTCGATCTCGGCCGTGCGCTTGACCAGGTTGTACATCGGCTGGATCGCGACGAGCGGCGCGAACCCTTCGGCGCGCGCGATACCGAGTGCGTGCGCGACCTGCCATGCCGCGAAGTTCGAGCACGCCGGATAGAGGATCTTGCCGGCGCGCACTAGATCTTCGACGCCGCGCAACGTCTCGCCGAGGTCGGTGACGTCGTCGAAGCGGTGCAGATAGAACAGATCGATGCGATCGGTCGCGAGCCGGCGCAGGCTGGCTTCGACCGCGCGCACGAGGTGATAGCGCGACGTGCCGCGCGCATTCGGGCCAGGGCCCGTCGGAAAGTACGCCTTGGTCGCGAGCACGAGGTCGTCGCGCTCGCCCTGCATCAGGCGAGCGACGATTTCCTCCGACCGACCTTCGTTGTAGACGTCGGCCGTGTCGATGAAGTTGACGCCGGCATCGCGTGCGGCACGCCAGATCAGCCCGGCGGTCGCCTCGTCGGCGTCACCGC
>DATDCH010000361.1:0-3664 GCA_036524455.1 Kofleriaceae bacterium | reverse complement strand
CCCGATATCTTCGTCGAGATTTCGATCAACGGCGTCGTGCGCGCGACCACGCTGACCGTCGACGATCAGTTCTCGGTGCTGTTCGCAGGCCCCTACGCGGTGCAACCGATCGGCGGTGGCTCGTTGGTGCTGGTGGCGTGGGACGAAGATGTGACGAGCAGCCAAGCGGCGTTCCAGTGCACCGCCGATCCGCTGACGGCGGCGCAGCTGCGCACGCGCAAGCTCACATGCACGACCGGTGGTTACAGCTTGACGCTCACGATCGATCCACGCTGATCGCAACTCGCAGTGGATCTGTGCAAGCGGGCTCACCGACTTGATCGCGTGGTGTTTGGTGTCGGAGAGAAATCACATTCCTCCGATCAGATCGAGTGCGCGAGAGTGGAATGCCGATGCGTTGGATCATTGCGCTCGCCGGGACGGCGATGCAGCTCGCGCTCGGCGCGGTCTATGCGTGGAGCGTGTTTCGCAAGCCGCTCGCCGAACAGCTCGGCGCGAGCGTTACCGAGATCAACCTCGCGTTCACCGCCACGATCGTCATGCTCGGCGTCGGCGCGTTCGTCGGTGGACTGGTGCTTCCCAAGCTCGGGCCACGCACGGTCGGGATCGCGGCGGGCGTGTTGTATGGCGCGGGCACGTACTTCGCCGGCTTCGCCGAAGGCGACCTGCGCATGCTCTACCTGACCTACGGCGTAATCGCCGGATTCGGGATCGGGCTCGGCTACATCGTGCCGATCGCGACGCTCGTAAAATGGTTCCCGAAGCATCGGGGGTTGATCACCGGTATCGCGGTCGCCGGGTTCGGTTGCGGCGCGCTCGCATTCGGTCCGCTCACGCGCGAGCTGATCGCGTCCTTCGGGCCGTTCCAGACGTTCAAGATCCTCGGCTTGGTGTTCTACACGGTCGTGGTCGCGGCGGCGGTCGTGCTGCGCGATCCGCCCGATGCGGTGCCAGGTGCGGCGTCTGCGGTGCGCGCGAACCGCCACGACCGCACGCTTGGTGGCGCGCTTCGAACGTGGCAGTGGTACGCGCTGTGGACACTCCTGTTCCTCAACGTCACGGCAGGGATTGCACTGATCGCCGAGGCCGCACCGATGGCGCAGGAGCTCGGCGGCGCGACCGAGGTCCAGGCCGCGGCTCTCGTCGGCACGATCGCCGTGTTCAACGGCGCTGGTCGGTTCGTGTGGTCCGCGCTATCCGACGCGCTCGGCAGGCGTGCGGTGTTCACGATGTTGTTCGTCATCCAGGCGATCGTGTTCGTCGCATTGACGCGGGCGCCGAGCTACGAGGTGTTCCTCGCCTTGTGCTGCATCGCGCTGCTCTGCTACGGCGGCGGTTTCGGCACGATGCCGGCGTTCGTCACCGACTATTTCGGCGCGCAGCACGTCGGCAAGATCTACGGCTTGATGCTCACCGCGTGGGGTGCAGGCGCGGTGCTCGGCCCGATGCTGGTGTCGGGACTGCGCGACGCGACCGGGCACTACATTATCGGGCTGCAAGCGATCGCCGCGATCATGCTCGTCAGCTCGATCGCACCGCTCGTGTTGCGCCCGCCCGCTGTCGCGATGCGAGTCAGCGCCGCGACGAGGCCACTCGATGGCCGGATTTCCCGACCGAGCCCGGCCGCCGGGCGGGCCGCTTAGCGACGGCCTTTGCGCGCTTCGCCGCCTTGCCCGCTCGCTTGGTCATGCCGCGTGCGATCGGGACGTCGACGTACTCCCAGTGCCACGGCTCGCTCTTGACCGTTCGCTTGAATCCAAACGAGGCGGCGTTGGTCTCGAGCCACGCGAGCGCGCCGGGCTCCGAGATGACAGCGATGTCGAGCGCGCGGCCACTCTGGTGGTTCGAGCTGCCCGGTCGAGCCGCTTTGTTCCCGCGGCGGTTGCGCCAGGCTTTGTAAAGCGCGCGTTGCTCCTCGACGGTGCGAAACCCGCTCTCGAGGCGAAGCTCCACGCCGGCGAGCGCGGCGGCGGCGCGCATCTCGAGGAACGCTCCCGCGGTCCGGAGCTCGACCTCGATGGCGGTCGGTCCGAGCGGGACGACCTCGAGGGTGTGGCGGCGGCCATGGCGATAGCCAATCCGCTCGATCGGGTCGGCCGCGAGCGTCCACAACGGGTCGGCGGCGGGCTCCATATCCAGGTGCTCGGCGACAACCGGGTCGGCGGGCCGAGCGACCCCCGGCGTGCGAGCAGCGCGAGCGGTCGCGACCACTACGAGCAACGCGCCGCCGAGCGCGACCAGCCCCACCGTCAGCCGCGCAAGATGGGCCAAGCGTTTCGGTCGGAGCGAGGCGATCTCGGGCGCGGACACCGGTCTTCAGCGGCGGTCGCAAGCGGCAGGCCATACCCGGCGCGCGCTAACGCAGCGGATCTCGTCGGGCGATCCTCGCGTGGAGCGGGGCCCGACACACCAACCTGTGGGAGCAATCCCGGATACACCTGGGACGAGTGGAGCCACTTCGTGTGCACCGGCCCGGCAATCGTGCGGTGCATGACAGCCGATACATCGCTGCGCGGACCCAAAATCTTGTTGCTCGGGGGGCGCGCCCATTCTATGAGGCCCGCCATGCGGAAACTCGCGTTCCTGGTTGCCGTCTTGGTGCCTGCTTGCACGCCAGCCTACAAGCCGGTGAAGCGCGCCGTTGCCGTACGTGACATCAACACGGTGGAGCGCACCCGGATGACGTCGCGATTCATCTGGAACGACGGCATGCTCGAGGCCACGGTGCCCGGGCAGTCTCCGGAGCTGGTGACGGACATCGCCGTGCTCGGCCAGCGTCCCGACGGCGTGATCTGCGTGCACCTCGTGATGCGCACCGGCGCCAAGCACGACGCTCCGTTCGGCGAATGGAATCCGAAGATCAACGGCGAGCCCGTGTTCCCCGAGCACGAGATGTTCACGCAAGACGCCGTGCAAGTCGCGAGCGAGCGCACGCTCCTCGACGCGAGCGTATTCACGAATACCGCCATCGGCGCTCTGACGATCACGCAGCCGTCGACAGACGAGTACCCGATCATCCGGCGAGAAGCTTGGTTCTGTCCCGCGCAGCCGCTCGCGACAAACACGCTCGAGATGCGCCTGACGCGCGAGTTTCCGTACGGCAAGGCCAACGAGGGCTACATCTGGACGCTGATGCGATAGCTCGTCCGGTCGCAGCGATCAGCGCGTCTGCGGGCAGCCGTCGAACCGCACGGTGTACAGGTCGTAGCCACCGCGTCCGCCGGGTCGATTCGACGAGAATACGAGGAACCGGCCTTCTGCAACCGACGGTCGGAACTCGTCGTGCTCGCTGTTCGCGATCGCGAGCGGCACGGGCGGCGAGTACGTCGTCCCCTCGTAGTGCGAGCACCAGATGTCCCAACCACCGCGTCCACCATCGCGCTTCGAGGCGAACACGATGTCGGCCGAGACGTAGTCTCGCGAAGCGGCGAATGGAGCGTTATCGTCGGCGCTGGTCGATAGCGCGTCGACCTTCTTCACGATCAGCGGTGGGCCACCGATCTGGTAGGAGTCCCAGAGCGCCTCGTAGATGTCATAACCGGTGCCTGTGCGATCGGACGCGAACAATACGCGCGGCCGCGATACATCGCCGAACTTGGTCGTCAAGTACGCGTCGTTCGCCGACGACGACAGATGTTCGAGCCGATGCACGATTGGCGTTGGA
>DATDCH010000360.1:0-11373 GCA_036524455.1 Kofleriaceae bacterium | reverse complement strand
CTGCCCGCGACGCTCGAAGCGACCGGCCCGGTGCCCGCGCGCACCGAGATCGCGATCGTCGGCGGCGGCGTGATGGGTCTCGCGATCGCGTACTACCTCGCGCGCCGCGGCCTCGAGGACGTCGTCGTGCTCGAGCGCGGGTACCTCGCCGAGGGCGCATCCGGCCGCAACGGCGGCGGTGTACGCCAACAGTGGTCGACCGAGATCAACATCCGGTTGATGCAGGAGTCGGTCGAGCTGTGCCGCCGCTTCGCGGTCGACGTGGGCGTCAACGTGTGGTTTCGCCAAGGCGGCTACTTGTTCCTCGCGCGCAGCGCGAAAGAGGTCGCGCGCCTCGAGAAGAACATCGGCGTGCAGAACCGCTGCGGCGTCGCGACGCGCATGCTCGATCCGAGCGCGGCGCGCGACATCGTGCCCGAGCTCGATCTCACCGGCATCGTCGGTGCCGCGTACAACCCAACCGACGGCATCTTGTTTCCGTGGCCATTTCTGTGGGGCTACGCGCGCCAGGCCGCGGCACACGGCGTGCGCATCTTCACGCAGACCTCGGTCACGCAGCTCTCCGCCGTCGCCGACGGCTTCGTGCTCGACACGCCGCGCGGCACGCTGCACGCGAAGCGCGTGATCAACGCGACCGGCGCGTGGTCACCGCAGCTCTCGAAGATGATCGGAGTCGACGTGCCGACGTATCCGATCCGGCATGAAATCTGTTCGTCGGAACCGCTCAAGCCGTTCTTGCGACCGATGGTCTCGGAGCTGTCGAGCGGCCTGTACTGCAGCCAATCGATGCGCGGTGAGATCGTCGGCGGCGTCAGCGTGCCCGGCCACGGCTCGACGTACGCAATGGGCTCGACGCTCGAGTTCCTCGCGACCTACGCGCGCCGGCTCGTGCGGCTGATGCCGATCCTCGGCGACATCAAGATCCTGCGCCAGTGGGCCGGCCCCTACGACCAGTCTCCCGACGGCAATCCGATCGTTGGCCCTGCACCCGCGCACCCGAACTTCTTCCTCGCGTGCGGCTTTGTCGGCCACGGCTTCATGATGGCGCCGATCGTCGCCAAGCTGTACGCCGAGTGGCTCACCGGCGGCCCCAAGCACGAGATCTTTGAACGCTACACACTCGCGCGGTTTACCGACGGAAGCGCCCCCGCGTACGAGAAGGAAGATTTCAACATCGGATAGGTGCTACACCCGAGGCGTGTCGGTACTCGCGCAACACACGATCGGGTTCATCGGCGCCGGCAACATGGCGGAGGCGATGATCCGCGGCCTCGTGCGCGGCAATCACGTCCCGGCGAGCCGCATCGCCGCGTCGGGTCCACGCACGGAGCGCCTCGACGAGCTGCGCACGGCCTACGGCATCGACGTCACCACGCACAACCGCGAGGTCGTGCAGCGCTGCGGCCTCATCGTGCTCTCGATCAAGCCGCAGATCATGGACAAGGTCCTGCGCGAGGTCGGCGATCAGCTCAAGCCCGGCACGTTGCTCGTCTCGATCGCCGCTGGCGTCGACACCGAAACGATCGAGGAAGGCGTGCCCGACGGCGTTCGCGTCATCCGCGCGATGCCGAACACGCCCGCACTGGTCGGCGCCGGCGCCACCGCGATCTCGCCCGGCAAGCACGCGAGCGAATCCGACCTCGCGACCGCAAAGGCTCTGTTCGACGCCGTCGGCATCACGGTCGAGCTCGACGAGAGTCACCTCGACGCCGTCACCGGGCTGTCCGGCTCCGGCCCCGCGTATATCTTTCTCATCCTCGAAGCGCTCGCCGATGCAGGCGTCAAGGTCGGCCTGTCGCGCCGCAACGCGCAGCGGCTCGCCGCGCAAACGGTCATGGGTTCGGCGAAGATGCTGCTCGAAACCGACGAGCATCCCGGCAAGCTCAAGGACATGGTGACGTCGCCCGGTGGCACCGCGATCGCGGGTCTGCACACGCTCGAGGAAGGCGGCCTGCGCACGACCTTGATCAACGCCGTCGAGACCGCGACGAAGCGCTCGCGGGAGCTCGGCCGCCACGGCAAGTGAATCGCGATGAACCTGAAGGAGCACGACGGGGCGGTGACGTTCGACGTGCTCGTGCAACCGCGAGCGTCGCGCGCAAAGCTCGGCCCGCTGCACGACGGCCGGCTCAAGGTCGCGGTGACATCGCCACCGGTCGACGGTGAAGCAAACGCGGCCGTCGTCGAGCTGATCGCAAAGACGCTCGGTGTCGCGCGTGGCGCGGTCGAGGTCGTCGCGGGAACCAGCTCGCGGCGCAAGACGATCAAGGTGCACGGCGTCGCACGCACCGCGATCGAGGAGCTCGCACGATGAAGCGCCGGCGCAACCAGCTCGGGGCACCATCGGACGAAATGCAATCGAGTGGCACATGGCCAGGTTCGCGGCGCGATCCAAACGGTCTGCAATCGAATTGCATGTGGTCTGGTCGGGGCTTGGTTCTGCTTGCAGGGCTCGTGTTCGGTTCGGCTTGCTCCGGCGAAACCGGCACGCTGTCGGTCACGCTCACGAGCGCGCCGGGCTCGACGCTGCTCGACTCGGTGCAGACGCTGCGGCTGACGCTCACGAATCCACGCCGCACCGAAACGGCGGAGCGCACGGCGAGCGGCTTCGCGATCGCACTCGAGCTACCGGCCACAGGCGAGGCCACACAGCTGCTCGTCGAAGGCCTCGACGCGGGCGGCGTGCTCGTTGCGAACGGCGCATCGCCGCCGTTTCCCGTCGGCGCGCTCGACGGTCGGATCATCATCTATATGGCGGCGCCGCTGAGCGTCGGAGCCTCGCCCGGCGCGTTCGCGGTTGCACGCTCCGAGGTGGCGGTGGCGCCGCTGCCTTACGGCGCGATCTTCGCCGGTGGCCGGCTCGACACCGGCGCACCGAGCGATGCGGTCTCGGTCTACAACGCGTTCGATCACTCGGTGGTCAGCGGGATGGCGATGCCCGCGCCGCGCGCCGGTCTCGCGTTGGCGGCCGGTAACAACAGCGCCGCGTACATGTTTGGCGGCAGCGACGAGGCGGGCTTGCCGACCGCGACGTTGTGGCGGTTCGACACGACAGCGCCGCCGGCGGGTGTCTACCAGGACTACGGCATCAAGGACGGCTTCGAGCGCGCCGGTCAGCTCGCGCTTCCGCTCGGCAGCGATCGCTTCGTGCTCAGCGGCATGCCGGGCGCCGAGCTCGCAGGTCTCAACGGAACGCTCGTCGCGATCGATGGCGTCGCTGCGCTACCGTCCGCAGGCGTCAGCGTGGTCGGCAACGACGGCATGGTCGCCTCGATCTTCGCGGGCCCCGCGAGCGTCGTGCAGTATCGCGCCGGCACGGTGACGGAGCTCGCGCTGCCGGCCGCTGCGCGCGCGGATGCAACCGTCGTTGCGCTGCCGGGCGGCAAGACCGTCGTCGTATGTGGCACGACCGAAGCCGTGCGCATCGACGCTGCGACCGGCAACGGCGAGTCGATTCCGAACGTGCCGACGGTCGCGAAGACCGGATGCGCCGCAACCGCGACGGCGCGCCACCTCGTGATCGCGGGCGGTACGGCGCTCGGTGTGGTCGATCCCACGGTCGAGATCTTCGACGCGGCGTCGCTCGCGCTGATCGCGACCACGCAGCTCGGCGTGCCGCGCACGGGAGCCGTCGCGATCGCGCTGCCCAACGATCAGATTCTGATCGGCGGTGGTGTCGACGCGGCGGGCGCGCCGGTCGGAACGCTCGAGCTGTTTACACCGCCGGTGGAGTAGCGGGCGGAGGAAGCGGCGGCTCCGTCGTTGCTGGCGGATCTTGCGGCGGGAAGTCGTCCTCTTGCTTGCGGCGGCCGAGCAGCCATTTCACGAGGGCGCCGATTCCGAGAATGATGAAGATGAAGCCCTTCTTGAACACGAGCAGCAGCTTGACCAGGATGCCCGCCTTCGCAGCCTTCGCCACGCCCAGGCCGGCACCGCCGAGCACGAGCGCTTTGAGGCCGAGGCCGCTGTCCTTGTCACCCTCTTGATGATCCTCGTAACGCGATCCGGTCTTGAACCGCGTCGAATTCAACACGGCCTGCGAGTCGAGCTTCGACTGCTCGATCGCTTCGGGGCTATCGATCAGGTTGACCGACACGTAGCCGTTGCGGCCGAGGATGCGCGTGAAGAAGTTGATGAACGGACCGTCGCTCGCGTGGCCCTTGAGGCCCCAGACCAGGTGACGCAGCTCGCGCTTGTACTTTGGCATCTCGCTCCAGCCGTCGAGGAACAGCTCGGGGATGCCCATCGATTTACGCTTGATGTTCTGCTGCTTGGTGCCTTCGACGAACAGCTGGAACAACTCGTTCGCGTCGAGCTGGTCGGCATCGGTGTCGGTCACGTAGCCGATATCGTCGTACTCGACGATGATCGTCCAGTTCGCATCGGTCTTGAACACGACGGCGCGCACGTTCTCACCGGTGCCGCCGCCCTCTTCGATCATCTTCCGCGCTTCGGCGCGCTCGAGCAGGATCATGCCGTCGGGCAGATCGATCTCGATCTCGTAGCCGAGGTCGACGAGCTTGGGCCCTTTGATGTGCGGCGGTAGCGACGCCTCGATCTCCTCGGGTGTCGGTGCTGCGCCCTCCTCCCCTTCCTCCTCGTCGACCGCCTCTTCCTCGGCCGGCTTCGCCGCGGCCTTGTCCTTCGCCGCGGCCTTGTCGGCCTTGGCTTTGGCGGGCGCTGCAGGCTTCGCTTTCTCAGCAGTTGCAGGCGCAGACACGATCAACAGCACTGCCAACACAGCCAGGGCACGCGTCATAGGCGGCGGAATAGAGCATGAATTAACGTGCCATTCATCTGCGATTTGTAGGCTCGCCGAATGAGAGTCGGGGTCGTGCGCAACGTCTTTGTAGTTCTCGCGTTTGTCGCCTGCGGCGATGAATCGAAACCGCGCCCGCTCCTGTTACCGCCGGAGTCCGTCGAGTTTGCGCTGCCCGCAAGATTGCTGCCGGGACCGGTCGTTCAAGCGGTCGCGGGCAAAGGGACAATCACCGAAGCCGAGGTCGTGATCAGCCCGTTCGGCGTCATGTTCGAGATCGAAATCGGCAAGATCGAGTACACCATCGATGTCACGGGCAAGATCCTCGCGAAGGAACGCGAGGGCGACGAACCGGGAGACGACACAGACTAGATGCGCGCGCTCGTTGTTGAAGACTACGCCGTCCTCCGTGAGTCACTCGCGAAGGGACTGCGCGACTCCGGTTATGCGGTCGATGCAACCGGCGAAGGCGGTGAGGGGCTGTGGTACGCGGAGAATCATCCGTACGACGTGATCGTGCTCGATCTGATGCTGCCGGGACTGGGCGGTCTCGAGCTGCTCAAGAAGCTGCGCACGTCGGGCAACACGACACCGGTGCTCGTACTCACCGCGCGCGACGCGATCGACGACCGCGTTGCGGGTCTCGACCTCGGCGCCGACGACTACATGGTCAAGCCGTTCGCGTTCGAAGAGCTCCTAGCGCGACTGCGCGCACTCGTGCGTCGCCGGTACGCACAGGTCGATCCGATCGTGCGCGTCTTGGACCTCGAGATCGATACGCGTGCGCGACGCGTGCGGCGAGCTGGACACATCGTCGCGCTATCGGCACGCGAGTACGCGTTGCTCGAATACCTCGCGCATCGCGTCGGCGACATCGTGTCGCGCACCGAGCTGTGGGATCACGCGTATGACGAAGCGGCCGAGGCGAACAGCAACGTGCTCGATGTCCACATCAGTCATCTGCGCCGCAAGATCGATGACGGCCACGCGAAGAAGCTGATCCATACCAAGCGCGGCCAGGGCTACGTGTTCGGCGAGGACAGGTGAAACCGTACTCGCTGCGGCTACGGCTCGTGGCACTGATGGTCGCCGCGCTCGGCGCCGCACTGTCGGCGATCGCGATCTTCCTCTACATCGGCGTGCGCGACGCCGCATGGCAACAGCACGACGACAGCTTGCTCGCCCGCGCGCGCGCGCTGTCGGCACTCGTCGAGCACGACGAGGATGGCTACGAATTCGAAGCGCCGCCGACCAAGGATGCATTCATCGAGCTCCACCTGCCGAACGGCAAGGTGATCCGGATCGGCGAGGAGCTGCTCATGAGCGCCTCCGTCAGCAGGTTGGCCGATACGGGCGCGCCAGCGCGCATCGGCTTCTTCGACATCGAGCTGCCGGATGGCCGCGGCGGACGCGGGGTCGAGCTTCGATTCAAGCCGCGCGACGAGACCGGCGACGCGCAAGAGCTCACGTTGATCCTCGCCGAGGGCGTCGCCGGCGTCACGAAGTCGATCGCCGCGATCCGCAACCTGTTCGTGCTCGTGAGCCTGCTCGCGCTGATCGTGATCGCCGCGCTCGTGTGGTGGATCACGGGCAGCGCACTACGACCGCTCGCCGCGCTCGGCCGCTCGATCGATCGCATCGACGACAAGACGTTGACCACGCGAATCCCCGTCGAGAACCAGCCTGCCGAGCTCGTCGCGCCGGTACGCAAGCTCAACGACCTACTCGCGCGGCTCGAGACCTCGTTCGCGCGCGAGCGTCAGTTCACCGCCGACGTCAGCCACGAGCTGCGCACACCGCTGGCCGGGCTGCGCACCGTGCTCGAGGTGACCGCTCTCGCGGATCGCTCGGCGCCCGACTACAAGCACGCGATCGCCGACGCACATGCGATCGTGCTGCAGCTCGGCGCGATCGTCGAGAACATGCTCACGCTCGCTCGGCTCGACGCCGGTCAGCTGCCGACCACGACCAGCGACGTCAACCTGCGCGAGCTCGTCGACGATTGCTGGAAGCCGCACGCTGCGGCTGCCGCCGCCCGCTCCCTGACGTTCCGTAACCAACTCGCCGACACGACGCAGGCAATCGATCGGGAGAAGCTGCGCGTGATCCTCGCCAACTTGCTCGCGAATGCCGCCGAGTACACCGAGGCCGGGGGCTGGATCGAGGTCAACGCAAATACTGCGGTCATCGCGGTCACCGACAGCGGCCCGGCCCTGCCCGACGAGCACAAGATCTTCGATCGGCTATGGCGCGGCGATACCGCACGCACCGCGACTGGCGCACACTGTGGCATCGGCCTGGCGCTCGCGAGGAGCCTCGCCGAGCATATCGGCCTCGCGCTCACCGCGGAAAACTGCAGTGATGGCAGCGTGCGGTTCGCTCTGCAGCTAAGTGATGCAGCAAACCTGCGCGTGGCACCCCGCGTCTGACTCTATACTCGATGCATGGGCGACGAAGGGCTCGCCATACGGGACGTCGACTTCGAAGCGATTGCCAGCATCGAGCCGCCGACATTACGGCTGCGCGGCAACGCCGATGCGAGCATCGTCGCCCGCCTGAGAGTGCTGATCGACAAGCTGCACCACCAGCTCGTGGCTGGGCGTGCACGCGAGGTCGCCGTCGACATCCGTGCACTCGAGTTCATGAACGCGACCTGCTTCAACGTGCTCATCAACTGGCTCGCGCTGATCAACGACCTCGGACCCGACGATCGCTACCACCTGCGGTTTGCGATCAGCTCGGGAACCCACTGGCAGCGTCGCACCCTGCACACGCTGTCCTGTTTCGCGACCGACTTGGTGGTTGTGCACCTCGACGGCGAGTGACCGCTCATCGCGCCTCTCGCAGCTCCGCGAGCATCCGTGCGACCACAGCCGGCGCCTCCGGTCTTGCGCGCAGCTCGCCGAGCACCTCGAGCACGACGTCGATGCCGCACAGCATTCCACCACGCAAGGTCGAACAGACGAGCAGCGCTTCGACTTCGGGTTCCAGTCGGCCGACCGCCGGCACCGCTGCCCGCAGTGCACTCCACACGTTCGGCGTGATCTCGCTCGACACCAGTCCGGCGGGTCCGGGGTACTCCGCGATCGCGCGGCCGTCATCGCGCAGGCGCACCACGACGATGCTGACAGGTACGCCGAGCACCGCGAGGCACCGCTTGGCGTCGAGGTCGACCGTGGCGAGTCTGCGCGGAATCCGGCGATAACGCGCGGGGTGCGCGGTCGGATGGATCACAGCGCAGCCCTCGCACGCGCGGTACACCTCGCGAGCGCGCGGATCGTAGAAGTGATCGTGCAGCACACCGAGTGGCGACGCACACAAGGCGCAGCGCTCCAGCTCCGTATGCTGCGTGGGATCGCGCTTCACCCGACCACCTTCAGGCGTGGGGGCGTCACGAAGCTGGCCGACTCGACCGGCTGGCCGGCGAGCTCGACCTCGATCATGTCGATGTCGGGTGCACGCGCGATGACGATCGCCTCGACGACGGCACGCACGCGGCCCGAGTCAGGCATCTCGCCTTCGTCGCGAACACTGACGCGAACCTTTGTCGTCTCGCCGGTCACCGCTTCGATCACCACCCCCACCTCACGCAGCTCCGCACTCGCACGCTCGAGCGCGCGGCGTGCTCGTACCGCGGCCGGATCCGGGTGCATGCCGCAGAGCACGAGCAGATTGCCGACGACCTCGTCATCGGCCAGCGTGCGGGCGAGCTCGCTGCCGCCGACTTCGTGCACGCGCTGCAGGCCTTCACCCACGAGGTCGACGAGCGCAGTAGCGAGTGCCTTGAGGAGTACGCGCGCTCGCGCATCCGAGAGCTGGTCGGCTTCGATCAACAACCGCTCGATCTTGGCGACCGCATCACTCATCCTCGGCCACCCCTGTCGCCATTACACCTGATTCTCGCGCCGCTTCAATCACCACCGACGTGGTGCAACAAAGTGCTGCATGGGCGCTGGCGTCACAGTGCAACGGTTTGCTGCACGTCAGGAACGCAGTGTCTTGATCAGCTTGCCGCCGCGGAACACCCACATCGTATTCGCGACCCCCGGCGTCCAGACCTCGTCGCGCGTGAGTGGCATCGTGGCTACGACGGCGACGCGGTCGTTCGGCGTGGTGACGTCGGCGAAGTCGACGGTGAGCTCTTCGTCGGCAAGCGTCGCGCGATTGAACGGCGCCTTGCGTACGATGTAGTGCAGCTTCGTCGAGCAGCGCGCGAATAGCTGCTTGCCGTCGCCGAGCAGCATGTTGAACGTGCCGTCCTTGCCGATCTTGCCGGCATACGCGGCGACCGCGGCGGCATAGTCGGTTTGCGAGCGCGGATAGTCCTTGAACTCGTGCTCGAGCGCGCCGAGCAACGCACAGAACGCGTGCTCGCTATCGGTCTCGCCGACCGGCTTGAACCGGCCGAGCTTGAGCTGCTTTGCCTTCTTGACCGTGCCGTTGTGCGCGAACACGAAGTAACGGCCCCACAGCTCGCGCACGAACGGGTGCGTGTTCGCGAGGCCAATCGCGCCGCGCGTCTTGCGCCGCACGTGAGCGATCGCGAGCAACGTCTTGATCGGATGCTCGCGGACGAACTTCGCGAGCGGTGAGTTGGCGGCTGGCGTCGGCTCGAGGAACACGCGAGCGAGCCGGCCATCGTAGAGCGCGAGCCCCCAGCCGTCGCTGTGCGGGCCGGCTTTGCCGCCGCGCGTTGCGAGACCCGAGAAGCTGAACACGATATCCGTCGGGACGTTGCACTCCATCCCGAGCAGCTCACACATGTTTGGAAGATATCCTAACTACTCGCGAACGAGCACGGCCGTGACGGTTACCGCGCCATTGTCGACCCGCGCGGTGATCTTGCAGTTGCCTTCGAACGCGATGCGCACGAGACCGAGCTTGCTCGGTGCCGAATCACTGTCCTCCTGGGCGATTTGCAGCATGCGTGCCCGATAGGCCTGTTCGGGCTTCGAGAACTGGTTCAGCCACTCGAGCGCCTGCATCAAGCTCGCCGCGTTCGGGTCGTTCGCGCGGAGTGGGTTCTGGACGCTGACCTCGATGTTGCCTTCGCGGCCATGCACGCGGAGCCGGAACATCGCGCGGTCACCGCTGGTCCAGTCGCCGTACTTGAGCGCGTTCTCGAGCAGCTCCCCGGTGACCATCGCGATCGCGTGACAGCCATCGAGGTCCGCGAACACTGCGATGAAGCAGTTCTGCACCGAGGTCCTGAGTAGATCGATGTTCTTCCACTCGTTGCGCACGGTCAGATCGATCGAGAACCCAAAGTCGTCGGGCTTACTCATGCAAACCTCAGGTGAAACAGATCATCATTTTTCTCGAACACGCGCAGCGCGTCGAACGACAGCCGCTGCCACTTCAAGCTCTGGTCGTAGACCATCACGAGCTTGACGCTCGACTTGCGGCAAACCTGGATGAGCTTGATCAACGCCGTGATCGTCGACGAGTTGAAGTGTTCGATCTGTTCGAAATGCATTTCGATCGAGCCCTTCTTCTCGCTGACCACGCCGAGCAACTTCTCGAACCACGGCTTCAAGATCTCGGGTGGGTTGCGCTCGTTGCTCTTGCCGCGCCAGACGCAGCTGAACACCGAGTCCGGCGCCACCGTCACCTCGATCGTCAGATCTCCAGATTTAAGATTCTCCATAGCCTCTCCTCAAGGATCACGCGCCAACCGCACGCCCACCCGTGCTGAATGTTCGCTTGCCAAGTAGCGCCGGCGCGATGCGAGCCGGCAGTCGGTCGCCCAGTCGCACCACGCACCGCCTCGCGAGACGACCTCGCGCGGTTCGCGCGGTGCCATCCGGCGCGGGTCGGGAATGCACCAGTCGGCGATGCCGCCGGCTAGATCGCGCACGCCATACGGCGAGACGTCCCACTCGATCGCGCCGATCGGCTCTGCGGTCGGAGCGCCGAGCCGGCTATCCCGCATCTTGCAGAACGTCGCGTCGAACTGATCGCCCCACGGATAGATCCGACCGTCGGTGCCGCGTCCCGCCTTCTCCCACTCGATCTCGGTCGGCAATCGCCACGCGTGACCGTCTCGCTCCGACAGCCACTTCGCATACGCTTCGGCCGACTCGGCGCTGACGCCGAACACTGGCAGGTTTGGATCGCCGGGCGCATCGACGCGCAGCTTGGGCGCGTGCACGGTGGCGAGTAATTCGTCGCGCCGCCGTAGGTCGTCGAGGAATTGCGCCCACTGGCCGAACGTGACCGGGAAACGTTGGAGCACGAACGCAGCTACATCGACGATGATCAGCTCGTCGCTCTCGCTCGCGAGTGCGTCGCCGCCGATCCGCGCCGGTCCGCCGGGGATCAGGATCTCGCCGTCGCCGAGCCGAGCCGCAACTGGCGGAACGACGCTGATCCTGCACATCACGCCGGGCTCGATGCTGATCGGCCACGACACCGACGGCCCGCCGTCGAGCGCAGCGGTGACGATGTAACGCCCGGCGGCGAGCGAACGCTGCGCGGCAGGACGCTCTTCGATCACCTCGCTCGAGCCCTCGGCCAACCGGCGCTGGTGCTCGACGAGCTTGGCGAGCGTGACGCGACCCGCGTGCGCGCCGATCGACAGCTGCAGCACGCCATCGCGCTGGAGCTCGCGCACG
>DATDCH010000359.1:0-5514 GCA_036524455.1 Kofleriaceae bacterium | reverse complement strand
CGTGATGTCGGCGCGCCGCATCTGGATCGTCCTCGAAATCTCGTCGCTGTCGCCTTCCAGCGGGGTCAACCGGCTCTGGATCAGCGGCGTGAACAGGTATCCGCTCGGTGCTTGCGAATAGATGAAGCCGCGCCCCAGGAACGGCTGACCTGGATCAGCAGAGATCGTGCACGAGCCGCTCACTGCAATGTTCTTGACGATGTACATGCCCTCATCGCCGCTGTCGACGCATGCGACGAGCACGAATGGCAATAGGGGGGCGAGGCGGGTCATAGCTTCCTCCAACGAAAATCGTATCAAGCTGTGGAATCGGGGCGCAAAATTCTTCGCAGCTCGGTGACCGCGATCTCGACCGGATCACACGCGCCCACCTCGCGGATCGCGATGAACCTCACCTTGTCACCGATCCGCTTCTTGTCGACTTTGATGCGATCGAGCACGTCGTCGGTTAACAGTGGGTCAAGCTCGGCGGGTAACCCCGTGCGTCGCAACGCCGCCACGATCTCGGCCTCGAGGTCGCGGCGAGCGCCCACGAGAGCCGCTGAGACGCGCGCCGCGGCCACAAGGCCGAGGCCGACCGCCTCGCCATGGTGGAGCCCGGTCGCCGACTCGATCGCGTGACCGACGGTGTGGCCGAGGTTGAGCAGCGCGCGCTGGCCGGTGACCTCGCGCTCGTCGCGGCCGACGATTGCCGCCTTGTACGCGATCGAGCGCTGGATGACATCGTGGAGCGCGCGAGGCATCGCGGTGTCGCCACCCGCGGCCCAAGAAGTGCAGCTATCGACGAGTTGCCAGAGTGCCTCACCGTCGAGGAGCGCGTACTTCCAGAGCTCGCCGAACCCGGCGCGGCGCTCACGCGGCGGCAGCGTGGTCAGCGTCTCGAGCCCGCACACGACGAGCCGCGGCTGCCAGAACGCACCGACGAGGTTCTTGCCGGCATCGAGATCGACCGCCGTCTTGCCACCGATCGCGGCATCGGTCATCGCGACGAGTGTCGTCGGCAGCTGGATCACCCGGATGCCCCGAAACAGCGTCGCCGCGATAAAGCCGGCGAGATCGCCGACGACACCGCCGCCGAGCGCGATGATCACAGAGCCGCGATCGAGACCGCCATTGACGAGCGTCTCGCAAATCCGGCTGTACACCGAGAGCGACTTGCTCGCCTCGCCGGGTTCGATCGACAGCACGCCGGGTGCGCCGCGCAGGGCCGCGATCGCGGCGCTCTGCCAGTGCCGCGCGACCTCGTGATCCGTGATCACGGCGACGCGGCTCGCATCAGCGAGGAACGCGGCGATCAGATCACCGTCGATCGCGCGGTCGTGAACGACGACCGGATAGGTGCGTTCGTCGAGCGCGAGCACCGTGGCGGAGGCGCGATGGGCGAACGGCAGCTCGCGCCACGTGCGCTCGACATCGGCAACCGCCTGCACGACGTCGATCACCGTGCGGCGGGTCGTATCGACGACGGCGTGTGCGCGGCGATACGCGGGGGCGCGCTTCGCGGCGAGCTCGGCAGCGCGATCGCCTTCGGCGAGCAGCGGCCGCACCGGACCGCCGGCGGCACGGGCGCGCGCGCGATCGAGATCGACGTCGAGTGCGACGACGAGGCCCGCTGCGCGCATCTTCGTCATGTTGTCGCCGAACGCGGCGCAACCACCGCCGGTCGCGATCACGCAGTTGTTGCCGTCGCCGATCACCTGCACGAGCGCGGCGGCTTCGCGGCGGCGGAACTCGGCTTCGTCACGCGCGACGAGCTCGGCGACCGGCTCGCCTTGCTCGGCGATCACATCGTCGAGGTCGATAAACCGACGACTCGTCGCTTGTGCAAGCAACTGGCCGACGGTGGTCTTGCCAGCGGCCATGAACCCGACGAGGAACAAGGGCGCTGACATGCACAGAGTCTAGCTACTGAACGCAGCGCAGGGAGGCCTTGTTCGTGATCTTGGGCGTGATGAACACCAGGATCTCGGTGCGATCGTCGTTCTCGCGGCGGCTCTTGAAGAACCATCCGAGCACCGGCAGGTCCGCGAGGAACGGCACTTTCTTGTACGCGAGACCGGTGTTGCGCGTGTAGATACCGCCGAGCACGCTGGTCTCGCCGTCGGCGACGAGCATCGTCGTCTTCGCTTCCTTGCGCAGGATCGTTGGATCTCCGCGCGCGCCGGTATTGACGAAGTCGGGTTCGTTCTTCGTGACATCGAGGTTCATCGCGATCGCGCAGTCGCGCTGCGACACGTACGGCGTGACTTCGAGCTTGAGGTCGGCCTGCACGAATTGCGTCTGCGTGCCCGCGGCCGACACGACCGAGATCGGAATCGACACACCTTGCCGGATCAGCGCGCTCTTGTTGTTGAGCACCGTGATCTTCGGCGCCGAGATGATGCGCACCGAGCCGGTGTCTTCGAGTGCCGACAGTCGGAGGTTGATGTTGAAGTTGCCGCCGACCGAGCCGAGCGACAGACCGATCGCGCCACCTTCGCCGGTGCCGGTCGCGGCCGGCAAGTTGATCGCGAAGTCCGGAGGCAGCGCGGTGATGCCCTCGCTGCGGGTCTGGCTGTCATCGTTGCCGCCGCGGATGCCAATCGATGACGGGAAGACCAGGCCGGTGGCGTTACCACCCGCCGCGCCCGCCAACGCGCGACCACCCCACTGGATACCGAACTGGCGTACGAACGTGGAACGCGCCTCGACGATGCGCGCCTCGATCGTGATCTGCGGCGTCTGCGTGTCGAGCTCGTATGCGAGCTTCGCGATCTCGGCTCGGGTTGCCGCGATGTCGCTGATGATCAGCGCGTTCGTGCGGCCATCGACCTCGATCTTGCCCTTCGGTGACAGCATGCCCTCGAGCTTGGGCTTGAGCTCGTCGGCCGACGCGTAGTTGAGCCTGACGATCTCGGGGCGCGGCATCTCCGACGCAGCGGCAGCAGCGCGGCGCGCGGCCTCGGCTTCGTCCTCGGCGTCGAGCTCCTTGCGCGGTGCGATCCGGTACAGGTTGCCTTCGCGGCGGTACCACAGACCATGCGACGAGAGGATGACCTCGAGTGCCTGATCCCACGGCACGCGCTTGAGGCGCACGGTGACCTTCGCATCGATCGTGTCGGGCACGACGATGTTCACACCGCCGGTGTCCGCGATGATGCGGAGCAGGTCGTGGATCGGCGCGTCCTTGAAGTCGAACTCGACGGTCGCGCCGTGATAGATGCGACGGCCGCGGCCCGCGGGCGGCACCTGGGCGACCGATTGCTGCGCGACCGGCGTCGACGCCGCGCCAAAGCCGCCGACGACTTGCGGCGGAACCTTCTGCACGGGCTTCTGCGCGACTGGATTCGCCGCGAACCGCCAACGCACGCTGGTCGCATCGCGCACGACCGTCGGGATCGCGGGCGATGCGAGCTCGGCGACGAGGCGCACGCGATTCGGCGTGCGGCGATCGCGGAACGACGACACCTTCTTCACTGGGCTGCCGAACTTGCTGACGTCGAGCGTGCGCTCGAGCTTCGGCGCGAGCTCCGCGTTATCGACGATGAGCTCGACGTGCGACGAGCTGATCTCGCCGAGCTGCACGTTGCCGTCGCCCGCCATCGCGAGCTCGACGAGCCCGCTGTCGGCGTTGCCCTTGAACGTGACGCTCTGGACCTTCGCGAGCTTGACCGGCGCCGGCTTCGCGGCAACCGGGGCGGGCGCGGGCGCGGGCTTCGCGGCGACAGGCGCCGGCGCAACTGGCATCGGCTGCGGCGTACGCGTCGGGGTCTGCGCGACTTGCGCTTGCACCTTCTGCGCTTTGATCCGCGCGAGCTCTTGCTCCTCTTGCGCGCGCTGCTCGGCAAGCTGCGTGCGCCGTGTCTCCTCGCGATCCGCCGCATCCTTCGCCTGTGCGGCCGTGGTGGCGAGCCGCGCCGACTCCGCCTGCTGCTGCGCGACGGCCTTGCGGCGATCGGCGAGCTCGGCCTCGGCGCGCTTACGCTCGTCGGCGAGTCGCGCGACCTCGCGCCGTGCTACCGCGATCTCTGCTTCGGTTGCCTGTCTCGACTTCGCAGCGACCACCTCCGCCTGCGCCTTCGCTTCTGCCTTCGCGCGTGCTGCGAGCTCGTCGGCCGCCTTCTCCGCAGCCTGCCGTTTCATCGTCAGCGTCGCGACACTCGTCTCGGCATCGCGCTTCGCCGCGAGTGCTTGCTGCGCCGCGGCCTCGGCGATCTTGCGCTGCTTCTCCGCGGCATCCTGTGCCAGCTTCGCTTCGCGCGCTGCTTGCTCTGCGGCCACGCGCTGCGCCTCGGCGTGCGCGCGATCGATCTCGGCTTGGCCGCGACGCTTCGCAGCCTCGTTCGCCGCCACCTCGGCCTCACGCCGCTTCTTCGCCGCCTCGGTCGCCGCAACTTCTGCTTCGCCGCGCCGGCGCGACGCATCGCTCGCCGCCGCTTCCGCTTCGCTACGCTTGCGCGCCGCTTCGGTTGCCGCGGCCACCGCCGATGTCCGTTGCTGCTCGACGCTCGCGAGCGTTGTCTTCGTCTGCTCGAGATCGACACGCGCCCGTGTCGCTGCTTGCTCGGCGCTGAGCCGCCGCGCATCGGCTTCCGCCGTGGCTTGACGCGCCTTCGCGAGCCGTTCCTCCGCGGCCTTTGCATCGGCGGCGAGCTTGCCGCGATCAACTGCGGCCGAACGATCGCGCGCCTCTTGCGCACGCTTCGCTGCTGCCTCGGCGGTCTCGCGCTCACGTGTCAGCTGCGCGACCGTCTCGCGTGCCGCCTCCTCACGCGCCTGCGCGGCTGCGAGCACTGCACGTGCCTTGTCGTCGAGCTGCTGCGCCGCGAGCGTCTTGTGCTCGAGCGTCGCGAGCTGGCCTTTCGCCTCCTTCACCAGCTTCTCGGCGTCTTTGCGTGCCGTTTCGGCTTTGTGCTTGTCGAGCTCGGCCTGCTTCTTGTCGGCCGCAGCCGCGACGCGCGCCGCTTCCGCCTGTGCCTTCGCGGTCTCGGCCTCGCTGCGTGCACGCGCCGCATCGGCCCGCGCGACTTGCACCTCGGACTGCGCCGCGTTGATCGCCTGCGCTGCATCGCGCTTCACTTGATCCGCCTCGGCGCGCGACTTCGCGACCATTGCCTGCGCTTCGGTCTGCGCCTTCGCCAGATCGGCCCGCGCCCGCTCCGCCTCCTGTTGCGTGCGCAGCATGTCCGCGCGCGCCTGGTTGGCCTCGGCTTGCTTCTTCGCGATCTCGACGCGCACCTTGTCGGCGTCGGCCTTCGTGCGTGCGGTTTCTTCGCGCGCCTTCGTCGCTTCTAGCTGTGTGCGCGCGATCTCTTCCGCCACCCGCTGTGCCGCTGCGCGCGACCGCGCGACTTCTTCACGCGCCTTCGTGATCTCGAGCTGCTTCTGCGCCGCTTCTGCGCGTGCGCGCTGGGTTTCCGCCTGCGTACGGAGCATGTCCTCGCGCGCTTTCGTCGCTTCGGCCTGCGCGTCGACCTGTGCCTTCGCCAGATCGGCCCGCGCACGCTCGGCTTCCTGTTGCGTGCGCAGCATGTC
>DATDCH010000358.1:0-9965 GCA_036524455.1 Kofleriaceae bacterium | reverse complement strand
TATCTACGCGACAACGACGACGAGCTGCCACCCAACACCGACGATCCGGCCGCCGATAACGACCTGCGCGTGTTTATCGTGTCGCGTTGTATCAAGTACGCGGAGACGCCGCGCGAAGTCGCCGAGCTCGTCGAGCAATCGGCCGGTGGCTACGGCTATCGCTCGCAAGAGGGCGGTCTCAATAACAATGGCAACGACAATTAGCCGCGAGCTTGAATCCCGCCTCTAGACGTTCAATGATCCAGCGTCGTGCCAGAGACGCTCGCCGATATGCTGCGCCGCACCGGTCCGCTGCCGTGGCGTCAGGTGATCGCGATCGCGCGCGGTGCGTGCAATGCGCTCGCTCAGATGCACGATGGCAAGCTCGTGCACGGTGATCTGCAGCCGCAGAACATCTACGTGACGAAGCGAGCCGGCGATGGCGACACGTTCGACATCGGGATCGCGAAGATCGTCGGCAACACGCCAAGCGATGGCATCAGGCTCGACTACCAGGCACCCGAGCATGTCCTCGGCGACGTGACGCCTGCGTGCGACATCTATTCGCTCGGCGTCGTCATGTTCGAGATGATCGTCGGCAGCTGGCCCCCGCCCAGCGGCGGAGCGCCGGTGTTCCACCTCCAGCGGGCGCAGGTTCCGTCCGAGCTCGCTCAGATCGTGGTGCGCTGCATGTCTCCGGCTCCGCAAGCGCGGTTCGGAGTCCGCGAGCTCGCGAGCACGCTCGATGGCTTGCGCGCCGGCGCAAAGAGGACGTCGCGCTCGCAACTCGACGGCCCGGCCCAGATTGCAAACACGCCACTGCAGCGCGGGGTCGAACCTCCGGTCGGTATCAAGCGCTGGGGCGTCGCGCACGAGCAGCTGTCGCATCCCGATCCGCACTACACCGATCACGCGTTGCCGAAATATAGGGCCGGGGCGCAGCCACCTGTGCAGCCCGCCCAACCCGCCCAACCCGCCCAACCCGCCCAACCCACCGCCATGGGGACACCGCATCCTGTGCCGATGGCGATGCCCCAGCCTGCGCCGGAGGCGCGGCGTCGGGTGTGGCTGCTGATCGGCCTTCTGTGCACGATCGCCGTCATCGTCGCGCTACTGATTTCGATCTGATACCGCGCGGTGCCGGGGAGGCCGGCCCTCGATCGGGGAATCGGCGCCCGCCGCAACTGCGCTTCGCAAGCGAAAACCCGTGGAGATCCGAGGCCGGCGAGCTGGCGCGCCCCTTGCGAGACGTAGCCGGCCATGCGCGCCATCGGTCTGGTCACGTTCCTCGTAGCGGCTTCGGCCTGCGGCAGCGACGTACTCGACAACACGACCTATCGGCGGCTTGTCGACACGTTCGATAGCTACGATCACTGCCTCTCCGAAGGCGACTTCGCGACCTGCTACCAGACGCTGACGTTCTGCGCGGATGGCCGCGCGAATGCGAACCTCGAATTTCGCCAGGAAGGTCGTTACAAGGTCAGGGAGTCGGAGGCGATCGCCCAGCTGCCCACCGTGACGGTGATCTTCGATCTCGAGACGGCGTCGTCAGAGCAGCTGCCGGGTCGCCATCCGTGGGAGATCGTCGAGCCGCTGTACTACGACTGCGATCGTTAGTGCTTCGCGAGTAGCCCGAGCCGGTTGTCGATCTTCGACACGAGGCGCGGTTCTGGGTTCATCGCACGCGCTTGCTTGCAGGCTGCGATCGCATTGTCGAACTGCTCGAGCGCTTCGAGCGTGAGGCAGATGTTGTACTGGTAACGCGGATCGGGCACGAGCGAGACGGCACGCTGAAAATCGCCGAGCGCACCTTGGATGTCTGCGCTGCGCAGCTTCTCCTTGCCGGTCTCGTTGAGCGCTTCGGCTTCCGCGCGCCGTTTGTCGTCGATCGGTGGTGTACCGGCCGAGCCCGTCGCCGGATCGCCCGCACTGCCGGTCTGTGTGGTGGTCGTCGCGCTGCCCGTGTCCGGAGGCGGTGGCTCCGGCGCACGTGCGATGCGCGGGCCCGCACAGCCCGACTTCGCGAGCGTGTCGGCGATCGTCTTCGCGATCACCTCGACCGCCTCGTTTTCGGGCGGCCGGTTGTTGACGATCATGCCCGAGGATTTGCCGCGAATGCGCGCGGTCCCCAGCAGGTCGCCGTTGATGCCATCGCTGAGCACGAGCAGCGTGTCGATCGTTGCGGTGCCCGAGTTGTTCACCCAGCCACCGCCGCCACGACCCGAGTGCGTGATGTTGAGATCGAGGACGACGTCGGAGGGCGCGCCGGTGACCGGCCCGACCTGCTCGAAACCGCACTTCTCGCGCAGCTTGTTGAGTGTCGCTTGCTCGAGGAACATCGCGATGCCTTGCGACGCGAACGCGCTGGACTTCACGCGCAACGCGACGCTGCGATAGGACTGGAGGTTTGCGACGGGTGTCGTCTGCTCGACGGTCGCCGAGGGTCGGCATGCAGCGAGCAGGATCGCGGTCAGAAGCCAAGTGGTGGCACGCACGCGTGGAGCATATCAGGTGCGGTTCGCCGCGGCCGGCATCTCCGGGGCGAGCTGGCGCAACCGCCAGGCTTGCACGCGCAGCAAGTGTCGGTTTGCACGTTCGCGGCGTGCGTTGACCCACGCCATCCCTGACGCGATCGCGACCAGCGTCGCGGTCCATAGCACGAACGTCATCTCGATCAGGCCGGGGACCTGATGCACGGCGAGCGGATGAATGACGACGGTCTCGCCCACGATCTCGACGGTGCGCGGCGACAGAATGCCCGCGAGCTCGGCGAGGAACGGCGCGAGCATCGCCAGGATCACGAACGCCACCGCGACGATCGCGCGCCACGGCTTCGCGTAGAGCGGGTGCGGGACGAGCGCCATCAGCGTGACTGCGACGGCGCCGGGCGCGACGATCACGAGACCGAACATCCGCGTGAGCAGCGCGGCCATCGTGCCGTGCACGAGCACGACGAGCACCGAGCGCACCGGCGACATCCAGCCGCGCGTGCCGAGCCACGCGATGATGCCGTTCGCGCCGATCACGCCGAGCATCGCGTACAGGTAGAAGTAGTCGCGCACGCCGAGCCACAGCAGGATCGGCACGAACCCCAAATAGGCGAAGTACGCGACCATCGAGAGGCGTGCGAACTGGCGATGCGCCAGCGCGTCGGCGTCGATGATCTCGCGCTGCACCTCGGGCGGCGTGATCGACGGCGCCTCTGCCATCACGCGGCGCACGAGGTCGGCGGCCTCGACCACCGTCGGATCGAGGACGAGCGCGCGGCCCGCTTCGCGCATCGCGGCCGCCGTGCGATCCGCGTCGACGTTCGGTGCGGTCAGCGCTTGGTTCGCGCGGGCGAGATGTTCACGTGCGAGCTTCTGGCGCTGCACGAGATCGCGATCGCCGTCGAGAAAGTCCTGCACGCGGTCGCCGAGCTCGCGCGCGGAGTGCAGCCGCTCGTCGCGGTCGCGCATCGTCGCCTCGACGCACAGCTGCTCGAGCTCGGGCGCGATGTCGCGCTCGGGCACGTATTGCGACGGCCGCGCATCGCGTCCCTCGGTCGCGCTGATCATGCCGGGCGGACCCGGCGGGTGCAGGCTCTTGCCGGTGAGGATCTCGAACAGGATGCAGCCGAGCGAGTAGACGTCGGCGCGTCCGTCGAGATCTGCGTGGCTCTCGATCTGTTCGGGAGACATGTAGCCGGGCGTGCCGAGGCGCGTGCCGGGTTGTGTCCCTCCCTCGGCGGCAGTCACCGCGCGCGCCGCGATCGGCTCGGTCTCGCCCGCGATCCGCGCGATGCCCCAGTCGAGCACGTAGACCTCGCCGAAGTCGCCGAGCATGATGTTCGTCGGCTTGAGATCGCGATGCACGACGCCGTGCTCGTGTGCGAACTCCATCGCGAGACAGACGTCGGCAAACGCGCGGAGCAGGCGTTGCCGCGGGAACCGCGCGAGCGCAACGGGGTCGTGGTTGTCATGCGCTTCGAGCACGTCGTCGAGCGTGCGGCCGGAGAGGCGCTTCATCGCGAAGAACGGGCGGCCGTCGACGTCACGCGCGAGCTCGTAGACCGGCACGATCGCGGGATGGTCGAGCCGGCCTTGGATGCGTGCTTCGCGCAAGAACCGCTCGATGTCGACGTCGTTCGGAGCGCCATCGATCATGCGCTTGATCGCGACCGGCCGGCCGATCTGTTCGTCGACGGCATGCACGACCTCGCCCATGCCGCCGCGCGCGATCACTTCGCCGATCGCGTAGCGGTTGCCGGGTTTGAGCGGACCCGCCGGCCGAATCGACCGCTTGGCCGGGCTGCCCACCGTCGGGGTGGCATCGCGCGGATCGCCGGGCGTCACGAGCGTCGGGTCCTCGCGGTCCTTGTCGTTCGGCGCCATGACAGGAGCGTAGAATGAACAAGTCGGGCGCGCGGTCTTCTCAGCTGGGTTAACTCTGCATCACAGTGGCTGCATCGCGATCGGCACGCCGCTGAGCACGGCGTTGCCCGACAGCGGGTCGCGCAGGCGGTCGTCGAGGATCGCGTTGAGGTTCGCCCCGGGCCGCTCGGCGGCGACCCGCATGCGCGTGCCCGGCTGATCGTGGCCCCAGCCATGCGGCAGGCTGACCACGCCCGGCATCATCTCGTCGGAGAGCTCGACGATCACGTCGATCGATCGGTCGCCGGCGGCGATCCGCGCGCGGCCACCATCGCTGACGCCGAGCCGCGCGGCATCGACGGGATGGACGAGCGCGACGCAGCGGAACGGGCCTTTCGCGAGCGTGGGTAGGTTGTGCATCCAGCTGTTGTTCGAACGCAGCTGGCGGCGGCCGACGATCACGAGATCGGGGACCGGGCGCGCGAGGTCGGCGCGTGCGCGAGCGAGATCCGCGAGCAGCGGCGGCGGTGCGAGCTCGATGCGTCCCGACGGCGTGCGCAGCACTTCGGGGATGCGCGGCTCGAGCGGACCCAGATCGACGCCGTTCGGTGCAGCCATCACGCGCTCGAGGTTGATGCCGCTTGGCACCATGCCGAATCGATCGCCGTATGGGCCACCGCGCAGCGCGAGATCGAGGAGCCGCTCCGGCCCGACGCTGTCGCCGAGCGCGCGCAGCACGAAGTCGGCCTGCGGTCCGAGCACGCGCTGGACGTCCGCGGCGGCGAGCTCGTCGTCGAGCGCGCGCAGATCCGCGCCGGCGCCGCGGCCGGTCACGATCGCGAGCAAACGGAGCAGGAGCTGCCACTCCGCTGGGCGATCCGCGGGCGGCTCGATCACGGGTGGGCTGTAGCGGGCGGCGTTGCGGTACGCGAGCTGCGGCAGCGCGACGTCGTAGTGCGACTCCTCGAGCGGCGACAGCCCGGGCAAGATAACGTCGGCGTGCCGCGTGGTCTCGTTGAGGTAGATGTCGACGCTGATCATCAGCTCGAGCTTGTCGAGCGCGGCGGCGATGCGCGGACCGTTCGGTGCCGACAGCACGGGATTGCTCGCGATCGAGATCAGCGCTTTGACCTGACCCTCGCCGGGCGTCTCCATCTCTTCGGCGAGGCAGCCCATCGGCAGCTCGCCAAACACTTCGGGTGCGCGCGACACGCGGCTCGTGCGCCGGCCGGTGACGATGCCCTTGCCGCGGCCCGGTGAGCCGAGCGTGTTCTGCGCGAATGCAGCCGCTTTCGCAAACATCGCGCCGCCCGGCGCGTCGAGATGACCGGTGAGCACGTTGATCACGTCGACGACCCAGCTCGTGAGCGTGCCGTACTCCTGCGTGCACGTGCCGATGCGGCCATAGACCGCAGCGCGTTCCGTCGTCGCGAGCGCGCGTGCGAGCTCTGCGATCACGCTCGGCTCGATGCCGCAGCGCGGGCCGACGCGCTCGGGCGAGAATTCGGCGACGGCGTCTTCGAGCGCTGCCACACCGTCGACGTGCGGTTCGAGTCGACCGAGCCGCACGAGCTTGTCGGCAAACAGTGCGTGCACGATGCCGAGCAGCAGGAACACGTCGGCGCCGGGGCGGATGAACACGTGCTGATCGGCGAGCGCCGCGGTCTCGGTGCGCCGCGGATCGATCACGACGAGCCGGCCGCCGCGCGCTTGCAGCGCCTTCGCCTTGCCGCGGAAGTCGGGCACGGTCCACAGGCTGCCGTTCGACACCATCGGATTCGCGCCGAGGATCACGAGCAGCTGCGTGCGTTCGATGTCGGGGATCGGAATCGTCAACCAATGGCCGAACATGAGCCCGGCGGAGAGCTGCTTTGGCATCTGGTCGAGCGTCGACGCCGAGTACACGTTCGCGCTGCCGACCGCGCGCGCGAGTCGCGCACCGTAGAGCAAGAGGCCGAACTTGTGCGCCGACGGATTGCCGATCGACAGCGCGACGGAATCGCGGCCATGCGCGGCGAGGATCGGCGGCAGCCTACGCTCGATTTCGGCGAACGCTTCGTCCCACGTCACCTCGACGTGCACGCCGTCGCGTTTGACGAGCGGCGCACGCAACCGATCGGGATCCTCGTGGAGGTCGCGCAACGCGGCGCCCTTCGGGCAGATGAAGCCGCGACTGAATACGTCGGCTTCGTTCCCGCGGATCGAGGTGACGCGGCCGTCGCTCATGCCGAGCTCGAGACCGCAACATGCTTCGCAGAGTGGGCAGATGCGATGAGCGAGGCGCTCCATCCCCGGAGCTTACCTGCGTCGCGATGCTGCGATGAACCCGATCAGCAATAAGCCGGCGAGCGCGAAGCACGCATAACGCACGGGAGCGAGCCATGGCAGTGCCGCCGCGGTGGGCGCAGGGGTGGCGAGATTCGCGACGAGCGCGAGGTTCGGCGCCGCCTTCGCGTTGATCGGCTGCGTGGCCGTCGTCGGTGCACCGGCTGCGACCGGCACGAGCACGACCGGATGGTCGAGACCGGTGAGCGTCGCGCCTTGCACGTGATGCGCGAGCTCCGCCGCGGCGTCCGCGAGATCGACCGTGACCGCGACCGCGAGCACGCCGGTCTCGGCGGCCTGTTGGTTCTTGATCGAGCTATGCGCGATCACCTCGACGAGCTTGCCGTCGGTGCGCACGGCCGGGCCGCCCGCTGGTGCGAGCGCGGCTGCATCCGCTGGCAAGCGCAACACCGACGCTGCAGCCCCACCGCGCAGCTGAAACACTTCGATCGTTTCGCCGCTCGCGGGCTCGAGCATCATCTCGTTTGTCACCATGTCGTGCAGCGTCGCAGCGTCGGTCTCGATCCCGGCGCGCAGCATCGGCATCGCCGCCAACCCGTCGGCACGCATCTGCGCCGCGGCGACGCCACGATCGAACGCAGCCGCGATCGCAGTTGCATCGTGACGCAGGTCCGCGGTGGGTGCAGCCGAGGACGACTTCGGTCGGATCGCGAACGTCGCCACGCCGCCGCCGGCGACGAGCAGGCACGCGACCACCCACCACGGCGATGCGCGGCGACCGGTGTCGGGCGTCGGCTTGGTTGGCGGCTTGGTCGCAATCGCCGGCTTGGCTTGCTCCGGGGCCGCGTCTTCGATGTCGTCGACGGCGATCAGCGCGTGGACGCCGGACTCGGCCGCAGCTTCGAGCGCGGCGTTGATCGATGGCGCCGACAGCGACGGGTTGCTCGGTGTTCCGGTGCGCGCCGGCGAGCTACTTGGCGTGGATCGCGCGGCTATGCTGCTCGGCGCCGCGGAGCGCACCGGTGGGCTGCTCGGCGTGGTGGACCGCGGTTTTGGTTCCTCGGCGGGCGGCGGTGTGCTGCTCGGTGTTGTGGCCCGCGACTTCGGCGCTTCGGCGGGCGGCGCAGCGGCGAGTGCGGCGAGCTCAAGCGGTGACAGCGTGTGACCTGCGTACGGCGGCGACGACACGCGCGCGCTGCGCCGTACCAGATCGGCGAGCTTGGCCGCGGCGACCATCGGCGTGGGCTCGTCTCGCCACTCGGCGATCGCTTCCTCGTCGAGCTGTGCCACCGCTTCTGGCGCAGCGGCTTCATCCATCAGGCGCGCGCCTTCCAGCAAGAGTTGCGTCGTCGACTGCTTGATCCGATCCTCGCTCGCGACGGCTCGCACGACGAACTCGAAGCGGCCCGCGGTCCACGTCAACATCACGTAGACGGCCTCGGGGCCGCGCGGCTGGTTCGCGCCCCCGAGTGCTGCGTCAACGACCTTGCCGTCGCGTGTGGAGATGCTGCCGGCTCTGCCGTCGGCGGCATGGACCTCGAGCGCGCCGGTCTTGCGTTCCATCTCGATCAGGACGAGCAGCGTGCTGAGTCCGATCTGCGCGAGATCCCCGGCGAGCCCCGAGCCGGCTTGCGTCGTGGCGGCCGGTCGCTTCGCGGTGAGCACCTTCTCGATGCGCGACACGAGATCTTTGAACTTGAACGGCTTGTTGACGTAGTCGTCGGCACCGAGCCGAAATGCCTGCACGCGCGCGTCGTCGGTCGCGACCGCGGTCAGGAAGATCACCGGCAGGTTCGCGAGCTTTGGTTCGAGGCGCAACTTGCGCACGAGCGACCAGCCGTCGAGCTTCGGCATCATCACGTCGGTGACGAGCAGGTCGGGCGCGTGTTGGAGAGCGCGGCTATAGGCTTCCTCGCCATCGCTCGCGGTATCGACGCCGAACCCGCGCTTCGTGAGCACGTCGCTGAGCATCCGCAGGATCTGCGGATCGTCGTCGACAACGAGCACGTGCGCCCCCACCGACGTCCACGCTAGCCCAGCCTACCGATGCGCGGCAACCGTGCCCGCTGCCACACTGCTGCCGACGCCGCGACTCGGTCGACCAGCACGCGTCCAGCGCGCGATGCAGGGCGATACATTCGTCGAGCCGCGGCTGCGCGTGCACGTGTGGCTGTGCGCTTGGCTTGCGCTCGGCGTCATGTCGCGCTCGACGAACACGACGTCAGCGGCACCGGCATTCGTCTCGTCGGTCGCATTCCCGACAGCCGACGGCGGTGGCGATCACGCGCAGTGACGCGCATCGGGCGTCCAGGTTGCGCGAAACTGCGTTCCGTTTCCGACGAGAAACCCGCCGATGCGAGCGTGACAATGCGTAGCCTCGAGGTGACGTTTTCTCGCGCTTTCTTGCGGTTGCTGTCCTCGGGAGACGCGGTCGAGGGGCGTAGTCCCAGCCAGCGCGCTACTCGATTAGCCACTGTCGCCATGGTGTATCCACCGAGACCCTTTGAGATCCTCGTCCGGAAGCGAGTTGGTATGCGCGTTGCCATTGTCGGGGAACAGCCATGTCTGACTTCCCGACGCTAGCCAGAGAGCTCCTCCTCATCGTGTGTGGCGGTAACAGCGAAGCGCCACAGCCAGAGGCTGTCGAAGCGCAGCGCCGGCGTGACGATCAGAACCAGCAGGGCTGGGCCAATAGCAAGCTCGACCCCGGCGTGGCTGACGCGTCGACCAGTGACGCGAGTCAGGCCCCGGCCGCAGACAGCTCGGCAAGCGATGCGTCGGCATACGGAGCCAGCGACAGCTCGGCTGTGGCACCGGATAGCAACCCGGGCACGACCGATTCGTCGCAGCAGCACGCCCCGTCGCCCGATGTGCAGCAAGCCGGCGATGCACAGCACCCGGTCGGCGATGCGCAGCCGCAAGCCGGCGATGCGCAGGATCAGACCCCCGCAGGCGAGGGCAACCTCCTGGCGGAGCCGCACCAGCTCGGCGATCGCCTGCTCGGCGATGCGCAGCCGCAAGCCGGCGATGCGCAGCCGCAAGCCGGCGATGCGCAGCATCAGCTCGGGGACTCGCAACACGGAAATGGCGCCGACGAGCTGCAGAACACGGACGATGTCGCGCAACACCAGCCCGATGATGGCGCGAACGGCGCGCCTCTGGCCGGCGATGGCCCGATCGATGCGCAGCACGATACGACGCGTTCGATCGGCGACGGCACGGTCGACCCGCAGCAGGTCGGCGACGGCACGGTCGACCCGCAGCAGGTCGGCGACGGCACGGTCGACCCGCAGCAGGTTGGTGACGGCACGGTCGACCCGCAGCAGGTTGGTGACGGCACGGTCGACC
>DATDCH010000357.1:0-6619 GCA_036524455.1 Kofleriaceae bacterium | reverse complement strand
TGTGCTTCAAGATCGTGGCGCCGGCAGACAGCACTTCGCCCTTGTCGTGCGCGTGGACCTCGAGCAGGCCATAGGCGCGCTCGACGACCTGCACGGCCGGCTGCACGCTGGTCGCTTTGAGCGCGGCGTCGGTCACCTGGTTGATCGCGATGCCCGGCGCGATCTCGACCCACAGCGAGGCTTGATACGGCACCGGCAAGAAACCGCGCGCGGTCTTGCCGATGAACGTCGCTTGCTGCGGTTGAAGCGCGTCGAGGAAACAGTACGTACGCAGTACGGTCGCTGCCATCCCTAGGCGCGCACGCTAACACGGGCCTGTTTTGCAAATCTACGCACGGACAAGTGAAACGTCGCAGGCGTCGCACGGCGTCGCACGATGCGCGGCCTCGATCACCGTGCAATCATGCGCCGGGTTCCATGCGATTTCGTGCGGTGCTGTTCTCGCTGGTGATGTCCTCTGGTGTCGCGCGCGCCGACCTCGTGAGCCGTGCGCTCGACGAAACTGCGCCCAGTGCCGCGCCGGCGGCGAGCGTCGACAACAACCTCCTCACGTGGGCTGGCCCGGTGCGGCAGACCTCGCTGCCGGACCTGCTCCAGATCGCGGTGCGCACGGCCCCGGCGCTGCTGACGGCGAAGCTCGACATCGAGATCGCACAGGCGCAGATCCAGCAGACGTGGTCGCGTCGCGATTGGCTGCTCACAGCCGAAGTCTCCGGCTCGTTCAGCCAGTCGGGGCTGGTCGCCGGCGTTGCGCTTGGCAGCAGCTATCGGTTCGCCACGACGGTCGACATCACACGCATGATCCCGACCGGAGGCACGATCGGCCTGCACGCCGGTACCGCGTACACGAAGACCGAGTCAGCTGCGTTCGACTCCAAGTTTTGGACCGACGACGTCGGGATCACGTTCACCCAACCGCTGCTGCGCGGGCGCGGCACCTTCATCTACAACGCGAACGAACAGCGCGCGAAGCTGTCGCGCGATGCCGCCGTGCTCGGCCGCCGCGCGGTGGCGCTATCGACCGTGCAGCAGATCGTCTCGGCGTACTGGGACCTCGTGCTCGCCCAGCGCCAGGTCGCGATTACCGAGCAGAGCCTGACCCTCGCGCGCGAGCGTCTCCGCATCACCGAGCTCGGGGCGCAGGGCGGCAAGATCGCGAAGGCGGAGATTCCTGCGGTGCAGCAGATCATCGCGACGCGCGAAGAAGAGGTGCTCGGCGGCGAGCTCAACGTGCTCGACCGATCGATCGCGCTGCGCCGTGCGGTCGGTATGGAGATCACCGCCGGCGAGCTCGGCCTGCGCGTCGCCACCGAGCTCGAGACCAGCGACAAGGGCTGGGCCGTTGGCCCGATGCTCGAGAAGGCGTATCTAGCCAGCCCCGAGCTCGCACAGCTCGGCAAGCAGGCCGATGGCACGACGATCGAGATCGAGGTCACCGAGAACGGCCTGCTGCCGCGCCTCGACGTCGCGCTGTCGCTCGGGCCGATCGGGACCGACGCCACATTCAGCGGCGCGGGCAAGAACCTGGTCAAGTTCGGCGAGCTGGCGGGGCAAGGCGTGCTGACGTTCCAGCAAGCGCTCCACCGCGACGACGTCAAGGGCCGCTCGAAGGAGCTGCGAGCTGTCCGCGAGAAGGTTCGCGTCAACGCGCAAGATGTGAAGCTGCAGATCGCGCAGACGATGGCGCGCGCGATCGCGCAGATCGAGCTCGCGAAACGCAGGGTCGTGCTCAGCCAGCGTGCGATCGATCTCGCGATCGAGAACATCCGGATCGAGACCGACCGCTTCAACCTCGGCAAGGCGACGAACTTCGACGTGCTCAACCGACTCGAAGAACAGCGGCAAGCCGAGCTGCGTAAGGCCCAGGCGATGATCGACTGGCACAAGGCTGAAACCGTCGTCCAGGCGCTGACCGGCGAGCTGCTTCCCGCGTTTGGCATCAGCGTCGAATAACGCCGTTCACCTCCTAGACCCAGTAGTCGGTCGCGCCGGTCAGTAGCGTATGATCAACGGCGGTGTGGGTCGTCGTCGCTCTCGTGCTCGCGATCGGCGGTTGTGGCCGCGTGAGCTTCGACACGGCTGATGCGTCAGGTCCAGGATCGGGCACGGATGGAGCGGTTGTCGACGCTTCGTGCCTGACCGACGACCTGACGTCGACTGCGGGCTGGACGCAGCTGGTCGGCGCGTGGGTCGCCACGCCCGGCGAAGGGCCGGATGGATCGCCGGCGCTGACGACGACGACGATCAACGAGCACGTGATCACACACGGCTCGATCTCCGGCGTGTCGACGGCGCGGATCGACGTCGATTTTCGTCTCGAGGCCATCAACGGCGACTTCAACGTAATGTTCATGAAGACGTTCTCCGGGTTCTCGAACGCGACCGGCTACGAAGGTGGGTTGTTCATCGCGGGCGGCGACACCCTATCGGACAGGATCAACCTGTGGACGAACGGTGCCGACACCGAGCTCGCAGCGCGACCTGCCTCGGTCGTCCAGGACCAGTGGCATCACGCGATGGTCGAGCGCCGCGCCGACGGGGCGATGCGCGTCGAGCTCGACGGCGCGTTGGTCGTCGAGAGCCAGCCCGACACGACCCATGCGCCGCCGTTCGATTTGATGCTGCGCGTCTATAGTCGCGGCGCGCTCGACAACGTTCGCGTCGACTGCACGCACTAACAAACCGCGCTCACATCGCAGTTCCGCCGCATGCCGTGTGCACTGCGTTGTTGGGACCTCCCGACGGCGGCGCATCGACGGTGTGGCCCGTCGGGAACTTAGCGCTGGTGCGCCGCTTGCTGGACGGGCGCGCATGAAGCTCGTCGCGATCACCCTGCTCGCCCTCGCTGCGTGCACGACCGATGGCCTCGATCTCGAGGTCGAGGAGAGCGCGGTGGTACCGGTTGCCCCAGCGCCGGCGAGCACGTCGCTGTCGTTCGCGCGCGACACGAGCGAGCGAATCAAAGGTGTCCGCATCTACGACGCCGCGCACAGAAACCCGAAGGTCGTCTACTCGGTGCGGCTCGTCGACGTCCAGAGCGATGAGCGATTGCGGCTACACGGTGAGGTGACGCTGTCGCGCTGCAACAAGAAGGACATCGCCGGGCTCTCCGGCGATGCGAACCAGACGCCATGCGACAGCGACCGCATGCAAGCGAGTCCGTATCGCTACAACCCGCGGTTCTCCGCGGCGTACGTGCTCGCCGACTCGCCAACCGACGCGACCGGCCGTCGCGTGTCGCCGTGGTTCGAGCGCGGATGCACCGAAGGTCAGCATCACTGCGCGCTCGCACTCGAAGCCGTCACCGTCGACGGGCTACCCGATGCGGCGGAGAAGTTCATCAACCTCGTCGTCACCGCGGACTCGCGCACTGCAAATGCGCGATCGTGGGATGTGATGGAGGTCGAGCAGAACAAGGGCGCACTCGCCGTGACGCGGATCGGTGTGGCATCGACGGGCGAGGTGCTCGCGGTCGACACGACCGAGCTGCGCACGACGACAGCGATGGGCATCGATCGGCCCGAGGAGGACGGCGATCCGACACAAGTGCGCCACTTGATCTATCAGATCGAGGTCAACGGCGTGTTGCCGCGCGACGTGATCGAAGCCGACGGCCAGCTGCGCGCCGTGCTCGGCAGCGGCTTCACCTGCGATCCGCTGATCACGACGGAGATCATCGTGACGAAAGACGCCGACGCCCGCCAGGCCAACGGCAACCACGACGAGCGCGTGACGATCAAGAACGGTGCGAACTGCTCCGATCACACGAGCCAGGGCTGCAAGTACGAAGACTCGGGTGCGGTGCAGCTCGACGGCGCTCCGCCGCCGAAGCTGTTCATCTCGCTCGTCGCCGTCGCACTGCGGTCGTGCGCTGCGGCCGGCGGCGGCGATCGCTGGCGCGCGCGCGCGTCCGACGGCTTTTTGCGCGTCAAGATTCGCCGCTAACGCAGCGCGATGAATGCCATGTGCACGCCGCCGTCGCGACCGTCGCGGCGATAGCTGAAGAACCGCTCGGCTTCGCACTTCGTGCACGGCGGCTTGTCGTCGATATGCTCGGGCCGTATACCGGCGCGCTCGAGGACCGTGCGCGAGGCGACGCGCAGATCGATGTGCTCCTTGTTCGGCCCCTGCACGACCATGCCCGGCACGTCGCCGAACGCGGCCCGGAACAGGTCGACGACCTCCGAGCCGACCTCGAAGCACTCCGGGCCGATCGACGGGCCGAGGGCGACGCGGATGTTGGCGGGCTTCGCGCCGAGCTCGATCATCCGCGCGATCGTGTTTGCGGCAACGCCGTTGACCGTGCCGCGCCAACCTGCGTGCGCCGCACCGATCACGCGCGCGCCGGGGTCGGCGAACAGGATCGGGATGCAGTCCGCGGCGAATGCGCCGAGCACCGGACCCACCCGATCGGTGACAAGACCGTCGAACTCGGCGGGCTCGGGGGCGGGCTCGCCGACGCGCCAGACCGCCGTGCCGTGCACGTGCCTCGTGGCCTGCAGCTGCTCCGGATCGTAGCCGGCGTACGCGGCAAGCAGGCGGCGGTTCTCCTCGACATTGGCCTCGTCGTCGCCCCACCGCTTGCCGAGGTTCAACGACGAGCGGAGCCCGCTCGACACGCCGCCCGCGCGCTCGGGAAATCCATGAACGAAACCTTCGCGTGGGATGACGTGCGATGTGTGGAGCTTGATCGCGGCGGCCACCGCGAAGCCATAGCATAGGCGCCGCGTGGTATCGTCGGTGCACCATGATCCCGTACGACGATCTCGTCGCCGCATTGTCCGCATGGCGCGCCCGCCAGGGCCTTCCGGTCAGCACGATGGGCGGAGGTTCGGCAGCTGCGCCCCCGCCGGGCTCGGGACCGCACGCGCAACCGGGCTCGGGACCGTATGGCCAGCCGGGGTCGGGACCGAATCGCAGCGCTCCGCCGGCGCCGCCGCGCGGCAAGCAGGCAAGCGTGCCGCCGCCGCTCGCGATGAGCGACGAGATGCACGAGGTCGACGAGGCCGAGATGCTCGAAGAGCAATACGAGACGGAAGGCAGCGACTTCGCGATGCCGTTCGGCAACACAACCGACGATTCGACGGCGATCGGTGACGCGCCGGAGCGCCCCACCGATCCGAACGACCTCAATGGTGGCAGCCGCGGTGGTCGCGGCGGCCGCGACGATTGGTAGCGATTTCATGATACGCAGCGCTTCGTGAGTCACGGGGCGCAAGCGGTCGAGCTCGTCGGCATCGCCGTCGAGGCAGCACAGCCGAATGGGGCTGCGGTCGGCCGGGTCGACGACGCGAGTGAAGGCGCGGCCGTGTTGCTCGGCAAGCGCGTGCTCGTGCCGCCGATCGATCCGTGCGGGCAATGCGACGTGTGCCGGCGTGGCGGTGCCGCGGTGTGTCCGCTCGCGAAACCACGCGGCGAGATCGGTGCGAGGCTGCGCGTCGCGAGCCGCTGGGTCGTCGCGCTCGGCGATGGTCTCGAGCTGCCCATTCCGGCGGCCGCCGCCGTCGCGGGAGACGTGGCGACCGCGTACACGCTCTACGCGCGCACCGGCCTCGGCCCGCGCGAGCCCGTCGTCATCGTCGGCGACAATGCGGTGACCCGGTTCCTCGTCGAGATCGTGCGTGCGAAGGGCATCACGCCGACCGTGATCGCGGCCGGTACTCCGGCGTGGCGCGACTGGCTGCTCGCCAAGGGCGCGGCCGTCGTCGGCGCCGGCGACGCGCACCTGCACGACGCGGTGACTGCGGCGGTCGCAACGCAAGGCCTCGGCGCCCGGCCCTGGCGCGTGATCGCGACGACCGCTGGCGCGCTCGTGCCGGCTGCCGCGCTCGCCGGTCCGCGCGCGACGCTGACCGCGTACGTCGACGGCGCTGCCCCTGCCCTGCCGGGCGACGTGCTCGCGCGCGAGGTCACGGTGATCGGTGTCGCCGGCCCGCATCCGGATCTGATCGTCGAAGCCGCTGCGATGTGCGTGAAGGGCGAGATCGATCTGGCGGGTGGCGTCACGACGGACGCAGGCGATGCCACGCGCGCCGTCGTGATCGCGCGCTAGCGTAGCGTGAAACCGATCAGCTCGCGATCATGTAGACGATGACCGCGATCACGATCAGCCCGACGAGGATTGCAGCGATCACCTTGCCGCGGCCACCCTTCATCTCGCCGATCAGCTCGTCCTCGGAGACCTTGGTGTGGCTCTGGCTCGCCTTTTTCGAATCGACCGACGACATCATCTGCGTCGCGCCGGTGCGCAGCGAGTACTTCTCCTTGTCGCCGCGCGTGATCGAGCCGTCGTCGTTGTAGCGCTCGTCGATCGGCTTGCTGTCGGCCTTGTCGGCGGCGACATCTTTGCCGGTGCGCGCGCGCTCCTCGGCGGCCGCGATCGCAGCTTGCGCGTCGAGGTCGCCCTTCTTGAACCACATCGTCTCGCGGAACTTGCCCTTGTTGTCCTCGGACTCCGCTTTGCGCTTGCCCGCGGGCGCTGCCGCCGCAGCTTGCGGCGCTGCAACGACGGGCGCTGCAACGACGGGCGCTGCAACGACGGGCGCCGCGACGACCGGCGGCGCGGGTGACATCGGTACCGATGGCGTCGGCGCGGGCATCGCCTGGGCCGGCGCTTGCG
>DATDCH010000356.1:0-2752 GCA_036524455.1 Kofleriaceae bacterium | reverse complement strand
GGGCGGACCGACGTGCTCGCACGGACCCAACTATCACCGGTACTTCCCGTGGTGATCGCGTGGAAGCGGCAGCGCGCAGCGACACCTGGTATCTCTAGTGGTGGTGAGCCGGTACCCCATTGCGTCGATCGCGCTCGTCGGAGCCACGCTGGTTGGCGGTCTCGCATGTGACGCAAAGGGCGGCGGCACTGCGACGAGCGGCGGCACCGGCGCAAAGCTCGCGGAGTCGGGAACCAAGCGCGGCTCCGCGGGAGGATTTTCCGCAACGCTCGCGCAAGAGCTCGGTCCGCCCGAGGGCACGCTCGGCGCCGCGGCCCCGGGCGCATCGATGAACAGTCCAGCAGGCACGGGAGCCGGAGGTTCGGCGGCCGCGCCGACGGCAACCGCACCGACGGCCGCACCAACTGCAGCGCCTGCTGGCGCACCCGCCGCAGGCGCACCCGCCGCTGGCGCACCCGCCGCAGGCGCAACGACGGCACCAGGCGCAGCGACGGCACCGCCGGCCGGCGCATCCGCAGGCGCCCCGGCCGGCGCACCGATGGCACCGACGATCGGCGCTCCAACGGCACCAACCGCACCCGCTGCGGGCGCACCAGCAGGCGCTGCGGCCGCGCCAGCACCGTCTGCGGCAGCAACACCAACTGCGCCGGGCGCGAAAGCTCCAGCGCCAGCCGTCGCCACCGCTCCCCCAAAGCCAGGCGCCGCACCGGCACCCGCGCCGGCAGCAGGTGCGAAGCCAGCACCGGCAGCGACCGCAACAGCTGCGCCGGCGACGACATCCGCGCCGGCACCCGCAGGTCCACCGGCGGCGACGAGCAAGCGCGTCTACGTCAAACCATCGGCCGATCTCGCCGCGATCAAATTCGATCTCGAACCGAACTGGGAGCGCGATGTCGGCGAGGCCGGCACGTTCTCACTCGTCGTCAAAGTTCCGAACGCCGAAGAGACGCGCGTATTCGCGGTGCGCTACGGCTATGACGATCCGGCTGCTCCCGTCGATTGCGATCAGTATCGCAAGTGGCTCGAGGACAAGAAGGTGATGGTTCCGACCGTCAACCGCTATCGCGGTGGCGCGTGTTACGTCGAGGGCAGCGGCGCGTTCCGCTACCTCGTGAACTTCGGCGGCAAGCGGATCATGTGCACGGGCTCGATGTACAAAGACGCCGCGTCGGCATCGCTAGGAGATCTCCGCGACAAAGTCCTGATGCAGGCGAAGAAGATCTGCGAGACGTTGGCATTGTGAGCACAGACCCTGCGGGTATAGTGCCGCTCGGGTCGCAATGTCCTATCTCGTCCTTGCTCGCAAATATCGGCCGACCACCTTCAGTGAAGTAGTCGGTCAGGAGCACGTGACGCGCACGCTCGGCAACGCGTTCGCGACCGGCCGCGTGCATCACGCGTTCTTGTTCTGTGGCCCGCGCGGCTGCGGCAAGACCACACTCGCGCGCATCGTCGGCAAGGCGCTCAACTGCGAGAAGGCCCCGAAGGATAGTGCCGGGACCGCCGAGCCCTGCGGCGTGTGCAGTGCGTGCACGAGCATCGCGAACGGCAGTGCGGTCGATTACCAGGAGATGGATGGCGCGAGCAATCGCGGCATCGATGCGATTCGCGAGCTCACCGAGGCGGTGCGCTACCAGCCGGCCGTGCTGCGCAAGAAGGTCTACGTCATCGACGAAGTCCACATGCTCACGACCGAGGCGTTCAACGCGCTGCTCAAGACGCTCGAGGAGCCGCCGCCGCACGTGACGTTCGTGCTCGCGACGACCGAGCCGCACAAGCTGCCGAACACGATCTTGAGCCGGTGCCAGCGCTATGACTTCAAGCTCGTGCCGGCGTCGCGTCTGGCGCAGCACCTCGCGAGCATCTTCAAGCAAGAGCAGCTGAAGATCGAAGCGGCGGCGATCAGCCTGGTCGTGCGCGAGTCGGGCGGCAGTGTGCGTGACGCGCTCTCGCTGAGCGATCAGATCATCTCGTACGTCGGCGATGACAAGATCACCGAGGCGCACGTCGCCGAAGTCCTAGGTGTCGCGGATCGGTCGCTGACGCGCACGCTCGTGACGGCGCTCGCGACGGGCGATGCAGGGACGGCGCTTGCGGCGGTCGAGAGCGCGATCGAGCGCGGCGTCGACGAGGTGCAGCTCGCCCGCGCGATCGTGCGCTACTTGCGTGACCTCGCGGTGCTGCAAGTAGCGCCGAACAACCCCGAGCTCATCGACGCGTCGGATGAAGAGCGCGCCGAGTTGGTTGCAGAAGCCGCGCAGATCGATCGCACGCGCGTCGCGCAGATGTTCGATCGGATGCTGCGCTGCTGTGACGAGCTCGGCAAAACGCTGCAGCCGCGGCTCGTGCTCGACTGCGCGCTGATCGATGTCGCGACGCTCGAGCCGCTCGTGCCGCTCGGCGACTTGATCGAACGGCTCGGCGAGCTCGAGGGACGGATCGCGAAGGGCGGTGGGCCGCGGCCCGCGCCATCGGGTGGTGGTGGCTCGCGCACGGCGACAAAGTCGACGGTCCCGCAAACACCGTCGAGCAAGTCCCAGACGAAACCGATGAGTGTAGGGGCCGACGCCGATCTGATTCGGGCGCCAGCGTCGGCCCGTCACCACGAACAGAGCGCGCCCGTGTCGGTTGCGTCGCAGGCACCGATGGCTCCAGCACCGCACGCTGTCACTGCGCCGCCGGCGAGCGCGTCGGTCGGTGCCTCGCAGCCGATCGCGTCGACGCAGAGCGGACCGGTTGCGGCGCCGCCGCC
>DATDCH010000355.1:0-19291 GCA_036524455.1 Kofleriaceae bacterium | reverse complement strand
AGAACAAGGGCGAAGACCCCCGCAAACCGATCGGCGCATTCGACGACGTGCTCGAGCGGGTCTATCCGCTCTACCAGCAACAGCTGGCCAAGGAGAATGCGGTCGACTTCAACGACCTGCTGCTCAAGGTCCTCGACCTGTTCAAGCACGAGGAGACCGCGCGCTCCCTGCGCGTGCGGTTCCGCCATGTGCTGGTCGACGAGTTCCAGGACACGAATCGCGTGCAATACGATCTCGTCAGCAAGCTCGCCGATGCCACGCGCAACCTCACCGTCGTCGGCGACGACGACCAGTCGATCTACGCGTGGCGCGGTGCGGAGCCGCGCAACCTGCTCGACTTCGATCGCGACTTTCCCGACGCCACCGTCGTCAAGCTCGAGCAGAACTACCGCTCGACGCAGACGATCCTCGATGCCGCGAACGGCGTGATTCGCAAGAATCGCGACCGCCACGAGAAGGCGCTGTGGACGGATCACGCGGGCGGCGATCAGATCGAGGTCTATCAGGCTGGCGACGAGCGCGGCGAGGCGTACTTCGTCGCGCAGTCGATCCGGCGCATGCTCGACGAAGGTCCGTACTCGCCGAGCGACGTCGCGATCCTCTACCGCACGAACGCGCAGTCGCGCGTGCTCGAGGAGCACCTGCGCGCGGCGCGCGTGCCGGCGAAGGTCGTCGGTGCGCAGTCGTTCTTCGAGCGCAAGGAAGTCAAAGACGTCGTCGCGTACTTGCGCCTGCTCGGCAATCCCTCGGCGGACTCCGCATTCGAGCGCATCGTCAACGTGCCGGCGCGCGGCATCGGCGACACCACGGTCGACCGGCTGCGCGCGGCCGCGCGGGCAGGGGTCGGCAATCTGCTCGACGCGGCGAAGCTCGCGGGACGCGGCGAGGTCGCGGGCATCGGCCCGGCCCCGCGCAAGAAGCTGCTCGCGTTCGTCGAGCTGCTCGATGGGCTCAAAGATGTGATCGCGCAGGGCGCGTCGGTCGCCGAGACCATCATCCAAGTCGTCGACCGCAGTGGCCTGCGCGCGAAGCTCGAGGCCGACGAGAGCAGCGAGTCGCGCGATCGGCTGGATAACCTCGCCGAGCTCGTCACGCTCGCGTCGGACTTCGACGAGGAGAGTGACGAGGCGCAGACGGTCGACGGTTTCCTCGAGCGGATCGCGCTATCGGCACCCGCCGATCAAGCCGCGACCGGCGAGACGGTCGTGCTGATGACGATCCACATCGCGAAGGGCCTCGAATGGCCGGTCGTGTTCCTGACCGGCATGGAGGACGGCCTGTTCCCGTCGCTGCGCGAGCGGGAGGGCGTCAACGAGGATGCCGCGCTCGAAGAAGAGCGCCGGCTCGCATACGTCGCGATCACGCGCGCACGCCATCGCCTCGTGTTCACGCACGCGCGGACGCGCCGGGTGTGGGGCGAGATCCGCTTGCAAGGCCCGTCGCGCTTCCTCGACGACGTGCCGGCCAGCTGCCTCGCCGGGCCGGCACGGCCCAAGCTGATCACGCCGCGCGCGCCGGCGATCGTCGACGGCAACTGGAACGCGCAGCGCCGGCGCAAGCCACGCAGCAGCGTCGACGAGTTCGATCAGCGGCTGCCCGACGACGAGCCGGTGTATCGCGTCGGCGATGATCTCGAAGATCCGGTGGTGTTCCGCACGGGCGATCAGGTCGCGCACCAACTGCTCGGCATCGGTCGTGTGGTCGCGATGAGCGACGGCAAGGTGATCGTCGAGTTCCCGGGTGCCGGCAGAAAGACCGTGTTACCCAAATTTCTCGCGCTCGCGCCCGACGACGGCCTGAACTGAGCGCGCGGCCGCCGGTAACTAACGCGCTCTGCGGCGTCAGTCGAACGTCAGCACGTGCTGGGTGATGGCCAGCTTGCGGCAGCGGGGCGGCGACGTCGCCGACATCGGTAGCTTCTTGAGCTCGGCCGCTGTGATGTGGACGTAGAGCGTCTGGTTCTCGTTCTTCGGCACGACGATCGTGATCGGCGGGCACTCGTGACGGCGGTCCGACAGCACCACGCGATAGGTGCCGGGTGGCGCTGCGAGCAGCGCAGCGGTGTCGATTCGCTCGCCGCGGAACCGAACCTCGAGGTATTCGGCGGGGTCGGTGAGCCGGAACAGCACGTTGCCGTCCTGTCTCGCCCGGCCGCCGTCGACCTTCTTGCGATCGACATTGTTCAGGCCGCGCACGTCGATGTCTTGTGCGTAGAACGTGATCGCGCGGACGAAGTCGAGCGAGTGATAACCGTGCGCGAGCACCACGGTCGTTGGAGCGCTTGCCTTTGGCTTGCGCACGATCGCGCCGTCGGAGATCACGTATGCATCGGAAACGTCGGGTTTGACAGGCTTGCTTTCCTCGAGGGTGTTGCCTTTGACCTTCTCGGCCAGCGGCTCGAGCGGAATCGTCGCCGGCGTCGTGAGCAGCGCGGTGATCGTCGCTTCGACGGTCTTTCGATCGGGCGCGCTCGGCGCGAGCACGAGGTAGTGCTCGTATGCCGCGACGGCACGCGTGTGCATGACGTGGCGCGCTTCGAGGTTGGCGATGTTGAACATCGTGTGCGCGTGCGGCATGAGCTCGAACGATCGCTTGTATTCGTCGAGCGCTTGGTCGTGGCGGCCGGCGTCTTCGTGTGCAATGGCGGCATCGAACGCTTTGCTCGCCTCGTTGACGAGCTGCTTCGGTTTCGTCTTGCGTGGCGACTCTGCGCGCGCGCCGACGGCGAACAGCAGTAGCGTGAGCGTGAGCGCGCGCTTCACTTGCCACCCACGTTCAGGCGCTGGACATCGACCTTGGTGACGGTGTAGCAACTCTCGCCGTTCACCCTCTGCTCCTCACCGGGCGTGACGCGGACGTACGTGAGCTCCTTGGTCGATTTGACCTCGAACTCGATGGGCGTGCACGTCCAGGCCCTCACCCGGATCGGCGTGGTCTTGTAGCGGCCTACCGGCAATGCGAACCGTTTGCCCATCGCAAACGTCGTCGTGCCGTCCTTCCACGTGCCTTCGGTAAGGCCGGTGATCACGACGTTGCCACCGCCGTCATCTTTCGTCGATGCGCGCAAGCCGACGTACTCGTGCCTGCCGCGGCGTGCGCGAAAGTTCTCTTGCTTGTATGTGGTCGCAGTGACGCGCTCGATATCGTGATTGCCGTCCTTCGTCGAAAGTGTGACCGGTGACGCGCCGATCAAGCGGCCGTCGACCAGCACGAGGCCATCGGCCTCTGTGTCGCTGTCTTTGACTTCACCGCCGATCGTTACGACCTGATCCGCGCTGTCGAGTTGCTTCTGCAGCTTCTCGATCTCGGCGCGATCGGCGACATCCTTGGGGGAGTACTGCAGGTAGTACTTGAACAGGCGTGCCGCGTCCGCAGTCTGTTCGAGCTGCAGATAGAGCAACGCTTGATTGAAGAACGTCTCGGGCTCGTGGTTCATGTCGCCCCGCGACGACGAGTAGGCGTTGAACGCGAAGTGGAGCTCGCCCTGCATCTGGGACGCGAGCCCTTCGAGAAAGAACTTGAGCGCCTTGGGCGCATAGCGCGCGGTCGGCCGCTTCGGCTCGAGCTTTGGCTTCGGCACGAACGTTGGCTTCGCCTGGAGCGTTGGCTTCGGCTCGAGCTTTGGCTTTGGCTCGAGCTTTGGCTTTGGCTCGGCCGCCGCGCTCGCCGCGAACAACGTCAAACACGCCAGGATCCCCGCGCGCATTCGGCGAGTGTAACGCGGAGTGGTGTGACGCGCCGCCGCGCATCTAACGAGCGTAACGCGAAGCTGTTACGCGGCCGCGCGCATCCGGCGAGCGTAACGCGAAGTGACGTTACGCCCGTAACACGTGCGTTGCGGTTCGGCCACGCAAGCGCGCGACAGCGCTCGCGCGGTGGCGAGCGAGCGCTGGTGCCCTGCTTGCAATCGTCGCGGCGCGAAGGGAGACATCATGACCACATCTATGACTCGCGTGGCGACGACCGGCTTGGCCCTGTCGTTCGCGATTGGCTGCAGTGACACGACCGAGGCGCCGCAGGGCAGCTATGCCGAGGCCGTCTACGACAACTACGAGCAAGCGGCGGGCGGCAAGATCGACTTCGAGGTCGCCGTGATCGAGGAGGGCGCGCTCGCCGCGATCGCGCAGCGCCCGCTCGTCGAGGTGCTCGGTGGCGTGGCTGCGGATTGGATCGTGTTCGAGGCGCGCGGCACGGAGCTCGTCCAGATCGGCCGCGGTGCGCGTAACACCGCGACGGACGAGTGGACGAATCCGCCGGCGCTGACCGACTTCGACGCGATGGGATATCCAGTCGCGCAGGGCGCGTATCGCTTGTTCGACGTGCGCGCGACGATCGATGGCGTCGTCACCACGCATCGCTCGCTCGAGGCGTGCTGGGAGGCGCTCGATCACTGCGTCGTCGTTGACCCGGTCGTGATGCAGCTCGATGGCTACTTCCAGAATCGCCAGCGCTGGCTCGCAGAAGGTTGGGCGCCGGAGATCATCGCGGGCGACGAGCCGGCCGAAGCGCTGGATCCCGACTTCGCGGCGGCGACGAGGTACTGCAAGCTGTCGCGCTACGGCACCACCTCGAAGCGGTTCTCTTGGCCGGCGAAGTACGCGGCAGGCTTCAACGCGCTCGGTTGGAAGCTGTACGAGAACCACATCGGCGCTCAGGAAGTCTCGATCCGCTGCTACGTCAACAGCAACGGCAACTGCAAGGCCGCGGCGTCGAGCTCGAGCGCGGGTTCGAGCTGCTCGACGTTCTTCCCGGGCTGGAGCTGCGACTGCGACAACATCGATCACTTCGGTTACACCGGCAGCACGGCGCGGACCGCGGCACAGACGAAGTGCGTCGACAACTTCGGCGGCGCGTCGATCAACGCGGGGATTTCCGGCAGCGGCGCGAGCTTCTCGGTGAGCTGGACGATCTCGTCGGGCAGCCTGTACACGAACGGCGGCACGTACACCGACACCTGCATCTGGCAATAGCGCGCGAAGCGCGGTGCTATGCTCCGGGGGTGCGCAGCGTCGAGGGGCTCATGTGCATCGGGTGATGCCAGGCCCCGCCCCCGGGTTTTTTTGTTCGCGTTGCGGTAATCGCGGCGCGGACGCCGGCGCATGCGGCCGCGATGGCACGGCGCTCACGGCAATCACCGAACAGTCCCTGCTCGGTAGCGAGGTCGGTAACTACGTCCTCGTGCAGGCGCTCGGCGAGGGCGGGATGGGCTCGGTGTATCGAGCAGTGCATCCCGCGATCGGCGCCGAGGTCGCGATCAAAGTGCTGCACGCCACTTCGGAGGCGCACGCGCAGCGCTTCTTGCTCGAGGCCCAGGCGGTCAACCGCGTACGTCACGCGAATCTGATCAAGATCCTCGACACGGGGTATCTCGCCGATCGGCGGCCGTATCTGGTGATGGAGCTGCTCGACGGCGTGTCGCTCGCCGACGCGGTCGGCAAGCTCGCGCCCGAGCTAGCGTGTTACGTCGCGGCCGAGGCGCTCGATGCGCTCGCCGCGGTGCATGCCGAAGGCATCGTGCACCGCGACTTGAAGCCGCCGAACGTCTTCCTCACGCGGAGCGGGCGCGTCGTCGTGCTCGACTTCGGGATCGCGAAGCTCGTCGACGGCGATGCGGCGACCCAGAGCACGGATCTGGTCGGCACGCCCGAGTACATGGCGCCGGAGCAGATCCGCTCGCAGCCGCTCGACCGCCGCACCGACCTCTACGCGATGGGCGTGCTGCTCTACGAAACGATCACGGGCAAGCGACCGTTTGCATCGGCGATCACGTTCGACATGCTCGTCCAGCACCTCGAGCGCCCGCCGACGCCGCCGCGCACCGTCATGCCTGCGCTCGCGCCTGCGATCGACGCCGCGATCATGCGCGCGCTCGAGAAGTTGCCGGCGCAGCGGTACGCCGATGCGAACGAGATGGCGGCTGCGTTGCTCGCGGCCGGCGGAAGCACGATCCGACGCGAGGGCGTGATCGCGTTCGTGCAGGCGCACGGGCCGGCGCCGCAGCCCGTGCCACTCGAGCCGCAGCGTGGCGTCACCAAGGCCACCGGTAAGCAACCGCCGACGAAGCGCGAAGGACCGGCACGCGACGAGGATGCGACGACACAGCGCGAAGGCCCGGGACGCGACGATGGCGCGGCGACGAAGCCAGAGGGACCCGGCGCGAAGCGCGAGGTGCCGATGCGCGACGGCACGCGTCCAGAGTCGCAACCGCGGCTTGGCGAGTCGCTGCCGACCCACGCGGCGCCAGCGTCGTTTACGCGCCGGCACTGGCTCGGCATCGGTGCACTCGCGATTCTGGTGCCGGCGGCGATCGTCGCGGTGATGCTCGCGCGGCGTGACGCGCCCGCGCAGGCGACGAGAACGTCGGGCGTGCAAGTGCACGATGCGGGGACGACCGGTGTGCTCGAGATCGGGTCGGAGCCCGCCGGCGCCGAGGTCACCGTCGATCACGCGCGGCGCGGCGTCACGCCACTCACGCTCGCCGTGCCGGCCGGTGCACACCTGGTCCGCGTCGAGTACGCCGGCCGCGGCTCCGTGAACCAGGCCGTCGAGGTCCGCGTCGGCGAGCGCACGTCGGCAATGCTCGTGCTGCCCGAACCACCGGCCACCGCCACCGCCACTGCCACGACGACGGGCTCCGCCGCGCAACCACCACGCGATGGTAAGCGCCCACTCAAGAAGAACCAGGGCAGCGGCGCGCCGGCGACCACGACTGCAACCTCGACGACGACCACGCCGGCCTCTACGGCCGCTGGCTCCGCGGCGACGACGACCACGCCGACCTCGACGGCCGCTGGCTCCGCGGCGACGACGACCACGCCCGAGTCCAAGCGCGACGCCGGTGTCCTGCCCGATCGCAAAGACAACCCGTTCTCGTCGCAGCCGGAGATCAAGTGAGTGGCGGGACCCCACGCACGCTGACCGATCGCGGCGATCGCACGCCGCAACCGAGCCGCGTGCCGGTTGCGCATCTGGTGCGCGTGCTCGACTACGAGCGGCCACGCCTGCCCAGCAGCATGCATCGCGTCGCCGGGCTCGACGAGGTCACGCTCGGTCGTGGCGAGCGCGACGATGTCGTGCGCACCGCGCAAACACTCGCGCTTGCCGTCGCGGACCCGCGCATGTCACAGCAGCACGCGCGCCTCGTGTGCGCGGCGGGGCGCTGGACGATCGAAGACTGCGGCTCGCGCAACGGCACGTTCGTGGACGGCGCCAAGCTCGACCGCGCGGAGCTGACCGACGGGACGCTAATCGAGACCGGCCGCACCGCGTACTTGTTTCGCATGTTGGAGTCGGTCGAACCCGCCGACCTCACCGCGGGCACACAGAGCTCACCGCTCGGCGAGCTCCACACGTTCTCGCCACCGTTCGCACGTGCGCTCGCGAATGTCGCGCGCATCGCGCTGAGCGCACAGAGCATCGTGCTGGTTGGCGAGACCGGCACCGGCAAGGAAGTGCTCGCGCGTGGCGTACACGCGGCGAGTCGGCGCGGCGGCGCATTCGTCGCCGTCAACTGCGGCGCACTGCCGGACACGCTCGTCGAGAGCGAGCTGTTCGGCTACCGCAAGGGTGCGTTCTCGGGTGCGACCGAAGATCGGCCCGGGCTCGTGCGCGGCGCCGATCAAGGCACGCTGTTCCTCGACGAGATCGGTGACTTGCCGCTCGACACGCAGGCCGCACTGCTGCGCGTACTGCAGGAGCGTGAAGTGATGCCGATCGGCGCGACCAAACCGATCACCGTCGACATTCGCGTCGTCGCTGCGAGCCACCGCGATCTCGAGGCCGAGGTTGCGGCCGGTCGGTTCCGCGAGGACCTGTTCGCGCGCCTGGCCGGTTACGTCGTCGAGATTCCGCCCGTGCGCGAGCGTCGCGAGGATCTCGGCATCCTGATCGCCGCACTGCTTGGCCGGCTCGCTGCCGACGTTCGGTTTGCGCCGGCCGCCGGCACGGTGCTGTTGCGTTACGGCTGGTCGCGCAACGTGCGCGAGCTCGAGCAGGCACTCGGCTCGGCGACCGCGCTCGCGAACGACGGCGTCGTCGAGCTCGAGCATCTGCCTCGCGCGCTGCAGGCACCGCCCGGATTGCGCGAAGATCTGTCGCCGTCGGAGCTGGAGCGCCGCGACGAGCTGCGCGTGCTACTCGCGAAGCACCGCGGCAACATCGCTGCGGTTGGTCGCGAGCTCGGCGTCGCTCGCATGCAGGTCCACCGCTGGCTCGATCGGTTTGGGATCGACGTCGCGGAGTTCCGCGACTGACGCGGGCCGATCAGGCAACCACGCGAGCTTCGGCGGGCCGGCGTTCTTTACGCAGCTTCTGGGCCTTGTACGCGGCCTGGAAGCCCATGCCAAGCACGATCAGGGTGATCCACCATATCCAGCTGGTCACGATCAGAGCTCCGATCGCCCAGAGTACGAGCGCGGTATGGACCGCAAAAATGCCGGTCGCCGTGTAGATCGCAAACGTCGGCTTCTTGCCCGCGATGGCGGCGAGCACGATATTCGCGATGCTGGAGAGACCGATGAACCAGACGATGAAGTAGGAAAAGTCGATCTTCCATTTGATCGCGGCGATAGCCGGATCGGACGCCGACGCGCTTGCGGCCCACTCACGCCACTGCACCATCTCGTCGTAGTTGAGGTACGAGGTGATCGCATAGAGGATTCCGACTAGCGCGAGTGCGATGCGAGCGCGCTTGATATGCGGGCCCATGAATGCCCCGATCTCGAGCTCGATCAGGTCTTCATGCGGTTGTGCGGCTTGGTCTGCAGTCATCATCGTAGAGTCCTTGGTGCGTTGGGCCCTACGTATAGATCCCGCGACCCAGGTGTTGTCGCGCAAAATCGTCGAGCGGCGCGGATTGCCTGAACGCTGTCGCCTTGTAGGCAACAGCTCTGCGCTATTGAGGCATGCGATCGGTAACCACGACGACAGGCGTTTCAACGCGGTTCCGCCAGAGCACGACCGCCACGGTCTTGCCGGGTGGCGCTTGCGCGACGAGCCACGGCAGCGATCGGTGATCGACCTCGCGGCCGTCCCACTTGAGGATCACGTCGCCGGCGCGCAGTGCAGCGCGAATCGCCGGCGAGCTCGGCTCGACGCCGGTGACGAGCGCGCCGGTGACCTTCGGCATGCCGAGTTGCTCGGCGCGTTCTTTGTTGATCGGCAGCACCGTCGCGCCGAGCCAGCTGCGCGACACGTTGCCGACGTCGCGGAGCGCGCCAACCACTTCGCGCACGCGCTCGATCGGGATCGCGAACGACACCTCGCCCGCGCGATCGCCGTTTGCGACCGCGACGCCGATCACCTGACCTGCGGTGTCGATCACCGGACCGCCGGAATTGCCGCGATGGATGCGCGCGTCGGTTTGGATGAACGTGCGGTAGCCCATCTGTCGCCCCGCCGCGAGCGAGCCCGCGCCTTCGCGACCGGTCGCCGACACGACACCGACCGATGCAGTGACGTCATCGCCGAACGGATTGCCGAGCACGACCAGCCACTCGCCGACCTGCACGTTGTTCGAATCGCCGAGCGGCAGCGGCGTCAGGCGCGGCACGTCGCCGAGCGAGAGCAGCGCGAGATCGAGCGCGGTGTCGCGGCCGACCAGCTTCGCCGGCACCTCGCTGCGATCGGGCAACACCACCTTGAGCTCGGTCGATGCCGCCGCGATGTGATCGTTCGTCAGCACGAACACGCCCTTCGCTTCGATCAAGAAGCCGGTGCCGAGCGCGACGTCGGCGGTGGTCTCTGGCGCGCCGGGGAACATCGCGGCGGGGCCGGACTTCACGGGCGTCGCGGCGCGAATCGCGACGACGCCGTGCTTGGCGCTTGCGACGAGGTCGACGAAGGAGCCGGGCGCGCCCGGATACAGGATGCGCGTCGACGCGGCTGGCATCTCGGCGGTCGCGGCGGTCGCCTTGCCGTGGTGGTCGTTGGCGCCCTCCCGGACCCGGCAACCGATCGACACGAGCAGGAGCAGTCCGGCCAGGGCGTAGCGGCCGCGCACCGGCGCGAGCGAGCCACGCGCGGCGAGCTTCACTTCTTGTCCTTGGGCTGGGCGTCGACGTAGGCGACGCGCAGATCGTAGATCAGGCTCGCGAGCAGCTTGCCCTCGGCTTCGTCGAGGTTGCCCTTGGTCTTGGTCTCGAGCATCGCGAGCACGTCGATCAGGTAGCGCCCGGTCTCGACGTCGACCGGCTGCGATACGCCGTCAGGGCTCGGCATCTTGCCGAGTGCGATCAGCGCCGACGAAGCGAGCGAGAGGATGTGCGTCGAAAAATCGATAGGCCCCAACGCGACGGGGGGCTGCGGCTCGGCCATGCGCGGACCATAACAAAGCCACCGGATAGCCGTGCGGCTGGCCGGGGGATTCTGCTGTCATTCAACGCTCGTGCATGGCCTGGGAATCCGTGACATCGTCAACGGGTTCTCATGGATACGTTGCGCGACGCGGTCCCTCCGTTTCCAGGCACCAGCGCAGGCTCCGAGGCAACCGGCGGGATGACGCCGGCGACCCTCGCCGAGCCTGTACCGGCACCTATCACCCCTGCCGTAGACATCAGTGCCCTGACCGAGCAGGTCAAGAAGGAGAGTGCGTTCCTCGACGACGTGTTCGGCGAGGTCGGCAAGGTCGTGGTCGGTCAGCGCGACATGGTCGAGCGCGTGCTGATCGGCCTGTTGACCGGCGGCCACTGCCTGATCGAGGGCGTGCCCGGTCTGGCAAAAACGCTGACCGTGAAGACGCTGTCGCAGACGCTCAACGCGACGTTCTCGCGCATCCAGTTCACGCCGGATCTGCTGCCCGCCGACATCACGGGCACCATCATCTACAACATGCACACCGGGCAGTTCACGCAGAAGCGTGGCCCGTTGTTCGCAAACCTCGTGCTTGCGGACGAAGTCAACCGGGCGCCGGCGAAGGTGCAGTCCGCGCTGCTCGAGGCGATGCAGGAGCGGCAGGTCACGATCGGCGACTCGACGCATCCGCTGCCCGATCCGTTCCTCGTGCTCGCGACGCAGAACCCGATCGAGCAGGAGGGCACGTTCCCGTTGCCCGAAGCGCAGCTCGATCGGTTCATGCTGTTGATCAAGGTCAACTACCCAAACGCGGCTGACGAGCGCGGCATGTTGGATCGGATGAGCGCGCTCGAAGCTCCGGTGCCGAAAGAGGTCGCGACCGTCGAGCAAGTGCGCGCGGCCCGCCGCGTGGTCGGCTCGGTGTACATCGACGATCGCGTGCGCGATTACATCGTGCATATCGTGCAGGCGACGCGGAAGCCGCGCGACTACGGGCTCGCCGAGCTGGCGCCGTTGATCGAGTACGGAGCATCGCCGCGCGCGACGTTGTGCTTGGCGGCGGCGGCACGCGCGCATGCGTTCATTCGCCATCGCGCGTACGTCACGCCCGACGACATCAAGGCAATCGCGCTCGATGTCATGCGGCATCGCGTGGTCGTAACCTACGAAGCCGAGGCCGAAGAGGTCAGCTCCGAGGACGTCGTGCGGCGCGTCTTCGAGTACCTGCCGGTGCCCTGAGCTGCAATGACGATCTCGACCGCAGACCTGTTCAAAAAGGCGAAGAAGATCGAGATCGCGTCGCGGCGGCTCGTCGATCATCAGCTCGCCGGTCAATACCACTCGGTGTTCAAGGGTCGTGGTCTCGTGTTCTCCGACGTGCGGCCGTACTACCCCGGCGATGATGTGCGCGCGATCGACTGGAACATCACAGCGCGAATGAACGCGCCGCACGTCAAACAGTTTGTCGAGGAGCGCGACCGCACGGTGAACCTCATGATCGATATGAGCGCGTCGGGCCACTTCGGCACGCGCGGCACGACGAAGCGGGAGCTGGCCGCCGAGCTGGCCGCCGTCGTCGCGTTCTCGGCGATCAAGAACAACGATCGCGTCGGGCTCTACATCGTGACCGACAAGGTCGAGCGGTACGTGCCGCCAAAGAAGGGCCGCCGTCACGTGCTGCGCGTGATCGGCGAGATCCTCACGTTCGAGCCGACGTCGCGGAAGACCGACTTGGCAGCCGGCTTGGACTTTCTCGGCAAGGTTGCGCGCCGCCGTAGTGTTGTGTTCCTCGTGTCAGACTTTCTGAGTGAGGGCTGGGAGCGGCCGATGCAGATCACGCGGCAGCGGCACGAGCTGGTGCCTGTTGTCGTCGGCGATCCGATGGAGCAGGCGCTGCCGGATGTCGGGCTCATGATGCTCGAGGATCTCGAGACCGGTGAGGTGATCGAGGTCGATACGAGCTCGCGCGCGCGGACCGAGTTTGCGAAGAAGGCGGCCGCGGCGGCGGCGGTGCGCGACGCGGCGCTGCGCCGGATCAACCTCGACGTCGTCGAGGTCGCGACGAACGAGCCGTACGTCGATGCGCTGATCGCGTTCTTCAAGGCGCGCGCAAAGAGGATGGCGCACGGATGAAGCGGCTCGCCGCCATCGCGTTCGTGGCGATCGTTTCGGCGACCGCGTGGGGACAAGGTGCCGATCCGGGTGCACCGGCGGATCCGCTCGCGGGTTCGGCGGGCAGCGCTGGGGGAAGTGGCAGCGCTGCGGGAAGTGGTAGCGCTGCCGGAAGTGGTAGCGCCGCGGGTAGTGGTGGTGCCGTCGGATCAGGATCCGCTGGGGGTTCCGGATCTGGCGCGGGATCCGGATCTGCGAAACCACCACCGCAGATCATCATTCCGGTCGACGTCACACCGCCCGAGGTCAGCGCGGCGGCGAGCCCCTCGATCGTGCGGCTCGGCGATCGGTTCACGCTATTCGTCACCGCGATCTACGCGCCCGATGGCGAGGTCAACCTGCGCGAGCCGCTCGAGATCGGCGGCGACTTCGAGGTCGTCAAGAAGCGCGTCGCCGCCGACAAGACGCGGCCCGACGGCAAAAAAGAGCGCGAGTGGCAGATCGAAGTCTACGCGTGGGAGGTCGGCGATCTGCGGATCCCGCCGCTCGCCGTGACGTTCACGTCGCAGGGTAAAGCGGGGCAGGTGATCACGAACACCGTGCCGGTGAAGGTGACCGGCGTGCTCGGCGATGTCGTCGACGATCCGAAGCTGATGCGAGGCGACACACCGCCGGTGCGGCTGATGAGTCGCGACTGGTTCTGGCTGTGGGTGAGCGGCGGCATCGCGCTCATGCTCGGCGCGCTGTCGGGCTACCTCTATATCAACGCGCGCCGGCGTCGCCGCGTCCGCACGCTTGTCGGTGCGCTCGTGCCCGTGGGGCCGGCGCCGCGCCGCATCGACATGACCAGCGAGCGCGCGCTTGCGCGGCTGCTCGAGATCGAGCGCTCTGGCGTGCTCGATCGCGACGACGATCGCAAAGTCGGCTACGCCGAGATGGTCGACGTGATCCGCGAGTACCTCGGTGCGCGGTATCGCGTCGCGACGCTCGATCTGACGAGCTACGAGCTGATGCGCTCGCTCGCGAAGGTCGCGCCCGCCGACGAGCGCGCGCTGATCGAGACGTGGCTCGAGCGTTGCGACATCGTCAAGTATGGTGGATTCCGCGCGACCGCTGCGGATGCGAACAGCGTGCTCGAAGCCGCGCGCCAGCTCGTTGCGGCGACGACGCGCGAGATCGCGAGCAGCTCGACGAGCCTGCCGAAGATGTCGAGCTCGCAGGGCGAGGAGGCCGCGTGACGGAACCGAAGCCCAAGCTCACCCGTGAGCGCGTGTTTCGTGCGGTGTGGCCGTGGCTGCTGACGTTCGGCGTCGGCTTGATGATCGTCCTGATCGCATCCGCGATCTACGAAGTGCCGGTCGGCCGCATGTGGGCGGAGCTAAAGCACCTGTTCAGGCTCGCATTCGGCATGGAGCAGGTCGTCGAGCTCGACGATGTCGTGTGGAAGTCGCCGCGCGCGATCTTCCTCGCCGCTGGTGCGCTGATCGCCGGGGTCATCGCGTTTCACTTGCATCGCCGGCGCTCGGCGTCGATGGCGTTCTCGCAGGTCAAGCTGATCAAGACGCGCGGCATTGGCGCGCTGCTCGCCGATCTACCGGGCGCGTTGCGTGCGCTCGCGATCATCGCACTCGCGCTCGGGCTCGCGCGTCCGGAGACCTACCGCACGATCGAGCGCGAGGTCGACTCGATCGACATCGTGATCGTGTTCGACATGTCGAAGTCGATGGAGGAGACCGACATGCCGCGCGATCGCATGGATGCCGCGCAGCGGGTCGTGCGCCGGTTCCTGCGCCGCAACAAGAACGACCGCATCGGTCTCGTGATCTTCGGCCAGCAGGCGATGATGCAGTGCCCGCTGACGCACGACTCGAAGATGCTCGAGAAGATCGTGGCCGACCTCGTGATCGGTGACGTCCCCGAGCTGGGTACCGCGATCGGCGACGGTCTCGCGCTCGGAGTCGCGCAGCTGCGCCGCTCCGACGCGAAGAGCAAGGTCATCATTCTGCTCTCCGACGGTGACTCGAACTGGACGACCCGCTTCGATCCCGACGAGGCCGCGCGCGCCGCAAAGAAGGAGAACATCAAGGTCTACACGCTGCTCGTCGGCAAAGAAGACTCCGACTTGTTCGGCGGTATGTCGGTCAACCCGGCGACGCTGCGCAACATCGCGTCGGCGACCGGCGGCGAGTTCTTCCGCGCGAGCGACTACGCCACGTTCGATCGCGGCTTCCAGACCGTGCGCACGAAGCTCGACACCACGAAGCGCACGGTCAGCGAGCGCATTCCCGACAAGCAACTGTTCGTGCCGTTCGCCCTGCTCGCCGCGCTGCTCGTCGCGCTCGAGCTGTTGCTCTCGCACACGCGGTTGCGGAGGTTGCCATGAGCTTCGCGCATCCCGACGTGCTGTGGCTCGCGGCGGCAACACCGCTGATCCTGCTGCTGCTCTATCTCTTCGACCGCGTGCAGCGTCGCAAGCTCGCGTCGCGGATCGGCGAGCTGCCGGTCTTGCAAAAGGTGATGGTGACGGCGTCGCCGCGCCGTCGCCTGCTCAAGCTCATCCTGTGCCAGATCGGTCTCGGGCTCGTCGTCTACTCGCTCGCGCGGCCGCAAGTCGCCGGTACGCGCAAGGTCGAGCTCCGCGGGCTCGACCTCGTCATCGCGCTCGACGTCTCGAAATCGATGCTCGTCGAGGACGTCGGCATGACGATCGAGATGCAAGAGAAGGCACTCAAGCCGAGCCGGCTCGCGCGCGCTCGCGAGCTCGCGACTGCGCTCGTCGACGAGCTGCCCGAGGATCGCGTCGGCCCGGTCGTGTTTGCCGGCGCGGCCGCGCACTTCCCGGTCACCGAGGATCACCAAGTCGCCGTGCGGTTCATGCACGATCTCGGGCCCGCCGACTTGCCGCCCGGCTCGAATGTCGCCGAAGTGTTCCGCGTCTCGCGCTGCCTATTGCGCCCCGACCTCTACGACGACCTCGGGTGCGCGCGCATCGGCCGCCGCGGGCACGGTGGCGATCCGCTCGCCGGCGAGAGTCTCGATCCGACGGACAAGCCGGCTGAAGACGAAGTCGTCGAACAGCAGGTCGAGCGCGGCAAGGCGATCGTGATCCTCACCGACGGCGGCGAGAGCGACGCCGACACGCTGCGTGAGGTCGCGACGGCCCGCGAGCTCGGCATCGCCGTGTTCGTGATCGGTGTCGGCACCACGCAAGGCGGTGTCGTCCACGAGATCGATTACGAGGGCCGGCCCACCGCGACACCGAAGAAGAACAAGGACGGCTCGACCGTCGTATCCAAGCGCGACGATGCCGGCATGAAGCTAGTCGCCGAAGCCGGCGGTGACCCCAAGCGCTACTTCATCGCCTCCGAGCGCGGTGAGATCGATCCGATGCCGATCGTCGACGCGCTGCGCGGCGTCAACCGCGGCCTCGCGACCAAGAAGGTCGACGAAAAGCGAGACATCTTCCAGCCGTTCCTGTTCGCGGGCTTGCTGCTCCTCGTCATCGAGGCGGCCATTTCGACCCGCCGGCGCCGGCGTTATCCGGAGGAGCACTGATGCACCCGCCGTGTCATGCTCGACGCATGCGTCGCTTGCGCCGCTGGCTCGCGCCGTTCCTCGTCCTCGCGCTCGCGGGCTGGGAGCCCTTTCGCTCGCCGAACCCCGACGTCGAAGCGGGCAACAAGGCGTTTGCCGAGGGCAAGCTCGATGACGCGCTCGCGGCCTACGGTCGTGCGGCGAAGGATGCCGCCGTCGATCCGGCGGGCCTCGCGTACAACCGTGGCACCGTCGAGCTCAACCAGGCGCAGGGCGCGAAGGACAAGGCCGAAAAGGATCGTCTCGTCGAGCGTGGGCTCGAGAGCCTCAAGACCGCGGCGACCTCGCGCGATCCGAAGATTCGCGCGCAGGCGAACTACAACCGCGGCAACACGCTGCTCAACCAAGACAAGCTCGAGGACGCGATCGAGTCCTACAAGTCAGCGCTCAAGGATCAGCCGTCGCTCGACGACGCGCGCCTCAACCTCGAGCTCGCGCTCAAGCGCCGGCAGAAGCAGCAACAACAGCAGCAGCAAGGCCAGGGGCAGGGGCAAGGGCAGGGGCAACAAGGTCAGCAGGGCCAACAAGGTCAGCAGGGCCAGCAGGGTCAGCAGGGCCAGCAAGGTCAGCAAGGTCAGCAAGGGCAGCAGGGCCAACAAGGCCAGCAAGGTCAGCAGGGCCAACAAGGGCAACAGGGCCAACAAGGGCAGCAGGGCCAGCAAGGCCAGCAGCAGCAAGGCCAGCAAGGCCAGCAGGGCGACCCGCAGAACCAAGGCCAAGGTCAGGGCTCGAACGATCCGCAGAACCAAGGTTCCAACGATTCGCAGAACCAGAACCAGCAGAGCCAGCGCAAGCACTCGGGCCGCACGCATCCGCAGGGCCCGAAGACGCCGACCGACGGCAAGCTCGATGATCTCGAGGACTACTCGCGGCAGCTGCAGCGCGATGGCGCGCGCCGTCGTGCAAGCGGTCGAGCAAAAGATCCCGAGAAGGACTGGTAGCTCAGAACCGCGAGCGCGGCACCGGCCGAACGCGCCACTGCGCGTTGTTGTGGTAGCTGTAGCGGGAATAGCCGCCGCTGCTGACCCAGTGGCCCATGTTGGCCCGCTCGAACGCGCTTGCGCCGCCGGTGACGGTATCGAGATCGATCGTGGTGATGCTGAGCAATTCGTGAATCGTAACTTTGGTCATGGTCATTCTCCTGTGCTGCGCACTTCAGCAACTACCGTTCCATCTTGAGACGTGCGCAGCGTTGTCTACTCGCGTGATCGATTCGCCGACGCCGGACTTCATCGGCATCGCGTTAACTATCTGAATCGCTGTTCGCGCCCGCTGATCTGCAGAGTCGTGTTGCGCAGCCGTGGCGGCCGGCTGAGCCGGCGAACGCTCCGGTCGCTGATGCTTGCGCGGATACACTTCACTCTCGGGCAGTCGCCGGCAAACGCGAGCCTGCTCTGACTTGCACGGTCGTGTTGCGCAGCCGTAGACCCGGCGAACGCCGGGCGGGCGGCCGCGAACGCGAGCGTGCTAGCCGGTTGTCTTCCCGCCGCAGTAGCCGATCGCGATCTCGAGCCACTGCTTGCTACTCAGCTCGGCCGTACCCACGTGGGTACGCGTCTTGTCCATCGCGACTTTGATCTGCCGCTTGTCGAAGCCGCGTTCCTTCAGAGCCCGTGCCGTCTCGACCGCATGCGACGAGCTCGGCGTGCGGCGCTGTCCGGTCCACCGCGTGTGCCGAGCTACGCGCGAAGGACGAGGCCAGGGCGGCGGCGCGGCACGGACGACGCGCACCAGCTATCGCCACACCCACGTGGGTAATGCGCCCAACACAACCTCGACCGAACGTCCTGTCCAAGCTCGTCTGGCGAAAAACGCGCAAGAGGCCATCTTAGAGCCTCTGGTCATTTTGGCCGAGGCCGGCGGTCCAAAGCCTCGCGTCCGCTGCGGGGGTACAATCCAAGCGATGCCGCCGAGGGTGCTCGTCGTCGACAAGAGCTCGTCGACGCGCGATGTGATCGCCGACTTGCTCGGCGACCTCGCGGGCGAAGTCGCGTGGGTCGCGCGCGAGGGCGCGCTCGGCCTGTTGCGCGGCGGCCAGCCGTTCGACGTGATCGTGCTCGACGCCGACCCAGCGCCGACGGCGGCGCTCGTGCGCGACCTCGCATCGGCGGGCGGCAGTGCACGCGTCGTCTTGATCGCGAGCGGCGAGGGCGGCATCGCGCTCGCGACGAAGGTCGGCGCCGCCGATGTGATCGCGCGGCCGTTCGTTGCTGCCGAGCTCGCGTTTCGGGTCGGGCGGACTGCGGCGGGCGACACGCGGGGCGACAAGCGCCGGCCGCGCAAGAGCGACGTCATCATCGGCTCGGGCTCGTGGATCAAGGAGCTCTACGATCGGATCGCGATGGTTGCGGCGACCGATGTCACGGTCGCGATCTTTGGCGAGAGCGGCACCGGCAAGGAACTGGTCGCGCGCACGATTCATAATTCGTCGCCGCGCCACGACGCGCCGTTTGTCGTCGTCAACTGCGCGGCGATTCCCGAGACGCTGCTCGAGGACGAGCTGTTCGGCCACGTGCGCGGCGCGTTCACCGACGCCACGCGCGATCGCGAGGGGTTGCTCGCAGCGGCGCATACCGGCACGCTGTTTCTCGACGAGATCGGCGAGCTGCCGCTGCCGCTGCAGGCGAAGCTGCTGCGCGTTTTGCAGTCGCAGGAGTTTCGCCGCATCGGCGACGATCAGGATCGCCGCGTCGACGTTCGCATTATCACGGCGACGAACCGCGACCTCGATCAGCTCGTCGCGCGCGGCAGCTTCCGCCAGGATCTGTATTACCGGATCAACGTATTCCCGATGCACATGCCGCCGCTGCGCGAGCGTCCCGAGGACATCGCGCTGCTCGTGCATCACTTCGTGCACAAGTATCGCGCGCGGCTCGGCAAGCACGTCGAGGGGGTGTCGGCCGGTGCACTGGCGCGGTTCGCCGCGTACGAGTTTCCCGGCAACGTCCGGGAGCTCGAGAACAAGATCCACCAGGCGATGGTCGTCGCCGCCGGCGCAGTGATCGAAGAGGATGACATCGCGCTGCCGCCCGCCGACACCGCGGGCGTGCGCGTCGACGTCACGCGCCCGTTTCGCGAGCTCAAGCAAGAGACGATCGATACGTTCGAGCGCAACTACCTGACCGAGCTCCTTCATGTGCATCGCGGCAACCTCGCGCAGGCTGCACGCGCCGCCGGGATGGATCGGAAAAACCTGTGGGCGCTGGTCGAGCGCCACGGCCTCGATCGCGCGCGGTTCAAGAAGCCATAGTCGCGCTACACAGAGCCAATGCCGCGCCTCGCACGCCGGCCGAAG
>DATDCH010000354.1:0-5912 GCA_036524455.1 Kofleriaceae bacterium | reverse complement strand
CCGCTGTCGGTACCGTGCTTCGTGAGGCAGCCGGGGTCACTCGCACAGCTCGCATCGATCGGTTTGCCCGACAGCGCGAAGCTCGACTTCGCGAGCGCAGCCTTGACGTCCTTCGCATCTTTACCGACCGGAGGCATGACGAGCAGCTCGGTCTCTGCGGCCGCGGGCGCGGCGCCTGACCCCAGCACGTACATGAGCATCGAGACCGCAAGCAGAGCTCGCATAAACACCTCGGTAAGTTACTTCGCGAACGGATCGATCGTGCCCTCGCGCTGCAGCTGCGTCGAGGACTTTGGCTTCGTGTCGGTGGCGGTGGGTCTCGTCGGCTTACGGATGCGTACCGACGACTTCGCAGCGACGGGCTCGCGCGCTTTGGCGAGCGATACCTCGATCTCGAGCGATGCAGCGATCGGCACCTCGATCGTCTTGGCTTGAAAGCCCGCCTTCTCGAACCGCATCTTCACCGGCTTGTCGGAGCGCGACAGCGGCACCGTGAACGGCGTGACGCCGAGCGCGACGGTCTCGCCGACGCGATACACCGACGCGCCCTTGGGCGTCGAGACGATGTCGATCTCGACGATCGCGGGCGCTGGTTCGGCCTGCGGCGGCGCGGCTTCGACCGGTCGCGCAGCCGGCGCGGCTTCGACCGGTTGCGGTACGGCGGGTGCGACCGGAACGGCGGCGACTGCTTCGCTCGTCGCCATCTCGACCTTCGCCTCGGCCTTCGTGCTTGCGAAGTACTTCGGCACGAGCACGAACGACGCCGCGCCTGCACCGCCCGCGAGCACGATGCCCGCGAACGCCCACGCGACGCGCGAGCCGCGGCCCTTGCGCGGGTCGATCATGCGCAGGGTCGCAGCGACCTGATCGGCCGACGCGTAGCGCCGCTCGGGGCGTTTCTCGAGGCAGCGCAGGATCACCGTTTCGAGCGCAGCCGGGCAGCGCGCCAGCTTCGACGGCTTCGGCGGCGGCGTGTCGGCGTGCTGGACCAAATACTCGCTGTCGGTGCTCGACGGGAACGGGTGGTGGCCGGTCACCATCTCGAACAGCAGCACGCCGAGCGCGTAGATGTCGGCGCGCCGATCGACGGGCATGTTCACGTTGCCCTGCTCGGGCGCCATGTACTTCGCGGTGCCGACGATGCCGTTCTCGCCTTGAAAGCCGATCTGGGCGATGCCGAAGTCGATCAGCTTGACGAAATCATCGCGGCCGTCGCGCTCGATCAGGATCAGATTTTCCGGCTTGAGATCGCGGTGCACCACGCCGAGCGCATGCACTTTGCCGAGCGCGTCGGCGAGCTGCACGCCGATGTGGATCGCCGAATCGAGCGACAGCGCCCCGCCCTCGAGCCGCGTCTTGAGATCGTGCCCCGCGAGCAGCTCGAGCACGCAGTACGCACCGTCGACGACGTCCTCGACGAGATCGATCGACTCGACGATGTTTGGGTGCCGCAGCCGATTGATCGTGTGCGCTTCGTGGAAGAACCGCGCGACGTTGTCTTTCTGGTTCGCGAGCTCGGGGCGCAGCACCTTGATCGCGACGACGCGACCGAGCTGGTTGTGGCGCCCGATGTAGATGTTGCCCATGCCGCCTTCGCCGAGCCGACAGATCAGCTCGTACGGGCCGAGCGTGCGACCGACGTCTGCCGGCAGCTGTCCCTGTCCCGCCACGAGGCGCGTGTCATCGAGCGCGCAGCGATCCTCGCGGTCAACGAACTTGCGGCGGCATGTCGGGCACGACTTCACTTGAACGGATCCATGGTGCCATCGCGGCTGTCGAGTTTGTCGCGCGCTGGCGGCTGACGTTTGGCAGGGGTGCTGTTTGTCGCCGGCGGCTTGACGCGCACCAGCTTCTTCGCCGGGACCTCGGTCGGCTTCTGAGGCCGCGCGAACGCGACCTGCGGGATCGGGCGATCGGGCACGATCGTCTGCTTCGCTTCGCTGCCGTCGGCAAACCTGGCGACGAGCGTCACCGGCTGGTTGCCGACGGGGATCGTCGCCATCGTGGGCGCCACGCCGATCGACTTCGTGCCGATGAACAGCTCCGCGCCCTCGGGATTCGAGATCAACGCGACCTCGATCTCCTTCGGCACCGGCACGGCCGCGGGTTCGGGGGGCGACTCCACACCCGGCGCCGGGGCGGGCGCGGCCTCGACCGGCACAGGCGCCGGCGCAGGCTCGACGGACTTCGCAGGTGCAGCGACCGGCACCGGCGCTGCGCTCGCCTGCTCGGGACGCGGCATGAAGTGAATCACCGCAGCCGCTGCGGCCATCGCGAACGCAGGCAGCATCTGCAACGCGCGGCTCTTGTGTGCACGAGTCTTGCCGGGCTTGAACCGCGGCGTCACGAGATCGACGGCGCGATCGGCGCGCAGCGCCATCGCGAGCGCGTCGCCGTCGACGAACCGGTGCTTCGGATCCTTCTCGAGGCACTTGAGCACCGCGCTCTCGAGCACCGCCGGCAGCGTCTCACCGCGGCGATGCGACGGCGGCACGATCGGCTCGCTGATGTGGCCGCGTAAGATCGCGGCCGTCGTCGTCGCGGTGAACGCCGGCGCGCCCGCGAGGCACTCGTACATGAGCATGCCGAGCGAATAGATGTCGGCGACCGGCCCGGGCTTGCCGCTCGACAAGATCTGTTCGGGCGCCATGTACTCGGGCGTGCCGAGCGTCATGCCGGCGCGGGTCATGCCTTCTTTGTCGGTGAGAAACTTCGCGATCCCGAAGTCGAGCAGCTTTGCGATCTCGGTCCCGTCGGGTTGGCGGATCAGGAAGATGTTGTCGGGTTTGAGGTCGCGATGCAGGATGCCCGCGCGGTGGATCGCGCCGAGCGCGGACGCCATCTGCTCGCCGATCGCCGACACGCGCTGCGGGTTCATCACGCCTTCGCGACTGATCACGCCGCGCAGGTCCTCACCCTGCAGCAGCTCCATGATCAGGTAGTGCTCGCCACTGTCGGTCGTGACGAAGTCTTCGACGTCGACGATGTTCGGGTGGCGGATCTGATTGACCGCTCGCGCCTCGTTGAAGAACCGCACGATCGTCTCCGCGCTCGCGGTCTCGGGATGCAGGACCTTGAGCGCCATCTTGCGGCCGAGCCGCACGTGCTCGCCCTCGTAGACGGTGCCGACGCCACCCTCGCCGAGCTTGCGGATCAGCCGGTAGTTGCCGAGCACGTGACCGAGCGCGTAGCGCTGGCCCTCTTCGTGATCGACGCGGAGCACGGAACCATCCTCGGGACATGTGCGGAGCTCATGCCGATAAATGCTTCCGCAGACTACGCAGTACTTGCGCTGCTCCACGCCTGCATTGTCCTCGACAGAACCTCGGTATCACAAGCCGTCAGAATAGCGACGCAGCCCACGAAACAAGTCGGTGTACCATCTACGGTGTGGGCGCCCTGAAAACCAGCGAGCAAGGCGAGGCCGTCGCCGGCGAGGGCCAAGCCCGAAGCGACCCCGATCGTCCGGTCGAGGCCAGCGCCAAGATCATCATAAGTGCCGACCCCATCGCGACGCCGTCGTCGGTGGCACCTGTTGCCCCAGGTCCGCGTCGATCGGCGCCAATGCCTGTGGCCGAACCGCGCCGGGGCGGCCTCGGTCTGGTGATCGCGCTCTACATCCTGTCGGCCACGGCGCTCGCGTACGCGATCTACGAGCGATTCTTAGTCGGCTAGCGGCGCGGGAACAAATCGCAGCAGGCGGCGGTATGCTTGCGTCATGGCGCGCAACTTCACCGAACGCATCTGATTCCGTGTCGTAGCCGGCCTCGGCCGGCTGCTTCCATTCACGACTTTGCTGTTCGGTCTCGCGGCACTCGACGAGCTCAGCTCCGGTGTGCCCGGCGTTGCCGCGGCGGATCTCGAGCGCACGTTCGGCACGACGCACGCGGTGCTCACGCTCGCGATCTTCCTCGGTCCGGGCGTGATCGCGCTGGTCGTCGAGCCGCTGCTGTTCTTGCTCGCAGATCGCTATCCGCGACGCTGGTTCGTGCGCGGCGGGCTCGCGGCGATGGCGATCGGTGCGTGGCTCGCGGCGCTCGCGTCGGGCCCGGTGACGTTCGCGCTCGCGCTGTCGGTGCTGTGGATCGCAAGCGGCACGGCGACGGGGATCGCGCAGGCGATGCTCGTCGATCAGTTCTCGCACGAGCGTGGCCGAACCCTCGCCCGCTGGAGCATGTGGTCGCTCGCCGGCGATCTCGCCGCACCTGGATTGCTCGCGGCGCTGACGCTCGCGGGCGCGGGTTGGCGCGCGGGCTTCGCGATCGTCGGCGGCGTGATCGTGATCTGCCTCCTCGCGCTGATCGCGACCGAGCCCGCAGCCGCTCCGCCGGCGTCGTCACCGGAGCAAGCCGAACCGCAGCCATCGCTGTGGGCCGCCCTCCGCGATGCGTTGCGCGACCGTCTCCTCATTGCATGGCTGTTCGGCTGCGCGCTGTGCGATCTGCTCGACGAGATCCTCGTCGTGTTCGCGTCGATCCATCTGCGCGTCGACCTGCAAGCGAGTCCGCTCTGGCAGAGCGCCGCGATCGCCGCGCTCGTGATCGGCGGTGCCGTCGGTCTCGTCGCGTGCGATCTGTTGCTGAAGCGACGCTCCGAGCGCTGGGTGCTAGTCGCGAGCTGCATCGGCACCGCGGTCACGTACGTGCCGTGGCTCGCCGCGCCAACGCCGCTCGTGTCGACGCTGTTGTTCGCGCTCGTCGGTGCGTGCTCGGCGCCGCTCTACGCGCTCGCCGCCGCGCAGGCGTATGCGCGCAAGCCCGAAGCGTCGGGCGCGGTGCTCGCGGCGAGTCACTTGTTCACGCCATTGGGTCTCGCGCTGCCGGTTCTTGTCGGTACGGTGGCCGATCACGCGGGCACGAGCGTCGCGCTCACGTTGCTCGTCGCGCAGCCGCTGGGGTTGGTTGTCCTCGTCGCGGCAACGCGAGCTTCGCGCCGTTAGGTGGAAGCTCGAGGAGCCTCCCTTGGAACGCGAGACCCAAGGCCGGCGGACTCCAGCTGCGGACGAAAGTCCGCACAACCGTTCGACAGTTGCCGTGGCACGGCGGCTGCTCTTGGGCCGTCATCATGAAGACCATCCTCTTCGTCGTCGCCGGCATCGGCATGCTCTCCGCGCCTGCGGTCGCGGGGAATGGAAAGAAGAAGCACCGCGAAGCCAAACCCGTCACGCTGGCGGCCAAGGTCGAGGCTCCGAAGCCGGCCGCCGACGCAACCACGGACGCCGCTGCGGTCATCGCCGCGAACGCGAGTGCTGCGCTCGACGCAGGCGCGCTCGACATCCCGGCGTTGCCGCCCGACACGTCGTCGGTGCTCGCGCCATATGCCGACCTCGAGCGCCGCGCGGTCGTCACCGTGAAGCCGGCGAAACCGCGCAAGGGCAAGGCACCGGTGATGAAGATGGGCAATGACTTCGTGCTCGGTCGTCGGCAAACCGGCGCGAAGTTCGAGCGCGACGTCGAGCAGATCATTCCGCGTAGCCTCAGCCAGGCGCAGGTCGCGACGGTCGTGCAGGCTCACATGAGCGACATCCAAAACTGCTGGGACCTCGTGCCGCACGCGCAGCGCGCCGGTGCCTGCACGGCAGAGCTCGAGCTGTCGATCTCGGATGCCGGCGTGGTGACCGACATCGAGCTCGGTGGCGACGTGCCGGCGGGCGCGCACCAGTGCATGACGTCCGCGATCACGCGGTGGGCATTCCCGGTCGCCGAGACGAAGACCGAGATCGAGTACGGCATCTCGCTGCGCTCGCGCTAGCGGCTACGGCGATGCTGGCTTGTCGTCGACGAGCTTCAGCTGACTGAGATCGATCCAGCCGTTCCACACGCGCACGTTCTGCAAGCGACGATGAGCAAGGCCCTGGGGCGCGTCGGCCACGATGCCGGCGATGGGCCAGGTCTCGGCGAGCGCGGCTGCGA
>DATDCH010000353.1:0-13543 GCA_036524455.1 Kofleriaceae bacterium | reverse complement strand
TATCCGCACGTCGCCGCGAACCCCGACCTGGTCGCGATGTTCATCGACGAGGCCCGGCTCGCGCGTTACCTCAAGCACCCGAACATTGCGCGCGTGTTCGAGTTTGGCCGGATCTCCGGTACGTACTTCATCGCGTTCGAGTACGTGCAAGGCCCGACGGTGCAGCAGCTCGCACGGCAATGCGACACGGCCGTCGGTTACATGCCGATTCCGATCGTGCTCGAGATCGGCATCCAGATCTGCGACGCGCTCCGCCACGCGCACAACTTGTGCGACGAGGAAGGCCTGCCACTTGGCATCGTGCATCGCGACGTGTCGCCGCAGAACCTGATCGTGGCGAACTCCGGGTTCGTCAAGCTGATCGACTTTGGGCTCGCGAAGGCAAAGCAGTCGTCGGTCGAGAGTCAGTCCGGCATCATCAAAGGCAAGCTCCACTACACGGCCCCCGAGTACCTCGACGGTGCGCTCGACGTGCGCTGCGATCTGTGGGCGGTCGGTGTCGTGCTGCACGAGTTGCTCACCGGCAATCGCCTGTTCGACGCGGCAGAGAACTTCGCGATGATCGATCAGGTGCGCAACAAGGCGATTCCGCCGGCGTCGCGGTCTCGCGCGGAGGTGACGTCGGCGCTCGACGACATTCTGTTCAGGGCACTGGAGCGCAATCCCGCAAAGCGCTGGCAGACCGCCGCGAGCCTGCGCGCTGCACTCGTCGCGCACGCCAAGGAATTTCCGCTCGTGACGCGATCGCAGCTCGTCACGTGGGTCGAGTGGGCGTTCGCGCAGAAGCAGAAGATGCGCGAGGACAGCGGCCTGTCGGCACTGAGCGAGATCATCGAGAGTGCGCAGATCCAGTCGATCTACGAGCTGCGCGCGCTCGAGACGCGCGGCAACACCGGTGCCAGCCCGGTCATCACCGAGGAGACCGAGGACGCCGAGACGATCGATGAAGCCGCGACGCGGCTGCCCGCGAGCGCGGCCGCCGTCGAGGAACGCCGCCGCGAGAGCATCAAGGCGATGCCCGTCGGCGACGGCATGCTGAAGCGGCGCAAGCAGGAGCCGCTGTGGCCGTGGCTGGTTGGTCTCGCGACGCTGGTGGTGTTGCTGGTCGCGGTGCTCGTGAAGCTCGGCGTCATCGCGATTTGAAGAGCGCAACCAGTTGCGCGAGCGACGGTCGCAAAGCTCGTGGCCATCGCGACTTGACGAAACCCGCAACCGGATCGCGCGCGGCGTTGTCGGTGGGACATGAGCTATCGCGACGACCTCGCGGCCCTCGAGGCCCGCGTCGAGTCATTGCATCGAGAAGCAAACGAGAAGGTCGAGGAGCTCGACCGCGCGCAGCAGCTGGTCGCCGAGGCGCGCCGGCGCGTGCGCACGCGCGTGCTCGACGCCGAGCTCGCGACGCCGTGTGCGGCCAACTGGGACGACATGAAGGGCAACGACCGCGTGCGCCACTGCGGCCAGTGTAAGAAGAACGTCTACAACTTCGCCGCGCTCACGCGCGAACAGATCGAACGGCTCGTGCACCTCAACGAAGGCAAGCTGTGCGTGCGGTTCTTCGTGCGCGCCGACGGCACGATGGTGACGAAGGACTGCAAGCTCGACATCCACGTGCGCAAGCGCAAGCTCGTTGCCGAGCTCGGTGCGGCAGCGGTTGCGGCGGGCGCGCTCGCCGCGGCGGGCGGTGCGTTTGTCGACGGCCATCGCGCGGCGGTGCCGACGAATGTCAGCGAGGCCATGCTCGGAGCGACGTCCTTCGAGTTGGAGACGCCGCCTCCCGAGTACACGTATGACGACGCTGAGCCCGCACGCGGAGCCACCGGCGGCGAGGTGACGTTCAGCTCCAGCGACGCGAACCCAAGCGACGCGGTCGACGCACTACGCGATGGGGTGACGTTCCGAAAGTGGCAACCCGCGACGAGCCAAGAAGTGCAGGACGGCGCCAGCTTCAACAAGCGGGAAGCCAAGCGACAGAAGGCCGCTAGCAGCGGCCCGAGCTTCAACGGTTCAGACGAGCTCGACCCCAAGTAGACGCGAGCAACCGGCGGTCAGATCGCGCCGACGTGAACGCGCGATCAGCGACGCTTCTTCGTCTTCGCCGACTTCGCCTTCGCGCCCTTCTTGCCCTTCGCCTTCGACGCGCGCGCGACACGCTTGGCCTTCGCCGCCTTCTTGCCCTTCGTCGCCTTGGTTGCCTTCGTGGCCTTCGGCGTTTCGTCGGCGGCGGCGTCCGCTTCCATGTCGACGAAGTTCGTCGGTGTCTTCGACGCCGGCACTTTCGACGAGCCGTCCTTGTCGATGTACTCGCTCCAGTCGACACCGCCTGCGCGTGCGTCGGCCGTGAGCACCAGGAGGAATCCGACGACGAGCGCAGCGAGTCTCATGGGTAGAGAGTGCGGATCGACACGCCGTCGGTGGCAGCAACGTCCGCTGTCATCGGCTTACACGCGAGTTGCACAAACTGACTGGGGCGGCGTGTACCAGCCCTGCGCTAGACCGGCGAGCGGGCGCGCAGCCACTGGTCTGTCTTCTCGGCGAACGTCACGAGCGCATCGAACATGCGGGCTTGCCGAGGAGAACGCGGCTTCGTCGGGAAGAAGAACTCCTGGAACGCGTCTTGGCCCTTACGCGAAATCTTGAACAGGCCGCGCAGGTTCTTGGAGTCGGCGCCCTTGCCCGGGTCGGACTTGCGCATCCGGCGCATGATCTCGCGGTGGTACTTGAAGCCCTGCATGTTCATCTCGGCCTGGTCGATGCCGAGCTCGTCGAACGCATGACGCAGTGTGATACCGCCCATCGTCATCTCGAGGTTCATGCGGGTCTGAAACCACCAGAGCCGCCACGCGTCGCGCTCGGAGAGGCCCGCAAGCACGTCGGGTAGCGTGAGCACGCCGAGGCCGACGTGGCGCGCTTCATCGCGCTCGAAGTAATAGAGCAGCTCGCTGAGCACGGGCTCGAGCTTCGCCTCGGCGATCATGCGGAACATGACGACCGCCGTGCTCTCGACGAGCAGCTGCATGCCGACGACCTTGTGCATCAGGTTATCGGTCTCGAGCAGCTCGACGAGCAGCCGCCGGCTCCAGCCACCGAGCTTCGTGATCGGAATGCCCGCGCGCCACATGTAATCGCGCAGCACATAGAAGTGGCGCGCTTCATCGAACACCTGGCTCGATGCCGCCATCTTCGCCGGCGTGTCTTCGAGCTTGAGCGCGAGGTCCGCGCTGATCGACCACGCCGCGAGCTCGCCCCACAGCAGCACGGACGCGACGCGCCCGAACGCTTCCTTCTTGTCGGCGGGGAAGTTGATGCCGCCGTGCTTGGCGACGAGCTCGTCGAGTACGGTACGGCCATCCCACGCTTGCTCGTGACCCTTGTGATAGATGCGCGCGACCGTGCTCGTGCGCGCTTCGGCAAGCCCGACGAGCGATGGGTCGCCGTACTCGTATGGCGGGAACTGCGTGCGAGGTGTGCGGGGCCGAAGCCAGCGGTCAGTCAGCGTCGCCATGGGCTCTCCTTCGTCAGCAAGTTTCTCCATCCCGGTCGGTAAGAGTTCATTTCGGTTTCAGGCGATCGGAGATGAGACCGATCGCGTGCATCGTGGCCGCTTCGCGCGCGAGCGCGTCGAGGTCGACCGGCGCCGAGCTGCGCAGCGCGGCGAGGCCGAGCTTCTCGACGCCACCGACGATCAGCGTTGCCGCGATGTGCGGATCGCAGTCGCGCACGTAGCCGGCTTGCTGCGAGCGCTTGATGTCGCGCTCGACGATACTGATCAGCGCTTCGTCGATCTCGTTCAAGATCGCTTCGACCTGCGAGTCGAGGCCGACCGCTTCGCGCAGCAGAATGCGCAGCGTGTCGACGTCATCGAACACGACGGCGAGCAAGCGGCGCAGCTGCTTCGTCGACACCGCGATCGCGATCGCGCGCGTGACGGTCTCGGCCGGCGGATACGCGGTCTCGCGCGACATCGTCTCCATGAGCGCGCGCACGCGCTCGAGCGTCTCGCGCAGGATCGCGGTGAGCACGGCGTGCTTGTTCGCGAAGTATTGGTAGAGCGTGCCGCGCCCGATGCCGGCCGCCGCGCAGATGTGGCTGACGTTCGCCGCATGAAATCCGCGCTCGGCGAACACTCGCTTCGCACACGCCAGGATCTGGCGTTGGCGGGCCTCTGAGCGCATGTAACTCATAGACGTTACTCGGAACTGACGTGTCAGTTCTAACCCAGCCGGGAAGATTCGGCAAGGGGTTCGTCGTGGGGATGACCGTCCGAAATGGTCCGAGCCGGCGATGTAGCCGGCACACAGAAAGAAATCCCATGAGCTTACGCATCACGTTTCTCGCGCTGCTGGCCGGCACCGTCACGGCGGGCGCCCAACCGACTCCGCTCCCTGCGCCGGCGCCCGTGAAGCCCGATCCGGTGCGTCCCACACCCACGCCCGCTCCGACCCCGCGGGTGGTGAGCACGCCGGCGGTGAGAGTTGCGCCTGCAGCTACGTCACCGCTGTTCAGCAAACGGATGAACAAGGGACGCACGAAGCTGCGTGGCTTTGCCGATCTGCACACGCATCCGATGTCGCATCTCGGCATGGGCGGCAAGCTGCTGCACGGCGCGCCCGACGTCGGCATCCAGATGCCTGCGGGATCGATCTGGGATGCGCGTGGCGTCGGGATCAGCGGTGCGACGTGTAATGGCGAAGCGCGCGACGCCAAGAGCGTCGAGGAAGCGCTCGGCTCTTGCTACAGCTCGCACAACGGTCACGACCTGATCAAGAACAAGTGCGGCAACGAGATCCGCAAGAAGGTGCTGACCGAGTACGAGAAGGGCCAACGCGCCAACCAGGCGCACGACGAAGATCACCCGCCCGGCTATCCATCGTTCGCGAAGTGGCCCAAGTACAACGACATCGATCACCAGCAGATGTGGGTCGATTGGATCAAGCGCGCGCACGAAGGCGGCATGCGCGTGATGGTCGCGCTCACCGTCAACAGCATGACGTTCGCGCGTGGCCTCGACGGTAACCAGCCGTACGACGACAAGACGATCGGCGATCAGCAGATCAAAGAGATGAAGCGCATGGTCGCGCGCCACAAGGGCTGGATGGAGATCGCGTACACCGCGAAGGACCTGCGCCGCATCGTCGCGGCCGACAAGCTCGCGATCATCCTCGGCAGCGAGGTCGATGACATCGGCAATTTCGCGTGGTCGAAGAAAGTGCCGTCGCGCGGCGAAGTCAAAGCCGAGATCGATCGGCTGTACCGCGCGGGCATTCGCTACGTGTTCCCCGTGCACGTGATCGACAACCACTTCGGCGGCACCGCGATCTACGAAGCAGAATTCGCACGCGCGTCGAAGTATCACTTTGGTCACTGGCCGAACATCGTGTGCGCGAGCCGCAGCGACGGCATCACGTGGCGCCAGGACAACGGCTGGGACGTGTTCAAATCGATCATGCTCGGCGACGCCGGCGGCACGATTCCAATTCCGACGTGCGGCAAGGGCCTCGGCTTCAAGAACTCGCGTGGCCTCACCGAGCTCGGCAAGTTCGCGATCGACGAGATGATGGCGCGCGGCATGATGCTCGACGTCGATCACGCGTCGCAGCACACCGTCGAGGATCTGATCGCGCACGCGGCAGCCAAGCCGGGCGGCTATCCACTCGTGTCGGGCCACAACGGTCTGCGCGACGACAACACGAGCAACCCCGGCATCCACGAGAAGACGCGCACGCCGTCGCAGTACAATGCGATCGTCGCGAGCAAGGGCGTCGCCGGCATTGGCTTTGGTGACTCGAGCGCGACCGATTACATCCAGAACGTGCGCAAGGTGCTCGCCGCATCGCCGGGCCTCGCGATCAACCTCGGCTCCGACATCAACGGCTTTGCCGTGATGCCGCGTCCCGAGAAGTGCGAAGGCGCGACGTGCGTGACCTACTCCGCGGCGTTCCCGAAATCGAAGATGGGCACGAAGGAGTGGGACTACAACATCGACGGCGTCGCGCACATCGGCCTGTTTCCCGACTTCTTGCGCAAGGTCGAGCTGCTCGGCGGTACCGACATCGTCGACAAGCTGTTCGACGGTGCCGAGCACGTCGCAGCGATGTGGGAGCAAGCCGAGCAGGTCGGCGGCAAGGTGAAGTCGGCGTTGCCGATGACGTTCGACACGATCATCGCCACGGTGCGCGTCACCGACGACGACGTCCGCGACGGCGCGCAAGCCTGGCTCACCGTGCAGCTCGCGAGCGGTGATCTCGCGGAAGTCGAGATCACGAACCTTGCCAAGGGCGGCGGCGCGGCGAATCGCACCGAGATCAAACTAAAGAGCGCGATCGGCGTGACCGGCGTGCGCGGCGTGAAAGTGCGCCATCACTCGAACGACTGCTTCGCGTGCGCGCGCGATTACTGGAACGGCTCGGTCGAGCTCGAGGGCAAAGGCGGTCAACCGATCATGAAGACGCCGGCGTTCCGCATCGGACACGAAACGAAAACGTTCGCGCGGTAGTGATTCCTCGTCGGAGATTTGCGGACACGATTTCGTTGAAGACGTCACGAGCGCTGACGTCAATCACCTCGAACACGGAGCGTGTTGCGCTCCCAAAAGGGTGAACGAAAATGAAACGCCGTCTACTTGTCCCGATCATCGCTGCAGCGGGTTTGGCTCTCGCCTCCGGTGCGGCTTCCGCAAATCCGACCTACTGGCGCCAGAACGGTCTGCTCCTCGAAGTGAGTGCCGACCCGCGTGACGGTACGGACTTCGTACAAACGAATCCGACGCACGCCGGCCGCCTCGAGCTGGTCGCGCTCAACGACAACGTTCGTCTGCGCGGCATCACCGTGCGGTTCGCCGATGGCCGCACGTTCTCGCAGCCGATGAACACGATCCGTCCTGGTGAGCGCGTCATGGTCGACCTGCCTGCGAACTGCGGCCTGATCCAAGGTGTCGAGCTCGACTACGGCCGACAGATCGTCGACCGCACGACGGCTCGCCTGCAGATCATTCCGCACGAAGGTCAGCGGTTCTACTCGCAACCGGTGCGCCAGCGCGATCACCGCCAGTACCAGTACGGCTACCAGCAGCCGACGTACGGCTACTACCAGTCGCGTCCGTCGTACACGGTGCGGCCACGCCAGACGCAGTCGGGCTGGTCGGGCTACATCCAAGGAAGCTTTCGCTTCTAATCATTAGACGTAGTCCTGGTCGAACCAATCCTGGACCGCGAGTCGCTCGGTGTGGTAGCGCAAAGGCATGCGCAACCGAGCCCTCGCGGTCCTTGTCGTTTTCGGCGCCGTCGGCTGCGGCGGCTCCGACGTCTGCGATCCGCAGACCGAGGCGTGCACGTTCGAGAAAGACGTCAGCACGACGACCGTCGCGGCCGGTGTCGAAGACGAGGACACGTGCCAGAGCTGGACGCTCGATAACCCCACCGAGCTGTGGGTCAACTCCGTCACGCAGACCAACAACGGCGCGTACCACCACGCCAACTGGTTCTTCGTTCCCGATCACAACTTCGCGCTGCCCGACGGTACGTGGTCGTGCAACGACAACGACTTTGGGGAGCTCGTCGCGGCGCTGCAAGGCGGCTTCTTGTTCGCGCTGTCGACGCAGTCGGCCGACGAAACGCAGACGCTGCCGCACGGCTCGGCGATTCGCATCCCGCCGTACAGCCGGCTGATCGGCTCGAGCCACCTGCTCAACACATCTGACGCCGACATCACGACCACGATGCACCTCGCGATTCACACGGTGCCGCCGGCGCAAGTCAGCGCGAAGCTCGCGCCCGCGCGCATGTCGTATTACGACCTGACGATCGAGCCGAGCGCGAAGAGCGCATTCACGATGGAGTGCGATCTCCAGAAAGCGTACGACGACGTCTGGCACAAGCCGCTGTCGTACACGCTCTACTACGTGCTCGTGCATTACCACCAGCTCGGCATCTACCAGCAGCTCGAGATCTTCGGTGGCCCTCGCGACGGCGAAGTGATCATGCGGCACGACGGCTACGGCGATAACGCGGGTCACGCGATCGAGCCGCCGCTCGATCTCGCGGCCGCTGGCGCGACGGGCGTGCGCCTCACGTGCGGCTTCAACAACCCGCGCACGGCGCAAGTCGGCTGGGGCATCGGCGATCAGGAGATGTGCGTGATGGCGCTGCAGGCCGTCACCGATATCGGCTGGGACGGCGCGGTCAGCGACAACACGAGCGCTGTCACCGGCACGTCGGCAAGCGGCGAGATCCAACACGGCGGGCCATGCAGCATGCTGTCGTTCCCGTGGGACTTCGCGAAGCCGGGCGGCGAGCGCTGATGCACGTCGACGTCGGCAGCGCCTGACGTATTCGTGTACCGTCGCGGTCGTCGTGGCGCGTGTAGCGATTGTCGGCGGTGGAGTCTTCGGCGTCACCACCGCGCTCGCGATGCGAGCACGCGGTCACGACGTGCGACTGCACGACTCCGAGCTACCTCATCCACTCGCCGAGTCGACCGACATCTCGAAGGTCGTGCGCGTGGACTACGGCGCCGACGAGGACTACACCGCGCTCGGCGAGCAAGCGCTCGCTGGTTGGCGGCGCTGGAACGCAGCGTGGCCGCGCCCGCTGTTCCACGAAACGGGCGTGACGTTCCTGTCGCGCGCGCCGATGCAACCGGGCGGTTTCGAGCACGACAGCTACGCGACACTGACGCGCCGAGGTCACGCGCTCGAGCGCCTCGACGCAGATGCGATCGCGGATCGGTTTCCGGCGTGGCGGCGCGGCGCGTACGTCGACGGCTACTTCAACCCGCACGGTGGCTGGGCGGAGTCGGGTGCCGTCGTGGCGCAGCTCGCCGCCGAAGCCGACGCGTGCGGCGTTCGCATCGAGCGCGCGCGCATCACCGCGCTCGCCGACGTCGACGCCGATCTCGTGATCGTGTGCGCGGGCTCGTGGGTGCCGCTGCTCGTGCCAGAGCTCGCGCCCGTGCTGCGTGCCGTCGGCCAACCGGTGTTTCACTTGCGGCCGCGCGATCCGTCGCTGTTCGAGGCTGCGCGCTTCCCCGTGTTCGGCGCCGACATCGCGCGCACCGGGTTCTACGGCTTCCCGATCAATCGCGACGGCATCGTGAAGATCGCGAACCACGGCGTCGGCATCACGATCGCACCGGGAGACACGCGGCCCGAGGTCACACCCGAGCAAGAGGCGGCATTGCGCGAGATGCTGCGCGACACGTTCCCCTCGCTGCTCGATGCGCCAATCGTTGCGCGCCGGCTCTGCGTCTACTGCGATACCGCCGACGGCCACTTCTGGATCGCGCGCGATCCAGCGCGGCCCAACGTCGTCGTCGCGACCGGCGGCTCGGGTCATGCGTTCAAGTTCGCGCCGGTCCTCGGCGATCTCATCGCGTCGATCGCGCTCGGCGATCCGCATCCGCTCGCCGACAAGTTCCGTTGGCGGCCCGAGCTCGCACTCGGTCGCGGCGGCGAAGCCGCACGACATCACGACTAAAACTTCGGCGTCGGACCCTGCTTGGGTTCTAAGCGTTCCAAGCCCCGATGCTCGTCACCGTTCAGTAACGCGCAGTTGCGTGGCCTGCGGCCGCTAGCCCGCCACGGTGTGGGCACGGGAGCGCGCCGGCGACGCGTCACACGCGAGCCAACGCAGTGCCCGGTGCAGGCGCTCCACGTGCTTGCGTAGTTCGCGCAACGCACGCGCCGGCGAGATCGCACGAACCGTCACATTGCGGGCGCCCCTCGTCTCTCGGGCGCACGAGAAACTACGCGCTCCGTCGAGGACAACTGGGAGTTACGAGCCGCGCGGCGCAATCAACGCGCTGGTCAGCGAATTGCTTTGCCCGCACGTCATGGTCGCACGCGAAGCAAACTTCTTCGTCATCGCCGCACTCGTGCTAGCAGGCTGCGCCTACAAGCCGGACTCGTTCCGCCAAGGCAGCGCATCGTTTCGCGGCTTCTACATCAGCGTTGATTGTCTCGACCTCGGGATCGATCACCGCAAACGCGATAATCGCATGGACGTGATCGCATACGAGTTCGGCAATCGCTGCGACAAACCCGTCGTCGTCGATCTCGCCGCCGCGCGCGTCTACGGCCGAACAGCCGACGGCGAAGAAGTGGAGCTGTACGCGTTCGATCCGATGAGCGAGATCCGACCGGTGCGTATCGACGCACGTGCCTACGGTCGCGAAGCGATCGAATACCCGAGCAGTCACACGCTCGATCGCGTCTGCATCGATGCCGCGGCCATCGCGCACGTCAGCCCGCCGAACTGGATCTGCTTTAACCGACGAGACTGATTTTTCGATCCACGCATTCTCGGGATCGAGCTGTTCACGCTTGCCCTGCCATCTGGAGGACCCGTGCCTCGAACCGTCGCTGCGCTCACCGTGATCGCTCTCGCGCTGCCATCGCACAGCTCATTCGCCGACGATACGTTCATCGCATTTCCGCCGAACGTCGCTACGCCCTATCCCGACTGTGCCCAACTCGCCGGCGGCGGTGTCGTCGGGCGCCGCAACTGCCCGCCCTACGGCATGTGGGGAGCCGCGCGCGAGGCGCCGTACATCACCGTCGGTCTCGGCGTCAACTTCCGCCGGCTACCACGCAGATTCGCCGCGAGCACTTCCTCCTCGACGTCCTCGCTCGCGCGCACGACCGGCGCCGCGACGATCACGGAGCCCGGTACCGATACGAGCTACACGATCGTCGAATCGATCGACCTCGCGCTGACCAGCTTCTCGTACGTCGGTCTCGAGATCGAAATCTCGCCGTCGATGCCCGAACACCTGGCGCCGGGCGCGCGCACGTTCGCAGCCGGTGCCCAAGCCGTGCTCGGTCTACGCGGCGGCAATCGCCACCTCAAGCTCGGCGTCGAGCTCGCAGGCGGCGGCCGTGTCATCGATAGCACAGGCAACTACGACGCCGACGAGCCGGTCCTCGAGGCCCGCGCCTTCGGCGACCTCTGGGTCACACCGTGGTTCACGGTCGGCGCGCTTGTCGGCGCCAGCGTGATCGATCGAGGTGACTGGGTCACGGGCGTCCAGCTCGGCTTCCACAGCTGGTCGTATGGAGGCCTCTGATCCGACTCAGAGAACCTCGGCTTGACCCGCGAGGTAACGCGCCCCACACTGACCCTGTTCTTTGACATGGGGGCGTACCGGATTCGACGAGGATGTAGAAGCTCGGATTGCGCGTCGTGGCGCCCATGGCCACGTAAAAATGGGCAAACCTGCAACTGCGAACGATAACGCTGTTGCTCTCGCTGCCTAATCATCAGGCAACGACGGTCCCCTTAGCTTCCGTCTGTAGCTAAGAAGGACCGACACAATCAGGCTGGACCTCCTGACCCGCTGACGCACGGAGGTCGAGACAAAGTCAGCTCGTTGCGCTCGCAGGCCGGCCGCTGCCGGCGAGCGCGAGACCCTAAATAGCGTGCCTACACGCGTAGACGTTCGTTCCGACGCATTTTCGGACGCGGGTTCGACTCCCGCCGCCTCCACCATTTTTCGTTTGCACGACGAGCGCTTGCGATAGGTGTCACATTCGGTGTCACACGCCGTTGCCGCCTTTGCTCGCCTCAGGCAGTTCTGCGTGGGCTCCCGCAGGCAGCGCAACCGCCTGTGCGGGAGGCTTTGGCGGTTCGCCAGTGATGTGCAGCGCGCGCTCCCCATCGATGAGTTGACGGATAGCCGTCCTCATCGCCATAGATTCGGCTTCCCCGCTCAGATAACTCATCGGCGCGTAGGCACTCGCCCTGATCCGCTCACGGTCAATTTTGTAACCGAGTGCGCCACCGATCTCGAACAACAATTCGACGAGGAGTTCATCGCGGGCGCTGAACCATGCGGACGCCTCGGGACAATTCACGTCGTCCATGACTTTCTGCGGGGTGCTATGGAGCGCAGTCCAATACGTTCTCCAAGTCTCCAGGACTCGATCGAGCGCTTCGCCACGTCCGATGAGATCGTCGAGCTGCGTCTTGGCGAACTCGATCTCGATCATGTTGAGCGCCCGAACATGCTCGGCCGACAGGCGCCCGAACGAACCGTGATCGACTCGAGTGAGCCATAGGGCCTGAAATACTTGATGGCGCCGCCGCACTCTTTCGCGCCGCTCGTTGAGCACCTGTCCGATCCAGACGGCTATGACGGGCGACGTCATGATGGCAATTACTTCAAGCATCCCAACGAGCGTAAGCACTAGGCTGATGAGTCGCAACCGCCAGCAAGCATCGTCAACCTGCCTACGCGCGAGCGCCGAGTGATCCGAAGTTTCGCGACTTCGCCACAGGTTCGTTTCCAGTGGTCGGCGCGGTCGTAGCCATCGAACGCGTTACGGCGCGGCTTGGCGTGCGTGACGCGCTCGCGGATCACGTCCTCGTCCGCGCCATCCTCGATCGCGAGCGTGATGAAAGTGCTCTTGGTGGCGTATAGCTCGCGCTCACGCCAGCCGAGCATAACGAGGTCTTCTTCGCGCCAGCGCTTACCCGCGTAGTCGCCCGTGCGAATCGGTTCGCCTGATCGCGTGCGGCGCCGCGACGTCGCCTTGGGCGGAAGCGGAAGCAACAGATCGTCAGGCTCGGGGCTGCGTCCCATCATTTCAGCCCAGCCGTGCAGCATCCATTCAGCGAGCATTGCCGCGAGCGTCGGATGCACGGGCACGCGGCGCGTTGCGCCCGTCTTGGTGCCCTTCGTGGTGCCCTTGCGTGTGTTGTGAGCGAGCGCAACGGTCAACCGACCGAGCGGCTCGATCGTGGGCTCATAGTGCCGAATGCGAAGCGCCGCGATCTCACCCGGTCGAAGTCCCGCGAGCAAACCGAACGCGTAGTAGATGCGACGATCGAAGGGGACGCGATCGTCCGAGATCATGATCTCCGCTTCGTCGCGTGTGAACAGCGAACCATCGCGCCATTCAGGATCGGAGTCGACGAGCGGCCCGAGCTGCGTCTTAGTCAGGATGCACGGCGTTTGATCGATCAAGCCTTCGATCGCAGCATCGCGAAACAGCGCCGCGATCACGCTGTAGACGTTGTAGACCGTCCGTTGCGCGAGTTTCGTTGTGAAGCGCCAGCGGCGTACGAGTTCTGCGATCTGTTGCGGGCGTACGTTCGCGATCGCCATATCGCCGATCACAGGGAGCACGTGGTGACGTAGACGGCTTTCGTCGTTTTTCCAATCGAGGTCAGCCGCCCTACGTGTCTCGATCCACTTCGGCACGTACGCACGAACCGTGAGCGGCCTTTTCCGACGACGAGCGGCGCAATACCCCGCGTATCTGCGTCCGCTTTGCGTTGTGCAGATTCCGCGGCGCGTCTCGCGTACCTCTCACCATTCGGATCATCGAGCCGATACGCCGTGGCCTTCGATTTCCATTTGCCGCCGACCTTCACGCGCACGTACCAAAACTTGGATTTCTTCGGCTTGCTGTAGACGTAGGCCATGGCTACTTGCGTCCTTTCTTGAGGTAGTCCTCAAGGGCGAAAACGACGATGTCCGCGATCGACCGGCGCTCGCGTTCGGCCAGGCGCTCGATTTGTTTCCGCAGTGCGGACGGTATGCGGACGGT
>DATDCH010000352.1:0-25046 GCA_036524455.1 Kofleriaceae bacterium | reverse complement strand
AAGGTGCCGCTCGGCACGGGCGTTGACCTCGAGGTGATCGCGCGCAGCACGCCGGGTTTCTCCGGTGCGGATCTCGAGTTCCTCGTCAACGAGGCCGCGCTGATCGCGGCACGCCGCGACAAAGACAAGGTCGAGGCCGAGGACTTCGAAGAAGCCAAAGACAAAGTCCTGATGGGCGCCGAGCGCCGGTCGATGATCATTTCCGAAAAGGAAAAGCGCACGACCGCGATCCACGAATCCGGCCACGCGCTGGTCGCGCGTTTCGTCGGCGCCGAAGCCGACCCCGTTCACAAGGTCACGATCATTCCGCGCGGCCGCGCGCTCGGTCTCACCCAACAGCTGCCGCCCGAAGATCGCCTCAACATGACGCGCGAGTTCGCGCAGAACCAGATCGCGATCCTGATGGGCGGCCGGGTCGCCGAAGAGATCGTGTTCGGCCAAAAGACCACCGGTGCGGGCAACGACATCGAGCGCGCCACCGAGCTCGCTCGGTCGATGGTCACCGAGTGGGGCATGAGCGACGAGTTCGGTCCGCTCAACTTCTCGAGCGGCAAGCACGAGGTGTTCCTCGGCCGCGACTTCTCGAATCACGACCGGCTCAGCGAAGACACCGCCCGCCGGATCGACGCCGAGATTCGCCGCATCGTGACGTCGCAATACGAACGTGCGCTCGCCATCCTCAACGAGCACCGCAAGGAGCTCGAGCAGATGGGCGAAGCGCTGCTCGAGTACGAGACGCTCGACGGCGACGACATCGACAACCTGCTGCGTGGTAGCAAGATCACCCGCCCGGTTGCAGCAGCGGTTCGCAAGGCGAAGGAGACGGCGGAAGCCGAGGGCGAGCGTAAGCGGCCCGCGTCGATCCTGCCGCCGCTCGGTAAGAAGGATCCGTCGCCAGAGCCAGCCTAGTCGCTGCGGAGTGCGGAGCGCCAGGCAAGTTGCCTGGCGTTTGCGTTTTCGGGGTAAGCACTCGGAGTGGTAATCCGTGAGGCCGGGCCCGACGAGTGGCGCACGTGGCGTGACCTGCGGCTGCGCGCACTCGCGGACGCCCCGGATGCATTCGGCGGCACGCTCGAGGCAGCGCAGGCACGCGACGAGGCCTCGTGGATGACGTCGACCGCGAAGCGCCATGATGCGGTCTCGCTGTTCGCCGAGCGCGACGGCGTGGCGGTCGGCATGTCCTTCATCATGATCGCCGACGATCAGCGCAAGGCGGATCTGTACGCGATGTGGGTCGCGCCCGAGGCGCGCGGCACCGGCGTGGGGAAGCAGCTCGTCGACGCGGGCCTGCGCTGGGCCCGCAGCCGGGCCGCGAGCGACGTCGCGCTGCGGGTCGCCGACACGGCGCATGCCGCGCGTCGGCTCTATCAGCGTTGCGGCTTCCGCGATAACGGCGAACGCTCCGTGGTGCGAGAGGGCGCTCCCGGGATGGCGTCGACGCTCGTCGCGAAGCTGCCGCCGCTGATCATGGGGGTGGTCAATGTGACGCCCGACTCGTTCAGCGATGGTGGCGCGTACCTCGATCCGGCGGCGGCGATCGCGCACGGCGAGCGGCTGCTCGGCGATGGCGCCGATATCTTGGACATCGGCGGCGAGGCGACGAACCCGCGGGCGGCGGCTGTCGATGCGGCCGAGGAGATGCGCCGCGTGCTGCCGGTGATCGAGGGCCTCGCTACCCGAGCGGCGACGGTAGGGGCGGCGATCTCGATCGACACCACGAAGGCGGCGGTTGCCCGCGCGGCCGTGGCGGCCGGTGCCTCCATCGTCAACGACGTGAGTGGCGGGCTGTTCGATCCGGAGATGGCCGGCGCGGTGGCCGAGCTCGGCGACAGCGTGACCTACATCGCAGGGCACTTGCGAGGTCGGTCGCTACCCGAGGTGTTTGCAGCCGAGGGTTCGGTTAGCTGGCAGACGGTCGCCGCGGAGCTTGCTGACCGATTGCGCGAGATCGGGGCGAAGCGCGCGTGGATCGACCCCGGGATTGGCTTTGGCAAGGGCGCTGATCCGGAGGGAAATGTCGCGCTGCTTCGACATGCCGGTGACATCGCGTCGACGATCAGGCGGCCGATCGTGGTCGGGCCGAGCCGCAAACGATTCTTGCGGCGGTTGCTCGCCGGACCGGGGCAGAGTGCCTCGGCGGTGGCGCGTGAGGCGAGCATGGACGAGCTCGATGCGGCGTCGGTCCTCGCGTCACTCGCGGCCGTGCGCGCGGGCGCGCAGGTGGTGAGGGTCCACAACGTTGCCTTGCTCCGAGCCGCGTTGACCGCGTACAACAAAGAGTAGAGCGTCGCGTTGCGAGCCATCGGCCGGGACGCGCACGCCGGTCTCGCCATGATCGAATCGCTCCAGCGCTTCCTCGAGAGTCTGACCGTCGGGCAGGTCGCCACGACGGCGATCGACATCGCGCTGGTCTACTACCTGATCTATCGCCTGCTGCTCACGATTCGCGGCACGCGTGCGGCGCAGATGATCGTCGGCATCGTGCTGATCGGTGCGGCGTTCTTCGTCGCGGTGCGCATCGAGCTCACCACCGTGTCGTGGCTGCTCGATAACTTCATCAGCTACTTCATCATCCTGATCATCGTCGTGTTCCAGCAGGACATTCGGCGCGCGCTCGGCCGCATCGGCCAGAACGTGATGCCGTTCGGGCGCCGGCAGGAAGCGACGCATACGGTCGACGAGGTGGTGGCGGCATGCGCGCAGCTCGCGCGCGCTCGCATGGGCGCGATCATCGTGTTCGAGCGCGATGCGGCGCTCGACGTGTTCGTCGACGACGCGACCCGCATCGACGCGGTGTTGTCACGGCAGCTGCTCGTGTCGCTGTTCGTGCCCGCGAAAGACAACGAGCTGCACGACGGCGCTGTGGTGATCAACAAGAACCACCGCGTCGAGCTGGCCCGCGCGCTGTTACCGCTGTCGCGCGCGACCGACTTGGGCCCGGAATTCGGCACGCGGCATCGCGCCGCACTCGGCATCACCGAGGATACCGATGCGGTGTGCGTGGTCGTGTCCGAGGAGCGCGGCGAGATTTCGCTGTGCTTCAAGGGCTCGATCGCCCGCGACCTCGAGCCGGTGATGCTGCGTCGCGCGCTGGTCGGTCTGTTTGCGGGCGGCCGTGCCGAGGTGGCAATGGCGGAAGAGGCGGAGGCTGCGGCCGAGGTCGGCAAAGCGATCGCGAGCCTCGCGGAGGGCGCCGAGCCCGATGACGATGACCGCAGCAAGGGCAGCCCGCTGCATTCGGCGGAGGCATCGCCGTGACGAATCCGCCGGGCGGCCCGCGCAAGCGGCCCGAGACGATCGGCGGCCTCGGTCGATCGCCGGCGCGCAAAGATCCGACGACGCCCGCGGTCGAGCCGCCCCACGAGCGCTACGGCATCCGCAAGTTCATCCACGCCGCGCTGTTCGAGAACCTCGGGCTCAAGTTCTTGTCGATGGTGCTCGCGATCACCGTGTTCCTGCTCGTCAACACCGATCGCGATCGCGAGATTTCGGCGCGCGTCGGCGTTTCGTACACGCTGCCCGACGACAAGGTGCTGGTCTCGGATCGGCTCGACGAGGTTCGGATCTCGATCAAGGGTCCGTGGCAACGGCTGCGCCGGTTCGACGAGCGCGAGCTCGAGCGCATCAATCTCGATTTGCGGCGCGCGCAGACCGGCGACGTCTACATCACACCCGACATGGTCACGTTGCCGTCGGGCTTGCGCGTGACCGCGATCTCGCCACGCACGATTCGCGTCGTGTTCGATCGCCGCGTCGAGAAGATCGTCGAGGTGTCGCCGCAGCTCGTCGGCCGGCCGATGCACGGCTACGTGGTGGCGGAAGTGAAGTCGATGCCGACCACGGTCAAGGTGCGCGGCGCCGAGCGCGCACTGAAGATGTTGTCGACCGTGCGCACGCAAGAAGTGTCGGTCGATGGCCGCGCCGAGACGTTCGCGACCGACACGAAGGTGATGACGCCCGACGACGTCGAGCCCGCGGAGAGTGGACAGGTGATGGTGCAGATCCACATCGACGAGGAGCTGGTCACGCGCAAGCTGCCGGCGCAGGTCGTCCGCGTCGCAGGCGAGGGCGTGGACCCCGCACGCTGGCAGGTCAGTCCCGCCCAGGTGGACATCACACTCACTGGGACCTTGCTCGCGGTCGAAAAGGCCAAGGCTGCGCTCGCACCTGTGGTCAAGCCGAGCGCTAATGACACACGGCCACGCGAGGTTGCCGTCAGCGTCGAGGGCCTGCCGCCAGGCGTCGGCGTCAAGATCTCGCCAGAGCGCGTCAAGATCAGTCCGGTAAAACCGGCACCTCTACCTCCCACGCCGGCCCCCGCACCAACACCGTAGGGCTGGCGCGAGTCATGCTACGAACGCATGACCAAGTGAGTGACCAAACGAGCGACCAACGAGCAACCGATGAGTAGCCGCAGGCTCTTCGGCACCGACGGAATGCGTGGTGTCGCAAATGTTGAACCGATGACCAGCCCGACGGTGATGCGCCTCGGCATGGCGATCGCCGCACGGCTACGCCAGCCCGGCCGTCACACGCGAATCGCGATCGGCAAGGACACGCGGCTCTCCGGCTACATGTTCGAGTCGGCGCTCGCCGCCGGCATCGTGTCGATGGGCGCGGACGTGTGGCTGACCGGTCCGTTGCCAACGCCCGGCATCGCGTTCATCACCGCGTCGATGCGCTGTGATGCAGGCGTCGTGATCTCGGCATCGCACAATCCGTTCGAGGACAACGGCATCAAGGTGTTCGCGCGCGACGGCTACAAGCTGCCCGACCAAGTCGAAGCCGAGATCGAGGCGCTGATGATGTCGCCCGACCTCGACGCGCAGCGCGCTGCGCCCGCCGACGTCGGCTACAACCGCAAGCTCGAGGACTCGCGTGGCCGCTACGTCGTGTACTGCAAGTCGACGTTCCCGAGCGAGCTCGCGCTCGATGGTCTGCGCATCGTCGTCGATGCGGCGCACGGCGCCGGGTATCGCGTGGGGCCTGCCGTGTTCGAAGAGCTCGGCGCGAAGGTGATCGCGATCCACACGAAGCCCGACGGCAAGAACATCAACGCACGCGCCGGTGCGCTGTATCCGCAGGCGATGTGCGAGACCGTCAAGTTGCACGACGCGCACCTTGGTATCGCGCTCGACGGCGACGGCGATCGCTGCGTGCTATGCGACGAGCACGGCAACGTCGTCGACGGCGACGCGGTGATGGCACTGTGCGCGACGCGCATGCTGCGCGAAGGCACGCTCGCGAAGCAGACGCTCGTGACGACCGTGATGTCGAACCTCGGCCTCGAGCGTGCGGTGCGCGGGGTCGGCGGCCGTGTCGTGCGCACGCAGGTAGGCGACCGCTACGTCGTCGAGGAGATGCGCAAGAGCGGATATAACTTTGGCGGCGAGCAGAGCGGGCACCTCGTGTTCCTCGATCATGCGACGACCGGCGATGGCATTGTCGCGGCGCTGCGCGTGCTCGCGGTGATGATGAAGGAAGGCAAGCCGCTCTCGGAGCTCTCGCGCGTGATGGAGCGAACGCCGCAGGTGCTCGTCAATCTCGCCGTTGATCGCAAGATCCCGCTCGACCAGCTACCCGACGTCCAGCGCATCATCTCCGACGTCGAGCGCCAGCTCGGCGAAGATGGCCGCGTGCTCGTGCGCTACTCGGGCACCGAGAGCAAGGCGCGCGTGATGATCGAAGGCATGGACGAGATCCAGATCAAAGGCTGGGCCGATCAGATCGCGGGCGTCCTCGCCAAAGCCTGCCGCACCTAGAACACCTCGGGACACCACGGCGCGAGCTCCGTCGCGAACATCTGATCGGCGAGCAGCAGCGCCACGCGAGTGCCGCGGATGCGTTCGGCGCGTGCGAGCTGGGTCGCGCTGACACAGCCGAGGAACAGCGTGCCGAGCGTCGGCATGTCGAGCTCGAGATCGGGCGCGTGCTGCGTGACCGAGCACCACGCGCGGCCGCCTTGACTGGCGAGCTCGTACGTCGTCGCGCCGATGCCGATGCGCAACATGCCGTCGCGCGAATACGTGCGGCGCTCGAGTGTCGCGGGCACGTCCTCGATGCGCAGCCACAGGTTGTCGCCGCGGCGCCGCTTGATGCGTCGAAAGTCGTCGACGAGCCACGGCAGCGAATCGTCGGCCGGCGCGTTCCACCACGTCACGGTCGGAAACAGATCGACCGACAGCGCGAACCGCCACAGCGTCGCTTCGGCGCGCGGATCGATCGCGAGTAGCTCGACGATCTCGACGCTACCGGCGGGCATGCCGTCGCCGAACTTGCCGCGCTGGCGAAACGCGAGGTAGCCGACGAGCTCGGAGCCACGCCGCGCGACGACGTGCCTGCGCTTGCTCGCGCCACCGCGCGACCACGGAGTCTCGGCGAACCGACGCTCGCGCCACCACACGTCGCTGCGCCGGAGCGCACCGGGCCGCTCGGCAATCGCACGCGCATAGATCGCGGGCAACAGCTCGCGCGCCTTCGGCTCGTCGAGCCACTGCAGCTCGTCGAAGTCGCGGTCGGCGATGCGCAGCGCGTGGGCGTTGTCGATCGAGTACGCCTCGCAGAACGCGGCGAGCCCGTAGCCGAACCGGCCGTAGATCGTCGCTTCGCTCGCCCACAGCCCGCTGACCGGCAAGCTGCGTTGGCGCGCGTCGTCGAGATGACGTTCCATAAGCTGACGCAACAGGCCGCGCCGGCGATGGCTCGGGCGCACCGTGACCATCGTCAGGCCGGCCATCGGCAGCGCATTGCCGCCGGGCAGGCTGATGTCGAGGTTGAACGTCGCGGCGGTCGCGACGATCGTCGTGCCGTCGAATGCGGCCCATGATTGGCCGAGCGCGACCGTCGCGCGGTGCTGCTCGTCGCCTCCCGGATCGGCATCGGCATCCGAGCCGAACGTGTGCAGCAGCGTCTCGCGGAATTGTGCGATCTCGTCGTCTTTGATCGTCAGGATCTCGAGCGCCATCGGCGCACGATAATCCAGTTGCTACTTGTGGTCGACGACGCGCGCGGTGGGAACGTCGGGAAGGTCTGGTCCGAACGCGAGTAGCGCGGCGAAGCATGCGAGCGCACCGGTCGCGATCGATCCGAGCGCCGCGAGTAGTGCGACGCCCGCCATCGGTTGCTCGCCGAAGCCGCGCACGTGCATGTTGACGGTGACGTCGAACACCATCGCGAAGCACTCGGCGCACACCGCCACCGTACCGGCGAGTGCGGCTCTCCGCGTCGAGGGTTTGACCAGCGCGCGCCACGCGAGCATGACGATCAGTAGATTCGTCGCGCCGAGCGCGGTGAAGCCGACGACGATCAGCGGCGCGGTGCGCGACACGAACAGCGTGCTGCCACATGCGATCGTGGCTAACGCCGACGACAGCAGCAGCAGACCGACCAGTACATAATAAACGCGCGCGTACCTGAGGTCGGCACTGCGATCGACCATGCGGAACGTGATGACCGCGGCGATCATCGCGCCGAAGAACGGCACGATCGCGAGCGCGGCAACCTGGCCGAACCAGCCGACCGCGGATGCCGCGAAGATGACCGCCCAGACGACAATCAACGTGCGATGCCGGGGCAGCATCCCGCAAGCGTAGCGCGAAAACGTTGTAGGCTGCGCCGCGATGCGACCCGTGGTCACCGCCGCCGAGATGCGCGCGCTCGATCGCGCGACGATCGACGACATCGGCATCCCTGCGTTCACACTGATGGAAACTGCCGGCCGCGCCGTCGCACATGTCGCAATGGAGATGCTCGAAGGCTCGACCGGCGGCCATGTCGCGGTCGTATGTGGGCCCGGTAACAACGGAGGTGACGGTTTTGTCGCGGCGCGGGTGCTGCGCGACCTTGGCCTCGAGGCCGTGGTCTACCTCGCGGTCGGCCGGTCGAGCATTCGCGGGGATGCGGCCGCCCACCTCGCCGTCTACGAGCGGGCCGGCGGCGTGGTCCGCATGGTCGACACGCCACAGACGCTCGGCGACCTCGGTGACGCGATCGCGGGCGCGGACCTCGCGGTCGACGCGCTGTTCGGCGTCGGGTTGTCGCGCGCGCTCGACGGCCACCTCGGCGACGTGGTGTCGCTGATCAACCATGCCCAGCGCCGGCTCGCGGTCGACATCCCGAGTGGGCTCGACGCCGATACGGGCCGCGTGCTTGGCACTGTGGTCGCTGCCGACACCACCGTCACGATGGGCGCGCTCAAGATCGCGCATGCCAGCGCGCCGGGCTTCGCGCACTGCGGCGCGGTCGACGTCGCCGACATCGGGATCCCGAGCGGCGTGCTTGCCACCCAGGCGGTGCGCGCCGGGCTCGTCGAGGACAGCGACGTCGCGAGCTGGTTGCCGCACGCGGCGCTGCTCGACCACAAAGGCCGCCGCGGCCACGTGCTGATCATCGGCGGCATGCTGGGCATGCGCGGAGCAGGGCGGCTCTGCGCGAACGGCGCTCTGCGCGCGGGCGCTGGCCTCGTCACGCTCGCGACGGCGGGCGAGGTGATCGCCGACGATTCGGTGATGACGAAGGCGCTCGCGGCCGACCTCGGCGAGGTGCTTGCGGCCAAGAGTGCGATCGTGATCGGCCCGGGCTTGGGGCAGACCGAGTCCGCGGCGGGCTGGCTCGGCGAGGTGATCGCGTCTGGAATCCCGGCCGTGCTCGATGCCGATGCGCTCAACCTCGTAGCCGGCGTTGTCGAGACCATCAAACAAGCCGCCGGACCGATCGTGCTGACGCCACATCCCGGTGAAGCCGCGCGCCTGCTCGGCACCACGGTTGCGGAGGTAGAAGCCGACCGCCTCGCCGCCGCGCGCGCACTCGCGACGCGTGCCCACGCCGTCGTCGTGCTCAAGGGCGCCCGCACGATCGTGTGTGACGGCACGCTCGATGACGACTACTGCTCGATCAACCCGACCGGTGGTCCCGAGCTCGCGACCGGTGGTAGCGGCGACGTGCTCGCCGGCGTGATCGGGGCGTTGCTCGCCCAAGGCGTGCCGGCCGCCGATGCGGCGCGTGCCGGCGTGTATGTCCACGGGCTGGCCGGCGAGCGGCTGGCGGCAGAACACGGCACACGGGGCGTCGTATCTTCAGACCTTCCCGTCGCAATTGCGGGAGTGCTGAAAGCGATCCCGCCCGCGACGGGCTCCCTCGGTCCAAGGTCGCGTCCGGCTTGAGACACGCGGCGTGTCTGCGCAACCGCGTCTCGCAAAAGTGCCTCGAAGTCTGACCACTTAGGCGTGGCATGAGGGGTGCTTTTGTCCTGGGGCATGTCGCGTACCTCCTCGAAGCAGTCGGTTCCCGAAGCGTCTCGTCTCGTTCGCAAGGCGGAAGTCGCGCCGCGGAAGCTGCGCGTCGTCGAGGGCGGCAAGAAGGGGAGCAAGCCAGAGATGGCGAAGGCCGAGACCAAGGCGGCGGTAACCGCCTCCACGCTGACCTCCGCGAGCAGCGCCGCGGGCGGCAAACCGCATGGCGAGTTCGCAACCCAGTGTCTGCCGCACCAGCCCGAGCTGTACGGCGTCGCGATGCGCATCTGCCGCGACCCCGACACCGCGAAGGACCTTGTCCAGGAGACGCTGCTCCGCGCGATGTGCGCGTGGGCGAGCTTCGAGCAAGGCTCGAACCTGCGCGCGTGGCTGTTCCGCATCCTGACGAACGCGTTCATCAACGGCTATCGCAAGCGCCGCCGCCATCAGCGGTTCGCGACCGAGCGCCCGGGCGATGCACTCACCGCGCTCTACGGCCGCGACCAGGACTGCACCGACGATCTCGAAGACACGATCTACGGCGAAGAGCTCAGCGACGAAGTGCAGGGCGCACTCGGCCGCCTCGGCACCGACTACCGCGACGTGGTGGAGCGCGCGGACCTCAAGGGTCAAAAGTACAAGGACATCGCCGACGACCTCAACGTGCCGATCGGAACCGTGATGTCGCGCCTGTTCCGCGCACGCCGCGTGCTCGAGACCGAGCTCGCCGGCTACGCCGCGAGCGACTACGGCATCAAGCGCGCCGCCTGATCGGAACGAACCAAATGCAACCGAGTTGCATTTGGCCAACCATAACGCGTGAACGATAACGCCCGCCTGCAAAGCGTGGCGTTTTGTCGTTCGGCTCGACCCAAACGGGGCGTTCGTCTCGCGGTAGCGACAGCCGGAATTCTGATGAACCCAAAGATGGAACGCCAAAACGCCAGGGAGCCAAGAACGCCTCCAGAGGATGGAGCGTGGATCGAGTCCCAGCCGATCTTCCGGTGGCGTCTTTGGCCTCACTGGCGTTTTGGCGTTGGATCTGGAACCCGTCATCCGGCGCGAACGCGCCTGACGATCGCTTCCGCACTAACGCGGGATCAGCGACCGCCGTGCCTCGCGGATCAGTACTCGACTTCGCGTGACGCGGGGCGAACGTGCTCTTTGTCGGTGCCGGCCGCGACGTGCTCGCTGTTGAGCTCGCCGCGCGCGTCGGTGTAGCTCGCCCACACGATGCCGTCGGGACCGTGCACGAAGTACGGCTCTTGGCGAACGGCCGTGTTGTCGGCCGACGGATCGAAGACCTGGAACGTGCGCCAGTGATCGCGCGGCACGAGGGGCGGCGCGCCGCCTTGGGCCGCCTTGATCCCGGCATGCACGCTCGGCTCGATCTCCTTGCGAGCGGCGGTGTCGAGCGCGGTCTTGATCCGCGCTGCGATGTCTTTGCTCGCGCCGGTGGCCGCGCGTGCGAGGCCTTGTGCGGCTGCGATGCGCACGTGCGGGCTGACATCATCGAGCAGCTTCGTCAGCGCCTTGACGGCTGCGTCGTCGCCGGTGAACGCGGACAGTGCGAAGGCGACGTTGATGCGGACCAGCCGCGACTTGTGAAAGCCGAGCCCGACAAGGCCCTGCATGCGTCCGCCGAGCAGATCACCGCGGGCTTCGCGCGGCGTTGCCCAGAGCGTGCGCGCGAGGGCACCGACACCGTTGATCGAAGCGGCCCAGCCACCGTGCTTGCCGAGGTAGAGCCAGCGCTCGACGAGCGGTTTGACTTTGGCGTCGGCGGGGGCGGAGACGGCGATTTCACCGAGGGCCCATGCGGCGTCGCCGACGAGGCGATCGTCTTTGACCGCGAGCGCCTCGGAGAGCGTCGCGACGCTGCCGAGGTCGTGGAGCTCGCCGAGGGCCCACGCGGCGGCGCGGCGGCGATCCGCGGCGGCGCGCTCGACGAGGATGCGCAGGGCGGGGGCGTCGTCGAGCTGTTGTGCGGCGGCGAGACCACCGATCGCGGCGACCGCCACCTTGACGTTTGCGTCTTCGGCGAGGGTGCGCAGTGCTTTGCGTGCGGCGGGGTCGGGGCGATTGCGCAGCGTGCCGCCGAGCGCGCGCACGATCTCGTGGCGCGTTGGGCCGCGATCGTTTTGCGACTGCGTGATGAGGAGAGGTACGACGCCGGGGTCCGCGATGTACGAGAGCGCAGTGGCGGCGGCCGCGTGCAGCTCGGTCGGGCCTTCGCGCAGCACGGCGACGAGGGCTTTGGTCGCGTCGGGCGACGGTGCGACGGCGCCGATCGAGCCGAGCGCGTCGATAGCAGCGAGGCGAAGGCGCGTTGGATTGCCGGGCCCGGCGAGCGAGGTCAGCTTCGGCGTTGCCGGCGCGACCTGCAGGACGCCGAGGTACTCGGCGGCGAGCACGCGGACTTCGAGATCTTCGTCGGCGAGATGCTCGATGAGTACGTCGCCTGCGCGCGCGTCGCGACCGAGCAGCGGGCGTAGCGCTTCCATCGCGGCGAGTCGGATCGCGCCGTCCTTGCTGGACAGCGCGCCGAGGACTGGAACGAGCGCGTTCGGATCACCCGTCGCGCCGAGCGCCTTGAGCACGAGCGGCATCGCAACGCGACCGCGCTCGAGCTCGGCGGTGAGCACCACGGTTGCGCGCGCGTCGGCCGATTCGCCGAGCAGCGTGACGGCCGTGGTGGGGTCGCCTTTGAGGCGGCCGCCGAGATGCGCGACGAGCGCGGGCACCGCGGCCTTGCCGGCGACGCGCAGTGCATCGACCGCGGCGCGGCGCGTGCTGACGTGGGTGAGGTTCTCGACGAGCCGTGCGACCGCCTGTTCGCCGGGCTTGCCTGCACCGGGCAGGGCGGAGATCTGGCCGAGTGCGTAAGCGACCTTCGTCTTGAACAGCTCGCTGCCGCTGTTGAGCTGCTCGGTGAGCGCGTCGAGCGCGTCGGTCGCGCCGAGCAGGCCGAGCGAGCCGACCGCTTGGGTGCGAACTTCCTCGTCGGGGTCGTTCATCAGGCGTACGAGCGCGGGGACCGCGGACTTGTCGCCGAGCTTGCCGATCGCTCGCACGGCCGTCTTGCGCACATCGCGCGAGGTATCGGAGAACTTCGCGACGAGCGGGATCACGGCGCGCTTGTCACCGAGCTGCTCGAGCTGCTCGATCGTCTCGCGGCGCACGTCGCTCTTATCGTCCTCGAGGCGCGGAATCAGTGCGATCACGACGCTCGCGTTGCCGCGCGCGCCGATCTTGCCGAGCGCCTTGACTGTGCGCTGGCGGACTGTCGAGTCGGTGTCGCCGAGCGAGCGCGTGAGCGCGGCGGCTGCATCGCTGCCGCCGATGTCGCCGAGCACGTCGGCTGCGACCGCGCGGGTTTTCGGATCGGTGTCGGCGAGCCACTCGATCATCGGCTGCACCGCGACGAGCGCACCGCCTGCGCCGAGCGCCTTGGCCGCTTGGTGTCTCACGCTGAGATCTTCGTCGCCGAGCGCGCGGATCAAGTAGGGCTGCGCGAGGTGGATGTCGCGCATGCCGAGGTAGCCGATCGCATCGAGGCGCTTTTTGGGATCGTCGCTCTGCAGACCCTCGGCGTCGACATCGACGGCGCCTTGCCAGTCGAAGCCCGCACGCGCCGGTGCTGCGCCGAGCAGCAGGAGGGCTATCGCGACGCGCAGGCGGGTCATGCGGCGGAGTATGTCACGGGGTCGGCGCCGGCGCCGGTCCCGGCGGTGGCTGCGCGGTCGAATCGGATTTCTCGAGCTCTTCGATCGCCCACTCGACCTTGTCGCGCAGCCGGGTCGGTAGGTCGAGCTCGAGCATCGCCTTGTACTCGGCGAGCGCCTCCTGCTTGTGGCCCAGCTTCCAGTGCAGCACGGCGAGATCGCGGCGCGGGATGTACGAGCGCGGTGCGAGTTGCTTGGATTTCTCGAGCGCGGTGAACGCGCCGGGAATATCGTGCACGACGTCGCTCGCGCGAATGATGCCGAGCATCTGCCACGCGATCGGATCGTCGGGCGTGGCCGCGACTGCTTTCTCGAGCTGACCGAGCGCGGATTCGATCTCGCCCCACGTCGCGAGCGTCTCGGCGAACTCACGCCGCGCGTAGCCGATGCTGATCGGATCCTTCGCGTTGCCGATCGCTTTCTCGTAATACTTACGCGCGACGTTGTGGTCGCGGTTCTCCTCGGCCTTCTCGGCGCGTTCGATGTCTCGCTTGACCAGCTCGCTCGGTCCCGTGACGGCAGGCTTGTTCGCGCCGCAGGCGAGCAACGCGAACCAAAACGACCACCGCAGCATCGGACTAGTCCTCGCGCTTCTTCTTTGCGATGCCGATCGCATTGCGGCGCGCAGGTGGCGCCAGCTCGATCGCGGCTTCGATGTCGGCCTCGTCGACTTCCGACGTCGGGAACGGCCGTCTGCGCTCGAGGTCGAGCTCTTGCGATTGACCGGCTCGCGATTCGAGGTGGAGCTTCTCGATCTCTTCGATCGATTGCCTGCGCGTCGGATCGGGCGGCGTGTTGAGCAGCGCCTGCAGCTCGGCGCGCGTCGGTGCGACGATCGGTGTCTCGGTGCCGAAGTCTTCCTCGAGCTGCTGGTCGAGTCGTGCCGCGAGACCGCGCGCCCACGACGACTCGGCGCCGAGCCGCGCGCCCTCGTCGGGCAGCGGCACGTCGGGCTCGGTGGTGTCACCGATCGCGTTCATGCGAGGCTGGGTCTCGCCGCCATCGTCGGACTTCGCCGGCTCGATCAGCATGGAGCCATCTTCGTTCTGCTTGACGATCAGATCCGGCTTCTGCTCGTACTGTGGCCGCAGCGTGATCATGTCGTCGAGGTAGTTCATGCCGGGCGGCCGCACGGTGCTCGGCGGTGGTGCGGTCGCGCCAGCGAGCGGCGACGTGCGTTGCGGTGTGGTCACGGCACCCTCGGGCGTGCGGGACTGCGCCGGCGGACGCAACACGCCGGGTGGCGGCGCGGTGAGGTTCGGCGGCTCCGCAGACGAGCGCGTCGGCGGACGCGGCGGCGGTTCGGCGGATGAGCGCGCAGACGGGCTGGGCGGTGGCTCCGCGGATCCGCGCGGTGGCGGGCTCGGCAGCGGCTCGGCAGATGGACGCGGTGGTGGCTCTGGCGACTGAGACAGGTCGAAGCCGCGCGGGGACTGCGGCTCGAATCCGCGCGGCGACGACGGCTCGACTCCGCGCGGCGTCGGCGGCACGGTCGGCGCGCGGCGACCGATCGGCGGCGGCACGGTGCCGGGCTTGATCGGCGGCAGCGTCGCGGCGCGCTTGCGCGCGGCAGGTGCGTCGTCGACGGGCGGGCCGAGGGAGATGTCGGGCTCGTTCGCGATGATCTCGATCACCGGCGATGAATCGAACGACGGCCTCTCGCTGACGATCGCGGACTCGTGCACCGGTTGCGTCGTGCTCTGCGTGCGCGGCAGCGCGGCCATGTCCTTCGACGCATCCTTGAGCGCGCGCTTCGCGTCGGTCACGAACTCGTTCGTCTCTGGCGATTGCACGCGCTCGCCGACCGGATTCGTGATGCGACGCAACCGCGGATCGCTCTCTTCCGGCTTCGGCTCGACCGTCGTCGGCTTCGCTGCGAGGTCGCGCAGGCTCGGCGGCTTGGGTGGTTCGTTGCCCCTTGGCTTGGTGTCGAGCAGCTCGATGATGTCGCTCTGCTCGAGCTTCGGCGCCGGCACCGTCGCATCGAGATCCTGGAGCGGCGCAGGACGTGTCACATCGTGATCCGTCGGCATCGGCCCGGAGAGCGGGAGAGGAATGTCTGCCGACAGATCCGCGCCCGGTCGCGTCGCTTCCGACTTCCAGGCTTGCGCGACCGCTGCATCGCGCGGCGTGCTCACCGCGCCTCGCGTGCGCGCGCCGCTGACGTCGGGCCGCACCGGCGCGGTGGTGCGAATCGCGAGCTCGTTCGAATCTTGCGGCTGCGGTCGCAGCTTCGGCGTCGCGCCCGCGGAATCAGTCTCGGCGAGCGCCTCGGCCGACATGCGCACGTTCGGCGCTGCGACGCTGTCGGGCCGTGCCGGGCGATCGAGTGAGTCGAGCCGCGGTCCGGTTTGCGTCAGCTTCTCGTGGCCGGGCTGCGCGCTCGCATCTTGTTGCGCCTTCTGCCACGGGTACTCGATGCGGCCGTGATTCGCGTGGCGGATCGTATCGCGCAGCGATTCGTTGAGCCGGCGCAGGTCGGCCATCGACAAGCCCGACTCGTCGAGCTGACCGACGTGCAGCTTGCCGTACACGATGCGCTGCACGAGGTTGTCGATCGCGGCGGTCTCCGGCTTCTTGAGCGTGCGCGCCGCGGCCTCTACCGCATCGCAGATCGACAGGATCGCGGTCTCGCGGCTCTGTGGCGGCACGCCCGGGTACCGAAAATGCTCGACCGTGAGCTTGCGTGGGTTGCCTTGCTCGCGGCACCTCGCCCAGAAGTACTCGAGCACCCCGTTGCCGTGGTGCATGTGCATGAAGTCGATGATGCGCTCGTGCAGACCGGCGCGCCGCGCCGCGACGATGCCCTCGGTGACGTGACGGAAGATCGCGTCGCACGAAGTCTCGGGCGGCAGCTTGTCGTGCGGGCTCGTCTCGCCCGGCTCGAGGTTCTCGATGAAGTATTTCGGATTGAGCGATTTGCCGAGATCGTGGAAGTACGCGCCGACGCGCACGAGCCGGCCATTCGCGCCGATCGCGTTGGCGGCGATCTCCGCCATGTTTGCCATCGTCAGGCTGTGCTGCCACGTGCCCGGCGCACGGTTCGCGATCTGCTTGAGCAGCGGGTGCGACAGGTCTTCGAGCTCGACGAGCTTCTGCTGCGTGATCTCGCCGACCGCGAGCTGATACAGCGGCGTCAGCACGACCGCGGCCGCGGTCGCGATCGCCGGACCGAGCGCCGACGCCAACCACGCCGAGTGCAGCGGATCGGTCAGCTCGCCGAGCGGCAACCGCCCTGCCGACAGATACAGCATCAACGGGTACGTCGCCGCGGTGAACAGCGTCGCGGTACCGCCCGCGAGCAGAATCGCGCGCAGCCGCCGCTTCGGTCGCTCGTCGATCATCAGGCCGGCCGCGCCGGCTTGCACCATCAGCATGACGGCGACGCCAACGTCAAACGGCACGAGGAACGCCACGACGAGCGCGGCGAGCGTACCGGTTGCGAGACCGACGACGCGATCGAGCACGAGCGTCGGCACCATCGCGAACACCGCGACGGGCACGACGAGAATGCTGAGCGCTGTCGTCAGCATCACGATCTTGACGAGCACGGCGGTCGCGACGATCAACGCCAAGCTGACCAGCTGCACGCGCAGCAAGCGGCCTTGCGTGGAGCGCCGGGTGTGGTGCGTGAACAAGCCGGCGAGCACGCCGACGAGCAGCAGGAACGCGATGAACGGCGTCGCGCCGTGCGGTTGCGCGTGGCTGAGCTCGCCTGCATCGCTCGCCGCATCGCGGTCCGCGATCTCGCCTTTCGCGATCAGCACGCCGCCACCACCGGTGTGGCCCATTGCGGTGTCGTAGCCGGCGAACGGCGGCACGCGCACGGTGAGCGGTGCCGGCTCGCCGCGCACGATCTTGCCAACGCCCATCGAATCGAGCCAGCGCTCCGCCGTGATCGCGGGCATGACGAGCACCGCGAAGATGGCGGCAAGCGCGATGCCGAGGATCCATGTCACGCGCGGCCGGCGCGGAATCACGCGCGCGAGATCGGCGCGAGGCCCTTCGAGCGCGTCGCCCGTCGGCGCCGGCGGCAGTGCGTCGATGCGATCGTTGGTCGGAGGCTTAGACCGCACGGTTCACACGCCGATGTCGAACTCGGCGCGCGTGCGCGGTCCGTTGATCTTGGGGAACTGCATGCCGCGCATGACACGGTTGATGCAGTTGTAGAGACCGCCGGACTGTTGACCGTTGACCTTGACCCACCGTACCCGCCCACTCGGGCCGTCGATAATGATGCCGATGTTCGCCGAGCCGCCGCCGTTCGATGCGAGGCAACCGCCGAGCTGGCGGCCGTGGCCCGAGTAGACCGCGTACACCTTGTCCATGCCGAGCGTTTCGGTCTCGTCGCTGTCGTCGCTGAGATCGAGGCTCATGTTCTCGCTGTAGTTGTCCTTGATCGCGCCGCCACCACCGCCGCCGCCCCTCGGCCGCTTCTTTGCGGGTGGCACCTTCGGCATCGACACGGTGACCTTGAGCTCTGCGCCTTCGAGCTGGGACACGCCGGCAACTGCTTTCTTGTCGTCGTCGCCGCGCACTTGTTGGATCACGAACCACACCGCGGCGGCGGCACCGAGCACGCCGAGCGCGATGAACGTGTAGAGCACCGCGCCCTTCTTCGTCTGCGCGCTCTGCACTTTCGCTTCGGCTTGCGTGCGGCGGTGATCGTCCATGCGCGCACGCGTCGCGTCGACGATCGGGCCGAGCAGCGGATGCTCACCGACGTCGCCACGCGCGCCGGTGTCCTTGTCCATGATGATGTTGCCGGCGACGATGTCGCCCTTCTCGATCTGCGCGACGACGTCGGCGAGCGAGAACGGACCGTAGTCGAGCCGGCCCTTGCTGATCAAAAACTTTTCGTTGTTGTCGGCGAGCGCGGCGGCGAGCGCGCGATCGACGACCGCGTTACCACTCGCGGCGATCGCGCCCGAGTCGGTGGCGGTGGCGAGCTTCATGTTGAGGCTCGCACCCGCGTTCGGTTCTGGCCGTGCAGGTGCCGCCGGTGAATCGACGGCGGCGCCCTTGCCGAGCGCTTCGCCGACGACCTCACCGAGCACGTCGGCGCGACCGAATCGCTTGTCCGGATCGCGGTGGCATGCACGCGCGACGAGCTCGTCGATCTGCGCGGTGGTGCCTTGCACGACCTCGCTCGGGCGCGGCCCGCCGCGCTCGAGCGGCGAGCCCACGAGCGCCTCGTAGAGCAGGGCGCCGACCGCGTAGACATCGCCCGCGGGCGTCGGCGCGCCGCTCTGCTGAACTTCGGGCGCGACGCAGCTCTGCATCGGGATCAGCCCCGCGCGCATCGCCGCGAGCGTGCCGGCGCCGAGCGCGAGGTCGGTGACCTTCACGCGGCCGGTACGGTTGACGATCACCGACTCCGCCGACAACGCACCGTGCAGCGCATCGCCGAGTGCGGCGCTGACGCCGGTGATCAAGTTGCCAGTCCCGCGCACGCCAAAGCCGCTGGTGCCGGCCTGGCGCTTCTTGATCAACATGTCGCGCACGAGCGAGCCGTCGACTTCCTCGGTCGCGATCCACAGCACGTCGCCGGTGAGGCCGGCCGCGAGTGTGCGCACGAGGTGCTTGTGCTCCGGCAACGCGGCGGCAGCACGCGTACCGGCGATGACCTGATCGCGGACCTCCGGCGTGCGCGCGAGGCTCGCGTGGATCACGTAGATCGTGGCGGCCCCGGTCGGGCCGTTCGCGCGATAGGCGTCTGCGATGCGCAGAGGCCAGAGTGGTTGGCCAAGGACGTAGTCACCGAGCGCGACGCCAGCTTGCAGCTTGGCTTGGCTTCCGGATGAGGCCCCAGGTTGCGTGGTCGCCGTCATCGACGAGGAGCCCCCATGAAGCGGTTAGGATACGGGCCGACCCCGAGCAGGGTCAATCGGCTGGGCAGCCAGCCTGGTTCGCACGTGCTCTCGCGGTCGGATTGCGTTTCAGCTCACGTAAGTACCTGCAACCGCGGTCGAGATCGCCCGACGCGATCAGCCCGTCTGCGAGTAAGAATCTTGCTCGCACGTTGCGCGGTTCGAGCTGAAGTGCGGCATCCGCCTTCATCACCCAGCGCACGAGATTGCGCGCCCGCTTGGCCTCCTCGGCCTCCGCGATCAGCTTGCCGACCTCGGGGTTGTTGCGCGGGCTCTTCACCTCGACCCTCGCATCGGCAGGCGCATCGGCGGCGACCGCGACGATCGCGTCGATCGGCGTCGCGACGACCTCGAGCGTATCGGTCGCGGCATCGGCGATGACGCGATCGGCGGGCTTGGCAACCGGCGTGGTGCTCGGCTCGCGTTTCTTCATCGCCAGCACGATCGTCGTACCGATCAGCGCGGCCACGATCACCGCGCCGAGCACGAGCCACGTCCCGCGCCGGCTCGTGCGGATCGATTTCAACGCGGCGCTGGTCGTCGGAGGCAACGTGCTCAGGCCGGTAGGCGACCGCGCGGGGAGCGACGGCGGCGAAGCCGGAAGCATCACGCCATCGCTCGGCTTCAGCGTCTCGGCGAGCGCCGCCGCCGCTACGCGCTGGGCCTGCGGCTCGAGCGTCGCGTTCGGATCGATCGCCGCGACGTAGCTCGATGGCGAGAACGTCGGACCGCGCAGCGCAGGCAGCGGCGCGCGTTCCTTGCCGAGCGTGTGCTCGATCGACGCGAGCATGCTCGCCATCTGCTCGGCGGTTTGCGGGCGATCCTCGCGATGCTTCGCGAGGCAGTTCTGCATCACCGCGTCGAGCTCTTTGAACTTCGCGAGCGACGGTGCGCCGTCAGCGAGATGAGGCGGTGGCGTACGCGCGTGATGCGTGAGCCACTCGATCGCCGACTTCGCGCGGTACATGCCGCAGCCGGTGAACATCGCGAACATTGTCGCGGCGAGCGAATACAGATCGCTGCGGCCATCGAGCTGCTGACCGCACGCCTGCTCGGGCGACATGAACTCCGGCGTGCCGAACACCATGCCCGCTTGCGTGATCGCGAGCGCCGATCGATCGCTGCGCGCCGCGCCGTCCATCAGCTTCGCGACGCCGAAGTCGAGCACCTTGACGAAGTCGGGATCGGCTCCCGATCGCATCAGCAGCAAGTTGTCGGGCTTGATGTCGCGATGAATCAACCCGCTGCCGTGTGCGGCACCGAGTGCGGCGCATGCTTGCTTCGCGATGTGCACGACGCGCGCGGGCTCGAAGGGACCATCGACGTCGAGCTCGCGCTGCACCGTGCGGCCATCGAGGTACTCGAGGACCATGTAGTAGTCGCGGTGCGGTGTGACGCCGAAGTCGAGGACCTTGACCGCGTGGTCGGAGTCGACGCGCATCGTCGACCGCGCCTCCCGAGCGAACCGGCGGAGTGCTGCGTCATCGGTAGTCAGATGTGGCTTGAGCAGCTTGACCGCAACTTTGCGGTCCATCGCGAGGTGATGTGCGCGGAACACCGCACCCATGCCGCCTTCGCCGATCAACGCATCGAGTCGATACCGCTCGTCGAGGACGAGCCCGACTAACCCCGCCGCAAAGCTCTCCTCAGCCACCGTCTTAGAAGCGCATGCCGTTCTTGACGCGGAACGTGAACCAGTCCCACGCGAGGTACGCACCGCCCGCCGCTGCGATCACCGCGACAATAGGCGCGCCCGCTATCGCGGCGACACCGGCACCGATCGCCGTAGCAGCTGCAATCGTGCCCTTGCGCTTCGCTACCACCTTGTTGCGCTGGACCAGGGAGCTCACTTCTGGAGGCTGCACCGAGAATTAACCCCTGTCAAACCTGCCGCGTGTCTGGACTGCCACGCCCCGATGCGTGCGCGTGGACACACCTCCAGGTGGGCAACTGAGTTGCCCTGGCCCCGCGTGTGCAAAATAAAGGATCTCCACGGGAGCATGATAAGAAGGAGAGAGATGTCACCAGGAAATGGTCTCGGTCAGCGCGACGCAGTTCTCTTCGGTCTCGCCGGCGGGATGCTCGTCGTCTCGGCCGCGCTTGCGGGCAGCTACTACGTGATCACCACGCGTAGCGAAGCGCGTGCTGCGACGCGTACGCCCGTCGAGGAACAGATCGACAAGATGACATCACCGAAAGCAGCGTCTGCGAAAGGCGGCGCTGCGCTCGAGGCGTTCGCGTCGCGCGTCGTCGAGATCAAGACGGCGAACGGCACCGCGAAGAAAACGTGGGCAGAGCTCGGCATCGAAATCGATCCAGCGGAAGTCGCGCGCAGTGGTGCAGCGGCAACCGACGCGCAGCTCACCACGCTCGCCACGAAGGGATCGATTCCGGTTCGTCTCGATCGCGACAAGGCGGTCAAGGCGCTGCTCCAGCTCAAGGGTCAGTACGACAAGGCTGCGATCGACGCGCACCTCGATCTCGAGGCGCGCAAGATCCAGGCGGACTCGCCCGGCCAAGGCATCGACGTGTGGGCTTCGCTGCCGCGCATCGCAACTGCCGCGCGCCAGGGCGTGAAGTCGTTCGAGGTCGTCACGGTACCGGTGCCGGCACGCGTCACGAAAGAGACGCTCGGCATCGACGACATCTCTCACGTGCTCGGTCACTACTCGACGAAGTTCGCGGTCGCCGACAAGGATCGCAACTTCAACCTCAAGCTCGCGGCGTCGAAGATCAACGGGCTCGTGCTCAAGCCGGGCGTCGAGTGGTCGTTCAACGAGTGGGTGGGCGAGCGCTCGCAGGCAACCGGCTACAAGGTCGCGCACGTGATCACGGCCGGCGAGATGGTCGATGGTCTCGCCGGTGGCACCTGCCAGATCTCGACGACGCTGTTCGGCGCGTCGTTCTTCGCCGGCCTCGAGTTCCCGTCGGTGACGAACCACTCGCGGCCGAGCACGTATACGCCGCTCGGCTTTGACGCGACGGTCGCGTGGCCGCACACCGACTTCAAGCTCAAGAACCCATACGACTTCCCGGTCGCCATCGCGTATCGCGTCACCAACGGTCAGGCGTACGTCGAGGTCCTCGGCAAGAAGCGGCCGTGGACGAAGGTCCAGTACGTGCGCGAGCTGCTCGAGGAATCGCCGTTCTCCACCGAGGAGCGCCTCGACGACGAGATGCCCGAGGGTCAGACGATGCTCGATCAGCCGGGCTTCAACGGCTACAAGCTGCGCCGCTATCGCCGGTTCTTCCAGGGCAAGAAGATGGTGCGCGAACAGAAGTGGATGGTCAGCTACAAGCCGGTCACCGAGTACGTGCGGCGTGGCGTCAATCCTGATCCGGCGGCACAGATGCCGAAGGAGCGCGACCTCCACCCGCTCAAGCCGGTGAAGGCCGACGAGATGAACAACGAGAAGGTCATCCTGATCCAGTAGTGCAGCGCGATCAGGAGCCGTACGGATCGTCGATGTCTTTGGGGCTCGCGCTCGGCGCTTGCGGCATCTGCGCGACACCGCAGTTCACGTTGACCTTCGCACCCGACATCGTCACACCGCCGCTGCCTTTGATCGTAGCGCTCGCGCCGGTTCCCCACGCCATCTTCTGACCGGCGTGGATCTCGACGTTGCTCGACGCCGTGAATTCGGCGGTCTTCGCGACGATCGTCATGTCGCCGGTCGGGCACTGGAAGCACACGTCGCCGTCGGCCTCGATGATGATCTTGTTCGCGTTCGCGTCGAACGTGATCTTTCCTTTGCCGGTGCCGTCTTCGATGATGATCTTCATCTGATCATCGTCGAACGTGATCTTCGAGCCCTGCCGCGACTTGATGATGCGCCGCGGGTTGCCGCCGGGGTTCTTGTCGGCGGGCTTGTCTTTGCCGTTCCACAGCGCGCCGATGACGATCGGACGATCGAGATCGCCGTGCTCGAACATGCAGAGCACTTCGTCGTCGACTTCGGGGATGAAGAACCAGCCGCGATTCTTGCCGGCGCCGAGCATGATGATCGGGCACCAGAACGTGGTGTCCTTCTCCGACAGCACCGGGAACTTCACCTTCACGCGGCCGAGCTTCTGCGGGTCCTTGTTGTCGGTGACCACGCCGATCACCGGCTCGTAGCACTTGCCGGCTTCTTGCTCGGCCGTGTGGATCTGCGCCGCAAACGCACTAGCGAGGTCGTAGAGCGGGCGCATGGTCTCGATACTACTACGGTTGATTTGGGGCGGTGCTTCCTTCGGCCTGGAGCGGGAGCACGCCGAGCACCATGAGAGTCGGGTCGTTGCCCGTGGCTGCGCCGGTCGCGAGCGCCTTTTCTGGCGTCGGGTCGGCGGCTACGAGGCCGATTGCGATGCTGTTTCCGAGCCAATCCGCGGGGATGGTCACCGCGAACTTGTCGCGGATGTACTCGCCTGCGCGCCATCGATCGCTCGGGAAAAACCCGTCCCCGGTCGGCCGCATCGGCGAGCGCTGCATCTTCACTTGGTCTGCATCGTCGGTCGGCTTCCAAGCGGGCGTGGTGACCGGCCAGATGGCGAGCAGGAACCGATATGTGATCTGCGTGCGCGCTTTGACGCGGAAGAAGACGTCGAGCTCGATGCGCGTGTTGCGCGCCGGTCGTGGGCTCTTCGCGGCGACGCTGACCCCGAGGATCTCGATGTTGCCGTCGTCGAGGGTCTGACCCTGCGTGACGACCTCGGGCTTCGGCGGCGCCGCCAACACGTGCTCGCCCATCGCCTTGCTCGTTTGATTGAACTTCGTATCGCGGGCGTAGACGACACGCTCGAGCCAGGCGTCGAGCGCCGACTTCATCAACGCCATCGCCGGTGGACTCTTCGGCGCGAGGTTCGCCTTCTCCCATGGATCGGCTTTGAGGTCGTAGAGCTCGTAGAGGTTCGAGTGCACGTAGAAGATGAGCTTCCACGCGTCCGAGATCGCCGCACGCTGTGGTGACGGCGCGTTCGTCTCGGCGAACACGATGCGATCGCGCTCCTCCTTGCCGTAGAAGATCTGCGGTACGAGGCTCTTGCCCTCGAACGTGAGGTCCTTCGCGTCGGTATTCGTGATCTCGAGGACGGTGGGTACGATGTCGAGCGACGTGACCGCGCCTTGAATTACGCGCGGCTGGTTGTTCGGCACGTAGACGATGAGCGGCGTGTGCAGCATTTCGCGGTAGAGCGCGGTGCCGTGCGTACCGACCGGCACGTTGTGCTCGCCCATGCTGTCGCCGTGGTCGCTGGTGATGATGATGATCGTCTTCTCGTTCGAGGGCAGCCGCACGAGCTCGTCGAACAAGCGGCCGAGCTCGCGATCGGTCCAGCGCAGCTCGGCGTCGTAGCGGTCGGGCTCGGTCGCCCCGTAGTCGACGATATCGGGATGCGCGACGTAACGGCCGTGCGGATCGATGTAGTGCGCCCACAGAAACCAGCGGTGCCCTTGCTGGCGCGAGATCCACGCGATCGCGTGATTGGTGACCTTGTCGGCGGCGACGATGAACGGATCGGAATTCTTGCCGATCGCGTTGTCGTAGTCGTCGACGCCCTGATCGAGGCCCCAGTCGTTCCAATAATGATGCGAGCCGATCACGCCGGTGCGGTAACCGGCGCGCTTGAGCAGCTCGGGCAGCGTGGTGTTCTCGTTCTTGATCCTCGGCGGGTTGCCGGGCGGCAAGTTCTCGTCGAGGGCGAGCCCGGAGTGGAAGAACTTCGACGTCAGGATCGCAGGGATCGACGCCATCGTGCCCGCCGACGGTGCGTTGCAGAACGCGAACGACGTCGACTTCTTGACCAATTCGGCGAGCCGCGGCGTGGTGTCGCGCTTCTTCGGGCCGTCCTTGTAACCACCGAACGAGGTGTGATCGTAGCGAACCGTATCGACGGTGAGCAGCAGGATGTTCCAGTCGCTGCGCTTGAACTGGTCGGGCACGCTGACCGAAGGGCCGGTCGGCACCGGCGCGGGGCGCAGCGTGAAGTCGCGGCCATCGCAGTTTTGATCGAGCCCGTCATCGGGCAGATCGGTCGCTCCGGGATGCACGCGCTTGTCGAGCGGCGCGCAGTCGTTCTCGCCGAGCAGCGAGCCGAACCCATCGCGATCGAGATCGTTCGACGAGCGCACGAGCTTGATCAAGCTCTCGAGCGCGGGCGACGCCGTGATCGCGACATACTTCGTCTCGAGATCGGCACCGAGCCTCGTCAGCGTCAGGACGTTGAACACAAGGGCGATCGCG
>DATDCH010000351.1:0-2370 GCA_036524455.1 Kofleriaceae bacterium | reverse complement strand
CTGGCACGCAGCCACGCATCGTGACGTTTGACGACCTACGCTGGCTCGTGTGGCTCGCGGGCGGTCAGATGCACGCGGCTCGGTTCGACGCGCCGGATGCGGAGGTACTGATCGATGGCCTGCCTGCCACGGCGCCGGATGCGTTCGAGGTCGCGACCGATCGTGTGTTCGCAGTGTTCGGGCGCTCGCTGTGGACGATCGCATGCAGCGATTAGAGGGTATTCTCTACGGCGATGCGGAGACTCGCACTGGTGATTGCTCTTGCCTCGTTCGGTTGCATCAACAAAGCGAAGGAGGCGATCGCGCCGCAGCCGCCTGAGGGAACCGGCGCGCTGACGTGTCGCGAGGTCGTCGAGCAGTGCGATAGCCAGTGCGGCGACCCGATCTGCCTCAACAACTGCACGGGCCAAGGCACACCCGACGCGGCAAGCCAGCACGCGGCGCTACTCGATTGCGGGCAGCGCAACAGCTGTACCGATCAGGCGTGCATGGAACAGAGCTGCCCGTCCGAGATCTCGGCGTGCATGGGTCCAGACCCCGGAACGCCGGCCGAGAACGCAGCTCCTGCGCCGGAGCCGACCACTGCGCCCGGTCAGACGCCGGTCGCGCCGCCGAGCTGACGACGAGCCGTCGAGCACTTGGCGCGTGCGCGTCGTGCGCAATCGCTAGGTTGCGTCACCAACAGGATCTTACAAGCGCCGCTCGCTGCACCACGATTTCGTTCGTTGTTGTCGGTGAGGCGTTGCGTAACTGTTCGCCGTAATGGCTGCCCCGGTTGCGCGCGATAGACGGCGAGAACGGCCCAGCAGCGTTGCTCGCGCCGCGTCGAACGGGCGCGCCCCGTCGCTCGCCGAGACGGCACCGTTTCCGCGTCCGAGCGCGCCCGCGAACGCCGAGCAGCCGGGCCAGCCATTTGGTCCATACGTCGTGTACGAGCAGCTCGGCGTCGGCGGCATGGCGTACGTGCATCGCGCGGAGCTCGTCGGCGAAGGCGGCCTGCGCAAGCCGGTCGCACTCAAGCGACTGCAGACGACGTGTGCGGAGGATCCCGAGCTCGTCGCTGCGTTCGTGCACGAAGCGCAGCTCGCCGCGAAGCTGCGCCATCCCAACATCGCGCAGGCGTACGACCTCGGCAGGATCGAGAGCACGTACTACATCGCGATGGAGCTCGTGCCCGGGCCGACGCTCGCGCAGGTGATGACGCAAGCGCATCAAGGCGCCGGCGCAATTCCGCTGCCGATCGCGCTCGAGATCTTGATCCAGTTGTGCGACGCGCTCGATCACGCCCACGATCTGCGCGACGACAACGGGCGTCCGCTCGACCTCGTCCATCGCGACGTGTCGCCGATGAACGTGATCATCTCGCGCTCGGGCATCGTCAAGCTGATCGACTTCGGCATCGCGAAGGCGAAGTCCGCGCGCCGCGATACCGAGGTCGGCATCATCAAGGGCAAGCACGCGTACATCGCGCCCGAGTACACGCACGGTCAGCTCGATCGCCGCGCCGACCTGTGGGGCCTCGGCGTCTGTGCACACGAGCTGCTCACCGGGCGCCGGCTGTTTCAGGCCGACACCGACTTCGCAACGATCCGCAACGTGCGTGAGCTGCAGATTCCTCCGCCGTCGCGCTACGCGCCGGATGTATCGGCGCAGCTCGACGGCATCGTGCTCAAGGCGCTCGAGCGCGATCCGGATCAGCGCTGGCAGACCGCCGACGCGATCCGCACCGTGCTCGTCAACGAGCGCCACCGGCTCGGCGTCGCGGTCACCGGCCGCCAGATCCGGGACTGGGCCGAGTGGGCGTTTCAGCAGACACCACGTAGCAACAGCCAGGTCGACCGTGTGCTCGCGGATTTCGACCCGAACAACCCGACGATGTCGGTGTCGATCGAGATCGAATGCCCGCCTGCATCGCGTGCGAGCACGCCGCCGCGTGCCGCGTCGCCGCGTCGGGCGCCGTCGGAGTCAGAGCTGCTGACCGATATGGTCGAGCCCGCCACGACCGAAGTGCCGACGTTCGTGGTCGCGAGCCTCGAGCCGTCGACCGAGTTGCAAAGCGACAGCGTCGAGCTGCCGACCGAGCCGCGCAACGCGCTCGGTGCGAAGCCGCGATGGGCGTCGCGCCCACTTCCCGCGGCGAAGGTCGCCGAGCTCGCAGCCGGACCGACGTCGTTTTCACGCGCGGCCACGCTGCCTGCCGCGTATGCGCCCGTCGCCACGCCTGCGCCGGTCATCGTCCCGAGGATCGCGCGCGTCGCTGCGCCGGTTGCTGCGCCGGTTGCGCGGGTCACTGCGCCGATGGTCTCGCGCGTCGCCGCGCCAGTTGCCCCGCCGGTTGTCGCGCGCGCGGCGCCGGTTGTCGCGCCCGTC
>DATDCH010000350.1:0-9478 GCA_036524455.1 Kofleriaceae bacterium | reverse complement strand
GCACTGCGGGCGGTCCGCGCGTCGCCGTGTTCTCGCCGAGCGCTGGCCCGGGTCGCACGCTGCGGCTCGCGTCGACCACCGTCGTCGTGGACGATGTCTACGCGTTGACCGGCACCACGCATCTGTCGCGGCGCGGTCTGTCGTTCGACTCGTCGTTCGCGTGCGCCGTGTTCGACGAAGTGCTCGACGGTGGTCGGCCGCGCGAGGTCCGTCAGTTCCGGCGACAGCTCGTCGCCGAACGCCTCGGCCTGCCGGTCTCGCTCGTGCCGAACGATCCGGCGGATCTCGTTGCCGCGATCAAGAAGGTGGTCAAACGCGCGGGCGGCCGCATCGCGCCGTTCGTGCTGGCCGCGGCAGAGCTGCCGGTTACCGACACGGACAAGGACGTGTGGAACCGCGACGGCGCGAAGATTCCCGCAACGTTCAACCTCATGGAGTGGTTCTCGCTGCTCGCAGCGGACGTGCAGTCCGAGGTCGCCGCAGTCCTGAACCCGCCAGCGCCCTGACTACGGGCACGCGCCGTAGATCTCGGTGCGCGTGAACGCGAGCACGCAGCTCGCGAGCGCGTCCATGTCGATCACGCCGTCGGCGACCAGCGGCTGGCGAGGCCGAGGGCCAACCTGACCCGGCCTCAGAACAGAACGTCGATCGAGACCATGCCGCCCTGGTAGTAACCGCCGAGCGCGGTCTCGGTGTCGCGTTTGCGGCCATCGAAGACGCCGCCGAGATACGACGCGATCACCTCGAGCGACACCTTCGAGCCGAGCCGGAATCGCCAGCCGGCTCCTGCTTCGGCGGCGACACCGATCGCCCAGCCACCGCGATCGTGCGGCTCGGCTGCTTCGTCGAGCGGGCACTCCGACTCGCCTGACCAGTCGCACAGGCCGACGAGGCCGAGCATCGGGCGGACGCCGCCGCGCAGCACGAGCCCCGACGACGCGCGCACCGGTCCCCACTCGTAGAGTGCGATGACCTGAGCCATGATGAACGGCGGGATCGGGATCGACGTGCCAAACGTCAGCGCAGCGCGCTCTGAGAGCGGCACGCGGTAGCGAAGCACGATGCCGCCGATCGGAAACATGTCGCGGCGGCGAGCGCCGTCGCTCGGACTGACGGTCAACGCCATCTCGAGACCTACAACCGGCCCATGTGGACCGAGCGACTCGTCGTAGTCGTCGTCGGCGCGCGCGATGCCGGAGCTCGACACGACGGCGCACAACGCGAGGTAGGCGAGGTGCTTCAAGATCAGCTCCACAGCGGGTCGCGCGCTCGGCCGGGCGTCGGGAACGGCACATTGCCTTCCGCGAATTTCTCGGCATACGCATCCGTGCCGTTGATTGCCATCTCGTCGATCAAGCCGACGAGGTGGAAGACGCTACCGAACGCCGAGAGATTCAATGCGTGACCCGCTTCGTGCTCGATGACGTGATCGATGTCGACCGTGTTTTCACGATCGATCATCGAGAGATGCCCCATGTTGTAGGCAGTGTCGACGGGATTGACGTTCGACATCGCGCCACCCTTCATGTAGAAGGTCCCGGTCTTCCAGTCGACCTTGATACCCTCGATCTTCAGTGCATCGACCTGGTTCAGGGTGAACAGCGCGAGCAGCCCGCTGATCGCGTAGAACACGAGTCCGAGAGCGTTGATCGGCCAGGTCGTCGGCATGAACCAGCTCGACCAGCCGAGGATGCCTTGATAGACCTCGCTGTGCGCGATCGTGTCGACGGACGCGAGGATATTGATCGCCCCGAGCGCGATGCCGATCGCGAGCCCGATGTTGACCGCGGCATCGATGCCAACGCCGAGGAAGCACAGTGCGCCGATGCCACAGTACGCGCCCATCGTCACGTTGATGCCCGCCGCAAATCCGATCAAGAACCCGCGGAAGAAGTCGCTGACGCCGCCGCTTGTCGTTGCCGCTAACAAGTAACCGACCGCCATGATGAGCGCGATGGCAAGGATCGCGCCGGCGATCAGGAGCCAACCGCCAGCGACGATCGCAGCGATCAGCACCAGGCCCATCGCGATGCCAGCGGCCACACCGACGATCGCACCCACGATGCTCCAGAACGACAGGCCGTTCGGATCGACATGATCGAGCGGATCGTTCGCGCAGTACGTGTAGAGCGCGAGCGTGCGTGGATCGCCGTTGCGTTCGCCGGGCTCGATCAAGTACAGCGGATCGGGTGACACGAACCTGCCGAGCTCGGGCGCGTAGTGGCGCCTACCCATGTAATAGAGGCCGGCTTCGGCGTCGAACGGGTGCAGCGCGAACATTCGCAGGTCGGCGGGGCCAGCGCTCGCGTCGCGCGCATTGCCAAACGGGTGATAGGCAATCGCGGCGATCCGCACCCCGTTCTCGTCGGTGAAGAAGCGCACGCTGCCGAGCTGATCGGTGTGCAGGAAGCGCGTCTGGGTGCCGCTGACGAGCGCGACGCGCAGCGCGTCCGCCGAGATGTAGTACGCGAACTGGCCGTCGCGAACCTCGACGCGCTCGTCGAGGATGATCGTTTCGGTCGTGACGCCGCCGCGTTTGACGCGCTTGTAGCGGCGCCGGCCGCGGTGATCGTAGCCGTACTCCGCAATGCCGCCGTCGTCCCGCTCGCAGCGCACGAGCTGCTGCTTGAAGTCGTACGTGAGCTTGCGTCCTGGCAGCGTGACGATGTTGCCGTTCTCGTCGTAGTCGAGTGCGACCGCAGCGCTCGCACCGCGCGCGACCGAAGTGGCGCGTCCCGGGTGCGCAGTGTCGTCGTACGCGAGCAGCGTCTCGAGCTCGCCGAGCCACGTCATATCGCGGCCGTTGTAGCGGTACTCGATCGGCGTGCCCGGGCCGTCGACGCGGGTGACCTGACCGAGCGCATCGAACTGGTACTGCGTGGTCGTGCTGGCGACGCGATCCTGGGTGGACTGCAGCCGCTGCAACAGATCGTAAGCGAACTCGTCGTCGGCCAGCACACCGCCCGGGCCGGTCGTGCGTTGACTTGCGACGCGTCCAGGTCCAGACGTGTACGTGAGCTCGGTTGCGACGCCATTCGCGTAGCGGATGCGCGTCGGCAAACAGCGCGCGTCGTACTCGATCTCGTCGACGAACCCAGGGATGCGCGCGACCAAGCCGTTGTCGGTGTACTCGGTCGTCACGACCTTGTTGCCGGGAAGCGTCGCGCGCACTTCGCGAGCGAGCGGATCGCGCTCGAACGTGAACGTGAACGGCGTCGCGACGCCGTCGACGTGGTGGACCTTTTCACGCACGAGGCCACGTGCGTCGTAGCTGTAGCGATCGCGGCCGCCACGGAAGCTGACCTCGGAGAGTTGTTTGCCGCCTCCTCCGCCGTAGGTGTAGCGCTCGACGACCTCGCCGCCTTCCGTGAGCGTCGCGAGTCGGCCGTTGCTGTCGTAGGCCGCGGTGACATCGTGGCCGCGTCCGTCGCGCACGCGCACGGCGCGCCCGGCGCTGTCGCGAACAACGCGGCGAGTGCCTGCATCGCGATGTTCGACGCCGAGCCGGTTGCCGACAAGATCGGTGAAGTATGTCGCGATCGTGCCGCGCGCATCGGCAATCGAGACCAGCTCGCCGACAGGCCCGGGGTTGTAATGCGTCTCGCTGCCGTCGGCTTCGACGACACGGACGCGGCGGTGGTTGGCGTCGTAGTGCTCTTCGCGCCGCCCGCCGACACCGTCGGTAATGACCGCGCCGAACGGATGGTACGTCGTCGCGGCCGTGCCGCCGTCGTAGTTGACGACCCGCACCGTGCGGCCGAGTCCATCGTAGAAGAATCGGCGCACGGGTCGATCGGTGACGTCCGGGACGCCAAACGCGAGCGTCGTCGCGAACGTTGGCTCGTACTCGCGCGTGACGTAGCCGCTCGCACCGCGCGGCGCGAAGCTCGACACGATCACCTTGCCCGCCTTCATTGTCACCCGGCGTTGCGCTTCCTTGCCGGAGCCGTCGAAGTACACCGCGGCCTCCGAGCGTCGCGTGCCGGCAGCGTCGACCTTCGTCGAAACGACGACGCTATTCGGAACCGCGGCATCCTCGTAGTGGTAACGACGAGTCGGCGCGCCATCGGCATCGCCGGGCAGCCAGGCTGCGAGCAAGCGGCCGAGGCCATCGTACGCGAACTGCGTCACCGTGCCGTCTGCATCCTCGACGCGCGTCGGATGGCCGGCGGCCTCGTCGTACGTCATACGCGTGACGCCGTCGTTGGTCTCGATCGTTGCGAGGTACAGGCCGGCATCGTTGAACGTGCGGCGCGTGATCGCGCCCGCCGGATTCATCTCGCCAACGCGCAAGCCGCGCTCGTCGTAGCCGAAGCGCTCGGCCGGTGCGAACCACGCACGCGCTCCATCTGCGTCGACATCGACGTGATAGCCGAGCGCGGTCCCGTCTTCGCCCGCGTAGTGCGCGTCGATGCGTGCTGCATCGAGCACGAGGCGTTCGACGCGCGTTTCGCGACCGAGCTCCACCTTGCTGAACGGAAGGCCGACGAACGGATCGCCGTCGTAGTATTTGCGCATCTCGCCGATCACGCGACCACCGCCATCGCGACGCACGACGCGCGAGAGTCGATCGAGAATCCCGCGCGCTGGGTTGCGCGCGTATGCGAACTCGCTGACCTCGATTTGCGGTTCCGCGACAGCGGCGGGCGACGCAGTGAGCTTCCGCTCCTCGCGGATCACGTTGCCGACGTCGTCGTACGTGAAGCGACGTTCGTCAACGCGTTCGACGTCACTGCGGTCGATGTGACGCACACGCGTCGCCGTGACGGTGACGAGCTGGCGCGGCGAGCCGTCAGCTGCGGCATCGGTCGCGACCGCGGTGGCGTCGGACTCCTCGATCTTCAGCGCGCGCTCTGCGTCGGCGGTGCCATCGAGCGCAAACAGCTCGAGTCGCTGGAGCAGGCCGTTGAGGAACGGCTCGGGGTTCCGCGCGAAGAACGTGTGTACGGCGAGCCGATCGGGAATGCTCTCGTCGCCGACGTCGAGCTTCTCGACGCGCGCGAAGCCTTCGAACTGGCGCGTGCGCGGCTCGAAGTGGCCCTCGTGATAGCGATAACGCACCTCTGTCGTGCGCCCGGTGACTGCGTCGTGCTCGCGCGTCGACGATACGACCATCACCGGAAACGGCAGGTGCGAGCTCCACGGGATGCCGGCGTCGCGATCTCGCACCGCTTCGTCGACCGACGACGCGTAGCTCAGCTCGGCCGACAGCCCGGTGCCGTAGTCGACGCCAGTGAGTCGATAGCTCGTGATCGCAGGCGCGAGCTCGAACGCGACCTGCGCGTGCTTGCCTGCGCGCAGCGACGTCCACACCAGCGCGGTGCGACCGCGGCCGGTGATGTCGATCGCGTGGACGGTGCCGGGTACCGGACGCGGAATCACAGGGAAGCGCAGCGGCGGCGCGAAGCCGGCACCACCGCGATTGATCCAGATCTCGACGCCCGCCGCCGAGACGCGCGCGAGATCGGTGACGCCGTCGCCGTCGAGGTCGGCGAGCACGAGCTCGTCGGGATTCGCGCGCGCGAGGTCGACCGCGAGCACGACACGCTCGCCGAACCGGCCGTGCCCGAGGTTTGGCCAGTACTCGATCGCACCGGGGCGAACACGGACGAGGTCGGCAAGACCGTCGCCCGTCATGTCTGCCATTCGCACGCGCGAGTCGCGAAGGTCGAGCTCGGGCCCATCGGCGAGCACGGGTCCGGACCAACCGTCGGCGCCGTGATTGCGGTACCGCGCGAGCGTGCGACCGATGCTGACGAGCGCGTCGATGCGGCCGTCGCCATCGAGATCCACACTCCGCGTCGTGCCTGATGCTAACGGCGGCTCGCCGCCACGTGCACGCGGATACGCGACAAAGCCCTGCCAGCGATCGCCGCCGCCGTTCTCGTAATAACCGTGGAGCGCGGCGCCGCCGAGCACGACCATATCGACGGTCGCGTTGGCGCTCATGTCGGCGAGCACCACGCCGGCTGAGCCGAGCGCGTTCACGTGCGGTGCTGTCGCGATCGGTCGCGGCGGAGCGAAACGCAGGTTGCCGCGGTTCGCCCAGTACACGTGCCGTCCGTTGACGACTTGCAGGATGCCGGGCAGCGCGATGTCGTCGAGCGTGACGAGCGCAGCGTCGGGATCGGTCAGCGGCGGCAGGTTGCCTTCGAACCAGCGAATCGTCGGCGCAGCGCCGGCAAGCGACCCGTAGGTGAACGACATCGCAGGACGTGTCGACCGCGTGCCATCGGCAGCGTGACCGACCGACTGCACGCTCGCGAGTAGCGACGCGCCGTTCAGCGCATCGACGCTATACGCGAGCGTCCACGAACGAATCGTACGCGCGTCGAGTCGGACGAGAATCTCGTCGCACCGGCGATCGAGCACGGTGGGGAAACTAAACCGTCCCGAGCGCCGTGGATCGGGGCGCGCGGAGTAACGCAGCTCGACCGTGTACGCGGCGTATGTGATCGAGGTCAGGTAGGGCGTGTTGCCGTGATGCTCGTACGAATAGTGGATCTCGTTGCCGCTGAGATCGATCGAGCGTTCGAGCAACCAGCGATAGATGCGACGCGGGTCGGTCGGATCCGCGACGCGCGCGGCTTCCGAGATGCCGAGCTCGTGCCGGATGCCCGAGCGCTCGATGATCTGCCAGCCGTCGCCGACTCGTTCGTAGCGAGTGAACATGGCCTCGCGCCGGGCGCGATACGTGCCGTCGGCCATCGCGGCCAGCTCGGTGCCGGCGTCGAGAAACCGTTCGCGCGCCGCCGTGTCGCCGCCCGGTTCTGGAAGCCCGATGTCGAGGCTGCGCGTGATTTCGCGTTGCGGCAGGCGCCAGCCGAGCCCGAACACGCCGTGATCGAACGCCGATGCGTACTCGAGGCGGAGCTGCGGCGAGAACCCAGCCACGCCTTGCGGGAACGCGAGCGGTACCGAGTACACGCCCTGACCCGTGTTGAGGTTGACGGTGAACGACTCGCCGAGGCCAGCGGAAAACCCGCTACCGCTCGGTAGCGAAACCGAGGTCGAATCGCCGCGCGCCACGCGTCAGCTCGCGGTCCGGTAGGTGAAGTCGTACTCGACGAACACCTGGAAATCGGTGACGCCTTCGAGCGCGGGTGCCGTGGCGGCGACGCGTCCCGGGTTGTCCTCGGCGGTGATGCGCACCGTCCACCGATCGAACAACGTACGGCCGTTCAGCGGCGCGAGCGCACCATTGGTGAGCGCGCCGTGCGCATCGAGCGTTGCAGTGATCTCGCCGCCCGATTCCTGCGATGCGATCCGCACCTTTAGGCCGCCGACGACCGCTGGATCACCGCTCGCACGCAGCGTGACGCTGCGCCGGATCGGCGCGACCTGATTGAACGGAATCTCGCCGCTCACAAACGCGAGCTGCGCCGAGCCCTGGTTGCGCAGGTAGAACAGCTCGTCGGGCCAATACAGGCCGAGCGAGAATCCGCGCGACGAGCTGCTGCCGGGAGGAAGCGCCTCGCGCACCGTCGCTTCGAGCGTCGTGTCGTAGAACGAGTCGAAGTACAGGACGAGCTGGACGTCGAGGATCTGCGACAGATCGAAGTCGTTCGCGTCGAGCGGCAGGTCGAGCTGCCAGCGCGTCGCGAACCCGCAGTTCTCGAACACGCGTAGCTCGTTCGCATTGAACCGGAACAGCAGCGCATCGTGACGCGGTTCGTACTGCGACAGCGGCAACACGTCGGCCGGCGCGAGGATCGTTTGCTCGCTGTTATCCGCGAGTCGAATCGTCGAGAGCCCGATGTTGCGCAGCGTGCCCTGCAACCCGGCGGCGCTCGTGATGCCGACGAACACGACCTCGACGTTGCGCAGCTTCGCGAGCCACGCACCGGGGAAGCCACGCTCGAGCTGAGCAAGCACGGTCTCGAAGCTGCAGCTGCCGGCGCGCTTGAGCGTCTCGAACGCGATCGGGAACATGTCGGACAGCGACACGACGAGCTTCGACGGCGCGCGTTTCTTGCGCACGGTCGTCAGATAGTCCTGCGTGAACGAATCCACCTCGGCGAGCAACAGCTCTCCGGCGATCTCACCACTGGCGGTGCTGCTGGCGAGATCGAAGCGGATGCGCGCGAGGTCGCGCCCGGTCTCGAGCGCGTACGCCCGCTCCATCAGGAACGCCGCTTCGGTTGCCATGTCGAGATAGCGGCGCGCGAGCACGCGGACACTGCGGGCCATCTCGTACCAGGCACCGGCGTTGAGCTCCTTACCGTCGACGAAGTCGCGGTTCTCCTCGGCGTTACGCTGCTGCAGGCCTGCGATCTGCACGCGCATCTGGCCGATGTTGACGCGAGCCTGCGCCTGAGCGACCTGCGCTTGCGCGACCTTCGCGTACGCCTCGGCGGATTCGATCTCTCGCTTGAGGCGCTTCGCTTCCATCTCGTGCGAGATCTTGGTTTTCTTGCGCGCGAGATCCGACAGCACGAGGCTGCGCCGCTTGTGATCCGAGCTGTAATACGTGTAGCCCGTGATCGTTTGGGTGATTTCGTCGTCCTCGTCGACGGTCGCAGCGCTCGACCACGCTTCGAGATACGTCAGCTCGAGCAGCTCCCAGCGCACTGCATTGAACGCGTCGCGCGCTTCCTTCGCATTCTTCGTTTGCACGTTCGCGTACGCGAGACCTTGCTGCGCGACGTTCAAGCCCGCACGTGCCTCGGCGAGGTTGAGCTTCTCGAGATCGACGGTCGCTCGTGCGATGTCGACCTGCTGATCCATCTGCGCGCGGCCGAGCTCTTCGCGTTCCGCCTGTGACTTGAAGTTGACGTACATCGCGCCGAGCCGCGACGCCTGCTGCGCGAAGTAGCGCGCCGTCGTCTGCAGGTGCTCGTAGGTGAACGGCGGCATGTAGTCGGGTGCAAACCCGAAGAAGTTGAGCTCGGCGCCGATCTGCGTCAGTCGTTGCCGCGCGCGCAACACGATCGCGCTGATCGCCGGATTCTCGTCGCTGGCGAGCGGATCCGCGTTGCCGAGCAGCGCCTGCACGCGCGCCTTGATCGGTGCAAACCGCGCGTCCGCATAGAGCACCGACGCTGCGTCGAGCGTGCCCGCGGCGGTGACGATCTGCTCGAAGAACAGGCCTGCCTTCGCGATGTTTGCCGGCGTATTTCCGGCAGCGCGATACGCGTGGTCACCCATCTCGAGGATCACCTCGGCGAGCCGCGTCCACACGCGCGTGAGCTCGATCTCGTCGAGGTACGGATACTCGAGCACGCTCGAGTACGACGCCTCTGCAGCGGCGAACGCGCCGAGCCCCGCGTGGCAATCGCCGATCGCCATCGGGATCACGAACGAGTAGATGTGCGGCAGATAGGCGCCGAGGTTCGAACGGACGGGCTGCGCCGCATCTGCCGCTCCGCCGACGATCCGCACGCGCTTCTCGTAGAACGCCTTGAGCACGTTCGCATCGGGCTGCGCAGCGTCGATCACGTGAACGTCGCGACCGAGCGGTAGCTCGAAGCGCAACGCA
>DATDCH010000349.1:0-2291 GCA_036524455.1 Kofleriaceae bacterium | reverse complement strand
CATACCGAACGAAGAACGCGCGACCTCGACGTCGCGCTGGTCGCTCTTCCTCGTCGCCAGTGCGGTCGCACTCGGCGTCGGGTTGGTGCTGCCGCGGTGTTGCGATCTGACAGCGTTCTACGCGCACGCGGTGGTTTGGTTCGTGGTCGCGAATATCGTGCTGCTAGCGCTGACGGCAGGTGATTCGCTCGCTCGGTTGCGCAAGTCGTGGCGGCCTGCACTCGTCATCGCCGTTGCGTGCGTTGCTGCAACCACAGTCGCGTTCGTGTTGATTTCACCCGCCTATCGCGTGCTCTGCGACGAACCGAATTTGCTCAGCACGTCGAGGTCACTCGTGCGTTCTGGGACGCTGTTCAACATCACCGAGCTCGCCGGCGGCGATGTGATCAGCCAAGGCGTCGCAACGCGACCGGGCTTGTATCCGTCGATGGTCGCCGCGCTTCACGTTGCGTTCGGTTACCAGCCAGAGCACGCGTTCGTGGTCAACTTTGTCGTCTGCGCGGCGACGTTGATCGTGATGGTACTGCTCGGGCGCGAAGTTGCCGGCACGCGCCTGGGCGTGATCGCGGCCGGGTTCGTGTTCGCGACGCCGCTGTTCCTGTTGTGCGCGACGTCGGCTGGTTTCGACGCGCTCAACCATCTCTTGTTCTTGCTGCTCGTACTGGGCGCGATCCGGTTCGCGCGCGCGCCGACGCGATGCCGCTTCGATCGCCTTATCTTGGTCGCCGCGCTCGCGGCACAGTGCCGCTACGAGTCTGCGTTGTTCGCGCTGCTATTGCCGGTGTGTGCGTTGGGCTCTATGAAGCAGGTCCTACGCGAAGGGCCAGGTTGGATCGGCGCGCTCGCGCCGCTGTGCTTCATCCCGACTCTGCTGCACGTGACGGTGATCGGGATGAGCAGTCAGGCTGGTCAGTCCGAGCTCGTCGGCCATGCGGTCTTCAGCCTGAGCTATGTCGGAGCCAACCTCCGCCACCTCGCCGAGCTGCTGGTTCCGGTGCCGGGCTCGCCACTACCGATCGCACTGCCGGTGACGCTGCTCGCGGTGTTCGGTGCGTGCCGCGCAGTGCTGGCGCTCCGCGCCCGTGCAGCCCGCGCACGTTGGTCCGGACCGATCGGCTACGCCGCACTCACGCTGTTCGCCGTGTGCATCCTTCAGATCACGTTTCGGATGGGCGATCTGCGTACGCCGCACAACGTGCGCCTCGCACTGATCTACGTCGGGCCGCTCGCACTGCTTGCCGCGTATGCCGTGGAAGGCCTGTGGATTCGACGACGTGTCGTGGTCGCCCTCGCATGCACTGCGCTGTGTTCGGTTTCGCTCATACGGGCTCGCAGCAACGAGCTCGTCGGCCGGCTCGTGCTGCCGCGTGCATACGCAAAGGTCCTTCCGGCGCTTGCCGCGCACGCGAGGCTCTCGTCGCTGATCATCGCGGAACGCCCGGGTCTGTACGTCGCGCAGGGATATGACGCCGTCGGCTTCGCGACCTATCCAACACTCGCCGCGCTCGATCGCGATGTCGTCGTGATCGAGTCTGTGAGCGCACACGCGCCGGCGAGTCCTGCCCTCGAGGTGCTCGACACGATCTCGCTCGGCAGCAACCAGATAGTCCGCGTATCGCGCGTGAAGCGCGGCGCGAGTGATCAAGTCCCGTTGAACGTTGGCATCGCGCTCGCAGAGTCGGGCGCAAGGAGGAAGCAATGAACCGCACGCTCGCAGCATGTCTCGTGTTCGCCACCGCATCCATCTCATCGGCATGCACGACCGAGTCGGGGGACGCTGCTCCAGAAGAGAGCTCGACCTCGCAGCACATCGACTGGCAATGGCCACCACACGCCGCGAGTGGCGGCGACAAGCCATGGCACGGGACGATTCCAATCGCGAATGGCGACGCGTGGAATGCTGCGACTGGTCACGTGACCCGCTACATGCAGCCCGGTTTGATCTGGAGCAGCGCCACCTCGGCGAGCTACGGACCGGCGGGCTACGGCATGGAGCTGGCGGCCGTGGAGCGGCTGTCGATCGCGGGCGCGACGGTGTCGTGGCACCGTCCCGGCGGAGAGCGCATCGACTTCGTCGCGAATGGCTTCGGTGGTTTCTCGGCTCCACCTGAGACGACGGCGATCATGACGCAGCCGGCGTGGAACCTGTACCGCCTGCGCATGGGCGGTGGCACATACATGGATTTCACGCAGCCAAACGGCGCCGGCTGGTTGCTCGTGCGGATCTTCGATCGCAACGGCAACACGATGACGCTGTCATACGACGGCGCCGACCGGCTCACCCAGATCAC
>DATDCH010000348.1:0-19733 GCA_036524455.1 Kofleriaceae bacterium | reverse complement strand
GTGCACTCGGTCTGGAACGTGCACATGCCGCCGGGGAATCCCACGCCCGTCTTGCATTCCCAGGTGGCCGCGTCGCCACAGTCGCCATCGATCACGCATGCATCGCCGACGTGAGGATGGCGGCAGAACTTGCCGATCGTGGCTCCCGCGTCGAAGCACCGGTAGGCGTCGGCGACGCGACACTCGTTGTCGTTGGTGCACGCGTCGACGCACCCCGAGCCCATGACCGGAGTCGACTCCGCCACGGCAAGGTCGATGCAGTGCCCGTCTGCGCCGGCGCACGTAGCATCGTTGCCGATCGTGCAGCCGATCCGCTGGCAGTACCCACCCGGGAACTCGACGTCGCGCCGACACACGGACCCTTGATCGCAATCACCGAAGTCGTCACACGCGCTTCCATCGTTCGCCGCTGCGAGTCCAGGCATGCATGCTGTCTTGCCAGCGGCGAACGGATCGCCGATGAACGAGCTCGCACAGAGTTGATCGGCTGGACACTCGCACGCCGCGTTGGAACACGTCGGCACACAGAACTTGAGCATCGCACCGGTGAGCGTGATGCACTGACCTCCGGTCCCGCAACTCGCATCGTCCGTGCAGGTATCGACCTTGCTGACGCAGAAGCCCGCGGCCGGCCACGTCACGCTGCCCTGCAGCCCGCGAAGGCAAAGCCCATCGGCGGCGTTCGTCACGCTGTCGCACTGAGAGTCCATCGTGCACGTGCCACCGAGCGTTCCCGCGACCGCTGCCGGACACACGAGCGCGTCGGCTGGTGCGTCGATCGGCGCATCAGTAGCCGTCACGTCGACCACCGTGTTGTCGACACCGGCTGCGTCCCTCGAAGTCATCGGTGCGTCGTCACCACAACCCCACAACACGACCGCGCATAGAACTGCCCACCTCATGCGAACACCGTATCATCGAGTGCTGGACGAGGACGCGAGATCAGCACCGTCCGAGCGCCGAGCTGGCGCGTGCGTCCCACTCACCGGCGTTCGCTTATCGAGTCGCGAGATTGCTCCGGTCGCGCGACCGCAGGTAGCGTTCGCGCAATGCAAAGCTCGATCGTCGTGGCACTGCTCGTGGTCGGGTGCGGCAGCGCCACGCCGCCGGCTCGACCGTCGATCGGTGCTGGCTCGCCGCAGGACCAGTTCTGGGCCGATCTCACCGCGCTATGCGGTCAAGCCTTCGACGGTGCGATCACGGCAAATGTCGGCGGCAAGACTCCGGATCCGATGGAGGGACGGCGTCTGCGCATGCACGTGCGCGAGTGCTCCGACCGCGAGATCCGGGTGCCGTTCCAGGTCGGCGAGGATCGATCGCGCGTCTGGGTGTTCACGCGCACCGAGACCGGTCTCCGCCTCGAGCACGACCATCGTCACGAGGACGGCTCGCCCGACGTCGTCACGATGTACGGCGGCGACACGAGCGATGCGGGCACCGCGACCGAGCAGCGGTTTCCGGCCAACGAGTACTCGCGAGAGCTGTTTGTGCGCGAGGGGATGGAGGTCTCCATCGCCAATGTCTGGGTGGTCGAGGTAGTGCCGGGCAAGCGCTACGGCTATGCGCTGATCCGACCGGGTCGCGAGTTTCGGGTCGACTTCGATCTGGCCAAGCCCGTCGAGGCTCCGCCGCCTCCCTGGGGAGCGACGAGCCAGGCGCCGTAGCCTGTCGAGTACACGCAGGTGGGAGGCCCCAAGGCGCGATCAGCGCGGCGATTCAGTGGCGCTAGAACGTGATCGTGAGCGTGTAGTCGCCGCTCGAGGTCGGAGAGACGCTGTCGACGACGACGAAATTGTCGCCCGCAATCGCTGTGACGCTGATCGGATTGCCGGGAATCGCGTACATGGTCTGCAGGCACGGCGAGCTCGGACACGGGGAAATCAGATAGGCGGTCGCCTGCCACGTCGCTTCGATCGTGATGAGCATCGTGCGGCCGCCGCCCGGATTGATGCGGTGAACGGCATCTGGCCCATTCATCACGACGCTCACGCACTGGGCGCCGATCTTGCTGGTGCGCCCCATCGTCGTGTTCATGTGCGAGCCGCCGTTCGTCGCGAACACGTGCGGATCGGCGCAGCTCATGGCGGGTACCCGGGCGTCGGGCGTGTCCATCGTCATCGGCGTGTCGATCGCGGCGTCCATTCGCTTCTCGAGGCACAACGGCACATCGTCAACCACGCGGCATTCCAGGTCCGACGGGCAGTTGTCGTCGCTGCAGCGCAGCGTTGCGCCCGAGTAGTCCGCGTCGAAGCGACAGGCTCCGACGAGACCCAGGCACAGAAGCGCGATCCACGGCATGATACGCGTCCTTGTCATACCACCCCGCCGATGCCGCTGCTGCAAGCCCGACGCCGACGCGTCTGGGCCGCTACGAGCTGATCGGCCAGCTCGCGACCGGTGGCATGGCGGAGATCCACCTCGCGCGACTCGCGGGCGAAGCCGGCTTCGAAAAGACGGTCGTGCTCAAACGCCTGTTGCCCGAGCTGGTCGCGTCGAAGGCGTTCGTCGCGATGTTCCTCGACGAAGGCAAGCTCGTCGCCCGGCTCGACCACCCGAACGTGTGCGAGGTCCACGAGCTCGGCCGCGACGGCACCGAGTACTTCCTCGTCATGCCGTATCTCGACGGCGTGCCGGCGAGCGACTTCATCGCGCGCCCGCGTGACCCCGATCGCATCGCGCAGCTGCGCGTGGCGGCCGGCATCATCACGCAAGCGTGTGCAGGCCTGCATCACGCGCACGAGCTCAAAGACGCCGGCACGCTGCTCGGCCTCGTGCATCGCGACGTGTCGCCGTCGAACGTGTTCGTCACGACGGCGGGCGTCGTCAAAGTGCTCGACTTCGGCATCGCGAAGGTGCATGGCGGCGCCGAGACCGAGGCCGGCACGATCAAGGGCAAGACGCAGTACATGGCGCCCGAGCAGCTACTCGGTGAATCGCTCGATCGGCGCTGCGATGTGTTTGCGCTCGGCATCGTGCTGTTCGAGCTCGCGACGCACTCGCGGCTGTTCAAGCGCAGCAGCGACTACCTCGCCGCGCGCGCGATCCTCGAGGAACCGATTCCGCGCGCCGACGCGATCGATCCAGCGGTGCCCGCCGCGCTCGCCGACGTGATCGGCAAGGCGATGGAGCGCGCGCGCGACAAGCGCTATGCGGATGCACGCGAGCTCGCGAAAGCGGTCGAGGCCGCGATGGCGCCGCACGGCGGTGTCGCAACGGCCGATCAGATCGCGGCGGCGCTCGCCGACTGGCACGGTGTCGAGCTGTCTGCGATGCGCACGCGGCAGGCGAAGGTGATCGCGGATGCGCGCTCACGCGTGACCGCTGCCGCCGCTGACCCCACCGAGGCTGCAACGGTGCCGGGCAAAGTGCCGGTCGATCAGTCGCGGATCGTGACGATGCCGCGCGACGTGGTCCGCAAGAAGCGGCGCAGCACGCTGGTCCTCGCCACGCTCGTGCTCGGAGCAACGGGCGCGGTGCTTGCGATCGGCCTGTCGCGGAATGACAACACCACCGATCCGAAGCTGGTGGTGACGAAGCAAGACGCCGGCATCACGGTCACGCACATCGAGCAAGCCGATGCCGCGGCACAGGCCGAACCAGCTCCGATCGCGCCGCCTGCTGTGCCGGCCGAGAAGCCAAAGCTCAAGAGCACGAGCAAGCCGAAGCACGCCGAGAAGGTGAAGACAACCGCACCGCCGGTCGACGACAAGCCGGGTACGTTCTCGATCGACTCGGAGCCATGGGCCACGATCTACGTCGATGGCAAGCACCTCGGCACCACGCCACTCGTCGGCAAGTCGTTGCCGGCGGGCACCTACACCGTCAAGGCCGTCACGAGGGACGGACGCACGAAGACGTTCGACATCGTCGTTAAGCCCGGCAAGCTGACGAACCGCGGCATCCTGGCTTGGTAGACTGCGCGCGTGCGCGTCTTCGCTATCGCGTTCGTCCTCGCATTGTTTGTCGCCTTCGGAGCGACGAGCGCGCGTGCGGAAGACGATCCGCTCGCCGAGGCGATGCGGCTCGAAGCGCAGCTCGACTACGAGACGGCGTACAAGCTGATCGATCGCACGATCAAGCAGGGCAGCAACGACCGCGAGCGACTCGTCACGTTGCACCTGTTCGCGGGCAAGCTCGCCGCCGGGCTCGATCGAGCACCAGTCGCGGAGGACCACTTCGCGCGCGTGCTCGCGCTGGCGCCGGCGACGACGTTTGCCGCGAATACCTCGCCAAAAATTACCGAGCCATTCGATGCCGCGCGCGCGCGTGCGACGCCGCTGCAGATCAGTGCGGAGCTCAAACCCGACGCGATCACGATCGTGCCAGCCAGCGATCCGCTCGGGCTCGTTGCCGGCATCGCGATCCGACTCGCCGGAGCCGGCGAGCTGCGCGAGATGCAGAAGCGTCGGATCGCGATTCCTACCGGCGCGCGCGCGATCGAAGTGTTCGCGCTCGATGCCTACGGCAATCGCGTGTGGTCGGAGCCGATCGCGGAGCAGCCGCAAGGCAACGGCAAGCCGATCGTCGTCGATCGCGGCGTGCCGGGCTGGGCGCTCTGGGCGGGCGCGAGCTTCGTCGCCCTGGGCGGCGCGGGCGTGTGCGCGTGGCGGTTCGACGTCGCGCAGAAGGAATGGACCGAGCGCAAGAACGCCGGCGACACCGACTACACCGAGCTACAGGCGATCGAGCAGCGCGGCAAGCGGTGGGCACTCGCGGCGAACATCGGATTTGGGGTCGCGGCGGCGACCGCGATCGTCGCCGCGATCGTCTACGTGAAGACGCCGCGCGCGACACCAGCGGTCACGACCTCGGCCGATAGCGTCGGGCTCGCGATCGCCGGCCAGTTCTGAGCCGGTTTGTCGAGCGAGGCTCGCAATCGCGGCGCGTTCCGACGACCGATCGCTGTGAGCGAGCTAGCGTTGTCAGAACGGTCGGCGATCCCGTTCGTTGCGATCGAGGGCACGCGTCGTCAGAACGGGTCGGCGATCCCGTTCGTTGCGAGCGAGGGATCGCCTGCCTTACGAAGCTCTCGGAGCTCGATCTCTCGCGTGACGTCACGGCTCATGTCGATCTCGAGCCACTGCGGCGCGTAGCCGCGACGGCGGATCTTGAGCTTGTGCACGCCACCGTCCGCTGGGAATTCGCCGGCGAACGGCGTGCGTCCCAGCCGGTTGCCGTCGAGCAGCACGGTTGCGTCATCGGGGGTCGTCGTGATGCGAAGCCACACCGTCGTCGGCGCGGGCGCGGGGCCGGCGTCGATCGGTGTGACGATCGGGCGCGATGGCACGCTGGTGCGCGTCGCGCTCGCAGCCACTGCGTTCGCGGAAACAACATCGCCGCGAATCGCACCGGGAGCATCGCCGCGAACATCGCTGCGATCGTTGCCGCGCAACAGGCGTGCGCCGATCGCGAATGCCGTCGCCGTCAGCGCGATCACAGCCATCGCCAGCCCGGCCGCGGCGACCCACTTCCAGCGCGGTGGCGCTGGCGGACCCACGGCTGTGAAGCTCGATGAACCGAGTGGATACTCTGTCGGTGCGGCAAGCGGGTCGATGCCGGAGAACGGCAGCTCGGGCGATCGGATCGAGATGGAGAACGGCGTCACGATCGACCGCGTGGTCGCGCCGGGCACCGGCGTGAAGAGTGACCGCGGTGGTGGGGCGGGCGGCGGCGTCGAGATCGTGGTTGCGCCGGGGACCGGCGTCGCGATCGATCGCGCGGATGCGCCGGGGACCGGCGTCCCGATCGATCGCGCGGATGCGCCGGAGACCAGCGTCGCGCTCGATCCCGTGGTTGCGTCGGACAACGGCTGCTCGGCTGCGGCGGACAGCGGCATCGCCAGCGGTTGCGTGATCACGTCGTCCGCGATGCGCGGCTTCTGGAACGGCGTGACCAACGAGAGCGTGTCCGCCGTTGGGCGCCGTGCCCGGCTCGCGGCACTCGACTCGACCGCTGGCGGCATGCCCGCCGTTGGGCGCCGTGCCCGGTTCGGACCACTCGGCTCGACCAACGCGGGCGTTAGAGCCGTGGGGCGCCGTGCCCGGCTCGCGCCACTCGGCTCGACCACCGCGGGCGTGACCGCCGTCGGTCGGCTTGCGCGGCTCCGGGCGCGCGGCTCGATCGTCACGGGCGTTGACACCATGACCTCTGCAAGCTCGAGCATCTCGATCGGATCCGTGACTGCGTCGTCCTCATCTCCGGCAACGACGCCGCCGGAGACCACCCACGGTTCGTCGCGGTCCTCGAACAGCACCTCCATCACGGACACGATCGCCGGGTCGCCGACGACGAGGTTGCGCCTGCGCGCGAGCTCTTCGAGCTCACGCCGCATCGCCTCTGCGTCCCGGTAGCGCTCGGCCGGCGCGACGGCCAGCGCGGTGAGAATGATCCGCTCGAGGTCGGCCGGGAAGCCATCGACCACTTGCGACGGTGGCACCACGTCGCCGCGCTGGATCCGCAGGATGGTCTCGTGATCGGTGCGGTCGCGAAACGCGCGTCGCATCGTCGCCAGCTCGTACAGCACGATGCCCAGCGTGAAGATGTCTGCGCGGTGATCGAGCGCGTCTCCGGCGGTTTGCTCGGGGGCCATGTACGACGGCTTGCCTTTGATCTCGCCGACCCGACTGACCGAGGTGCGTTGCGCTGCTTTTGCGATCCCGAAATCGATCAGCTTGATCGCGCCGTCGTATCCGATCATGAGGTTCGACAGCGAGACGTCGCGATGCACGATGCCGAGCGGCTTGCCATCCCGTGACTTGAGCGTGTGCGCGTAGCGCAACGCGGACGCCGCGGCCATCGCGACGGTGACCGTGAAGTTGAGCGGCAGCTCGAGCCCGAGCTCGGTGGTCCGCGTCCACACGTCCTTCGCGGTCTGGCCGTGGATGTAATCGCTGACCAGGAAGTAGTTGCCGTCGGCATCGCGATCGAGCTCGTGCGTCGTTGCGATGTGTTGGTGATGCATGCGTCCGATCAGGCATGCCTCGTCGAGGAACATCGCGATCGCGGCGTCGTCGAAGTGCATCTCGAGCATCTTCAGCACGACGTGACGCTCGAAGCCGGCCGGGCCGACCGAGCGCGCCAAGTACACGGAGCCCATGCCGCCTGATGCGAGGTGCGACAACACCTCGTACCGTCCAATCCGATCGGTCATCCCCCGGCGCTCAATGTACCTGCTGCGTCGATCGCGTCACGTTGATCTGCGCGCGATCTGCCGCGATCGATCACGAATGCACTACGCGTTCGTCGCAGTGAACGATTCGTGAACTGTAACGACCACGAAGTGCATCCGCTCAAAACAGCGCGAATGAAGCGGGTCATCGGGCCGCGGTCGCCGGCGACGCTGTCGACGACGACCGCGAGCACGAAACGTTTAGCGCCGGCGCCGGCGCGAGTAGCCCACGACCAGCACGACTGCGAAGATGATCGGCGCCCAGCCGCGACCATCGCTCTTGCCTGCATTGAGGCTGCACGCAGGCAAACCGGCCGGGCCGTCGGGGTCACCGTCGCCATCGCCATCGCCATCGCCGCCGGGGCCGGGAACCATGACCATCGCCTGCACCGTGGTGACGTTGCCGTCGCCGTCGGTCGCGGTGGCTTCGAGCATGTGCATGCCTGCGCCCGCGTCGGTCGCGTTCCAGTCGAATTGATAGGGAGCTTCCGTGTCCATACCGACCGACGCGTTGTCGATCTTGAGCTCGACGTTTGCCACGCCGACGTCATCACCCGCCGCCACCACGATCACCAACTGCCCCGTTACCTCGTCGCCATTTGCGGGAGACACGATCGAGATAAACGGAGAAGCGGCGCCCCCACTGCCCGAGCCGCTGCCACTGCCCGTACCGGTAAGACCGAAGAACTTGGCAGCACGCAGCGTCGCGCAGACACCTCTAGATTCGAAATACGAAGCGGCCGTCGACGGGCACGCGGTGGTGCCTTCGGCGCCGACCGCAACCGCGTGACCCATGCCGTTGACCGTGTACGACTCGAGCACGATGTTCGCGCCGACCTTGTACGCGGTGCGCGTCGCCGCCGAGCCGATCATCTCGGTCTCGTCGGCGGTCATGTCGGTACCGAATACGTTCGTCCACTGCTCTTGCAGCTCGGTGAGGTTCGCCGGCACGACGATCGAGTCGGCCATGCCGTGCCACACCTGGATGCGGGGCCGCGCGCCGGCGAACGTATGTGCGCCACGCACGAGGTCGCCCCACTCTTGCGCCGTCTTGTTGACGCCGGGGCTCTGGCACGAGTACGCGCCGTTGACGCTCGTCGCGCAGCGGTAGGCGATGCCTTCCATGATCGACGCCGCTGCGAATCGCTCGGGCCACGTCGACAGCATGACGGGCACGAACGCCGCGCCCGCCGAGAAGCCCATGATGAACGTCTTCGCGTTATCGGTGCCGTGCGTCGTGTGCATGTAGTCGATCATCGAGATGACCGATTGGTTCTCGCCCATGCCGCGCACGAGGTTCGCCGTGTCGCCGTACTCGCCTGCCCAGTTGAAGCAGCGCACCGGGTTGTTCGCGGTGGCCTGCTCCGGGTAGAGCACCGCGAACTGGTACTGGTCGGCGAGCTTGTTCCAGCCGGCGTTCTCCATGCTCGCCGCGGTCTGCGTGCAGCCGTGCAGCACGACCACGAGCGGTCGGTTGGCTGGTAGCCCCGACGGCACGTACGTGTACATGGCCAACGCCCCCGGGTTGGAACCGACGTTGCTGACCGGCGTGAGAGCAGCGTCGGCCGAAGACGCGGTCACGAGCATAAGCAGCGCGGCAACCATGAAACGAAACATGCGAATCCTCCGCGCCCGCGCTGTGCACGCCATGTGCCGCATGGTGAATGAACGCAACACGGTGATCAGACGCGAGGCCCTGTTGGACCCCTCCAACAGGCAAGATTTCCGTCGTGGGCGCGGGCCATCGGTGATAGATGAATCCGCGATGGTCGATACGCCCCGCACGAAGCTGCAACCGAGACCCGTGCGTCTCGTGCACAAGCTCCGCGTCACCGTGAATGCCGGTGTCGACGCGGGCGCGACGTGTGCACCCGATGATGGCTCGCGACTCGCGATCGGTACGAGCGAAGACAACGCGCTCGTGCTCACCGATGCGGCGGTCAGCCGCTATCACCTCGAGCTCGTGCGCACGCCGGCGGGTGTCGAAGTGGTCGACCTCGGTAGCCGCAACGGCACGTGGTGCGGCGGCGTGCGCGTGCAGCGCGCGATCGTCCCGGCGGGCACGCAGCTGCGGCTCGGCGACACCACGCTGACGGTGGAAGACGCGGGCTCGACCGTCGCGCCGCCACCATCCGATGTGCCGCGCTCGACCGATCTGGTCGGCGAGAGCGAAGCGACCCGCGAGGTCGCGCGGCTCGTGCATCGGCTCGCGCGCGTCGATTCGTCGGTGCTCATTCAAGGCGAGACCGGCACCGGCAAGGAAGTAGTCGCGCGCGCGATCCACGAAGCGAGCCCGCGCCGCGATCACGAGCTCGTCGTGGTCGATTGCGGATCGATGCCCGCACCGTTGATCGCATCGATCTTGTTCGGTCACGAGAAGGGCTCGTTCACCGGTGCCGACCAGCGGCGCGCGGGTGCGTTCGAGCGTGCGGCCGGTGGCACCGTCTTGCTCGACGAGATCGGTGAGCTGCCGCTCGACGTCCAACCTGCACTGCTCGGCGTGCTCGAGCGCCGCGCGTTCACGCGTGTCGGCGGTGCGCAGCCGATCGCGGTCGACGTCCGCGTGCTCGCGGCGACCCATCGCGATCTGCGTGCGGAGGTCAACGCGGGCCGGTTCCGTGCCGACCTCTACTACCGCCTCGCGGTCGCGAAGATCCTGATCCCGCCGCTGCGCGAGCGTCCCGAGGACATCGAGCCGCTGGTCGCGCACTTCGTGCAGCGGCTGACCGGCGTCGCCGAGCTCGGCCCGCTCGCGAGCGCGCTCGACCAGCTGCGCTCGCATCCGTGGAGCGGCAACGTGCGCGAGCTCCGCAACGTGGTCGAGGCGGCGCTCGTGATGGGCGAGCTCGATCTCGGCGCCGGTGGTGGCAGCGAGCGCGCCGCGCAACCGCTGCCGGTCGCGGGCGGTTCGATCACGCCGTATCGCGATGCCCGGGCGTCGGCGCTGTCGCGGTTCGAGGCCGAGTACCTGCGCACGCTGATCGAGCGCGCGGGCGGCAACGCGTCGGAGGCGGCGCGCATCGCTCGCATGGATCGGCCGTACCTGCTGACGCTGCTGCGCAAGCACGGCCTGCGCAGCTGACACCGCCCTCCGATGAACCTTTCATGAATCGGCTGTGCAGCCGAGGGACATGGGGTTTCCGGAGACTTTTTCCCCGTGTACGAGCGCTGCTGTCGTGTACGACGCGTTCACACGCGTCGCGTAGCCAAGCGCTTTGAAACAGACACATGACAGCGTGCGAACAGCGGGCACGCGCGCTGCACTTCGGTGGCTCCACCAAACAGGAGCATTAAATGAAGATGAAGATCCTAGCCGCGCTGCTGTTCACCACGATGGTGACCGCCGGCGCGTGCACGACGATGCTGGATTCGCAGACCGCGGCCAGCTCCGGCGAAGGCACGGACTGTGGCGGCACGATCAGCAGCGGCCTCACCGAGGACGATGCCGATAGCGATAGCGACAGCGACGATGCCGACAGCGAGTGCGGCGCCGACGACGCGGACTCGGATTCCGAGGACGACGGCGATACCGACGAAGCCACCGACACCGACAGCGACAACGACAGCGATAGCGACAGCGACGACGGCGGCACCTGCGATCCGGATGACGGCGGCGATGGTGACGACGACGACGGCTGCGACGGCGGTGGCGGCAGCGGTAGCGGCAGTGACGGAAGCGGGGGAGTCCCCTAGTCGATGCGCGATGCGCTCGTCTGGATCGTGCTCGGTGCAACGCTGATCCCGGCGCACCGAGCCGCGCGCAACGCCTCGCGAGCCCTGCTGGCTGCACTCGTTGCAGTCGAGGTGATCGCGGCGGCGCTGTGCGTATTGGCGGTGACCAGCGAGCGCACGTGGTCGATGGTCGCGCAGGAAGACGGCCCGATCGAATGGGCGACCTTCGTCGGGTTTGTTCTGGCGGCCGGCTGGCTCGCCGTCGTCGTGCGCAAGATCAGACCGTCGTGGTGGTTCCAGGGCGCGTGCTTCTTGCTCGCGGTGTTTTGCCTCGTCGTCGCCGGCGAAGAGATTTCGTGGGGCCAACGCGTGTTCGGCTTCAAGCCGCCCGATGTGTTCCTCGAGCGCAACTTCCAGCAAGAGCTCAACCTCCATAACGTGCTGATGCACGAGCGTGGCCTTGGCTTCGAGCTCGAGTCCAAGCACCTCGTGATGGCGATCGTGCTCGGCTTCTGCGTGCTCTGGCCGATGCTCGTGCGGCACAAGCGGTTCGAAGTGTTCGCGCCGCTCGCGCCGCCGTTCGCGCTCGCCCCACTCGGCATCGGCGTATTCGCTGCCGAGCTGACCTACAAAGTCGAGCTGACCGGCGAAGGCGCCGAGCTGATCGCCGGCCTCATCTTCCTCGCGGCGGCGATGGTCGCGGTGCGGCCGCGCCCGCGCACGGTCGTGCTGTGGCTCGCGGCGCCGCTCGTCGCCGGCGTGCTGATCTCCTCGGTGATGACGCGCATCATGTTCGGTAGCGACGAGGAGGGCACGCGCGCAGCAGCCGCCGAGCTCGCGCTGCTGCAGCAAGACCTCGCAGCCGCGGCGACCGACAAGCTGCGCGACAAGAACGTGCACAAGCGCGCGTTCACGTCGACGCGCGACGGCTACTTGAAGCTCGACGCGCTGACGTCGTTCCTCGAAGGCGACCACGCGCGCAAAGATCGGCGCGGCTATTTCCTCGATCCTTGGAACAACCCGTACTGGCTCCACTACAACAAGAAGACCCGCACCGGTGCGGTCTACTCGTTCGGGCCAAACCGCCGGCGCGATGTCGTGATTCGCGATCGCAACAGCGATCCTGGCGATGACGTGATCGTGCGCTTCGAGCTACCCGAGGATTCGACGCGCGTCGAGATCACCGTGCCCGCCGAGCTGGCGGCGCCCGCGCACTAGCTCTTTTTCTCGTTCTTGATCCGCGGCAGCAGCATCACGAAATTGCACGGCTTGATCCGGTGATCGAGCTGCGGCACCAAGATCTTGTCGACGCCGAGCTTCACGCCGCCGGTCGAGCCCGGCAGTAAGAACACGTAGGTCTTGCCGCACAGCGCGGCATCCGCGCGGCTCTGAATCGTGGCGGTCCCGATCTCGACGAACGACAGCTGGCGAAACAGCTCGCCAAAACCCGGAATGTGCTTCGTCACGAGCGGCGCCATCGCTTCGGGCGTGACGTCGCGTGGCGTGACGCCGGTGCCCCCGGTCGCGATAATGACCTCGACTTCGCCGCCTTCGATCCACGCGCGCATCTGCTCGCGAATCTCGGTCTCTACGTCTTTGACGATCGCGCGGGCCGCAATCCGGTGGCCCTCTTTCGCGAGCCGCTCCGCGATGTAGCCGCCCGAAGTGTCGTTCTCCAAGGTCCGCGTATCCGAGACGGTCAGCACCGCGACGTTGACCGGGATGAACTCGCGCTCCATGCGCCACAGTCTTGCACGATCGTCATTTTCCTGAGTACTGAACATCGTTTAACGCAATGCGTTAGTCGCTGTTAGAACGCCAGGACTAGCATTATGACGCATTGCGTCTTAGCGTGGCGGGCAAGGAGATATGCAAATGGCCAAGCTCGAAACAACCACCCCGATCCTCACCCGCACCGACCGCACCGGCTTCGTACCGGGCGTAGCGAACCTCGCGCTCGACGTCGCGGACCGTGGCCAGAGCACGGTGATCGCGGTGCTGCAGGACGCGCGCACGGAGCTGCGCACGTTCGTCGAGAACGGCATCGAGCTCGTGGAGAAGACCGCCGCGCAGGCGTTCCGCTTCGCGCGCACGCTCACCAAGCGCGTCGATGACGCCGCCGCCGAAGGGCTCAACAGCACCGAGCGCCTCCTGGGCAACGCGGTGAAGTCTGCACGCGAGACGACCAAGCAAGCTGCCGATACCGCCAACACGGCGATCTCCGGCATCACGGCGTCCGCGTAAGCGCGACGCGAGCGATCGCTCGCCGATCGCAGTGTCTGATCGATGGATCCTGGCTTGAATCCCCCTCCATCCCTACTTGTTGGGATTAGTCGATCGGACGCTGGGCTCGGCGAACACGAGGTTCGCAAGTACGGACCGCGCTACACGACCAAGTTGACGAGTCGTCCCTTGACGTAGATCTCGCGCTTGATCGGCTTACCCGCGATGAAGCTCTGCACTTTCTCGTCGGCCTTCGCGGTTGCGAGGATCGTCTGCTCGGTCGCATCGGCGGGTACCTCGATCTGACCGCGCACCTTGCCGGAGACCTGCACCGCGAGCGTGATCGTGTCGCGCGCGAGCTTCGACTCGTCGTGCGCGGGCCACGGCGCGTACGTGATCGACGAGCGATGCCCGAGCCGCTGCCACAGTTCCTCCGCGACGTGCGGTGCGAACGGCGACAGGATCTTGACGAACATCTCGAACCACGCGCGAGGGATCGCCGGTGCGGTCGTCGCGTGATTGACGAACACCATCATTTCCGAGATCGCGGTGTTGAACCGCAGGTCGGTCACCGCTTGCGTGACCTTCTTGATCGCCGCATGCAGTGCGCGCTCGAGCTCCGCATTGTCTGTCGGCGCGTCCTCGGAGACCTTCGTCGATAGCGTCTCGGCGCCGCCGTCCTCGGCCGGAGGAACGACGAGCAGGCGCCACGTGCGATCGAGGAAGCGGCGCGTGCCCGCGACGCCTTTGGTCTCCCACTCGACGCCGTCCTCGAGCGGCCCCATGAACAGCTCGTACATGCGCATGGCGTCGGCGCCGTACTCCGCGCACATGTCGTCGGGATTGACGACGTTGTAGCGGCTCTTCGACATCTTATCGAGCTTGATGTCGAGCTTGATGTCGGTGCCGCGGCCGTACCACGAGCCGTGCTCGAGCTTCGACAGGTTGTCCTTGAGCGGATCGATCGGCTTGCCTTCGATCAGTGTGCCGCTTCGATCCTCGACGTTTTCGTATTCGAAGTACTTCCCCTTCTCGTCGTCCTTGAACGAGACCTTGTGGATCATGCCCTGGTGGAACAGGCGCTGGAACGGTTCCTTCGTCGACACGAAGCCGGCGTCGTAGAGCACCTTGTGCCAGAACCGCGCGTAGAGCAGGTGCAGCACGGCGTGCTCGTTGCCGCCGACGTACAGATCGACGGGCATCCAGTATTTCTCTTCGGCCGCGTCCCACGCGACGTCGTCGCGATCCGGTGACAGGAACCGCAGGTAGTACCAACACGAGCCCGCCCATTGCGGCATCGTGTTCGTCTCGCGCGTGCCGGCTTCACCCGTCGCCTTGTCGACGTAGTGCAGCCAGTCCTTTGCGCGCGCGAGCGGCGGCTGGCCGTCGGGCGCGGGCTTGTACTCGTCGATCTGCGGCAGCTCGACCGGCAGCTCCGACTTGTCGACGAGCTTCGGCGTACCGTTGGCATCGAGATACACCGGGAACGGCTCGCCCCAGTAACGCTGGCGCGAGAACAACCAGTCGCGCAGCTTGTAGCGAATGCTCGCCTCGCCGAGACCGCGCTCGGCGAGCCAGGCGATCACCTTCGCCTTCGCGTCCTCGTTGTTGAGGCCATCGAGAAAGTCGCTGTTGACGTGCGGGCCATCGCCGAGGAACGCCTCCTTCTGGACGTCGGTTCCCGGAGGCCCTTTGACAACCTCGATGATCGGCAGCCCGAACTTCGTCGCGAAGACATGGTCGCGCTCGTCACCGGCGGGGCACGCAAACACCGCGCCCGTGCCGTAGCTCGCGAGCACGTAGTCCGCGATCCAGATCGGGATGTGCTTGCCGTTGACTGGGTTGACGGCGTACGCGCCGGTCCACACGCCCGTCTTCGGTGCGTCTTTGGCTTCGGTGGTGCGGTCGCGCTCGCTGCGCTTGCTGACTTCTTCGCGGTACTTGACGACAGCAGGCAGCTGCTCGGGCGTCGTGATCTGATCGACGAGCGCGTGCTCGGGCGCGAGCACGACCCACGTGCCGCCGAACAGCGTGTCGGGACGGGTCGTGAATACGGTGATTGCTTCGTCGCGACCGACGATTTGGAATTTCACGTTCGCGCCGATCGACTTGCCGATCCAATCGAACTGCGCCTTGTACGTGCCGTACGGCCAGTCGAGGCCGGCAAGGTCTTCGCTCAGGCGATCCGCGTACTCGGTGATCTTCAACATCCATTGAAGCATCATCCGCTTCTCGACCGGGTCGTCCGTCTCGATGTACCTGCCGTCCTTTACTTCCTCGTTCGCCAGCACGGTGCCGAGCGCGGGGCAGAAGTTGACCGGCACGTTCGCGCGATACGCGAGCCCGCGCTCGAACAGCAGCTCGAAGATCCACTGCGTCCACTTGTAGTACTTGGGATCGCTCGTCGCGAGCTCGCGCGTCCAGTCGTACGACAGGCCGAGCTTCTTGAGCTGACTCTTGAACGTGGCGATGTTGCGCTTCGTGATCACGCTCGGGTGCTCGCCCGTGCGTTCGGCGCGCCGCTCGGCGGGCAGGCCAAAGCTGTCCCAGCCCATCACGCGCAGCACGTTGAAGCCCATCATCCGCTTCGCGCGCGCGACGACGTCGGTTGCCGTATAGCCCTTCGGGTGACCGACGTGGAGGCCATCGCCCGAAGGGTACGGGAACATGTCGAGCACGTAGTACTTCGGCTTGGTGCGATCCGTGGGAGTCGCGAACGTCTGCTCGCGGTCCCAGTACTGCTGCCACTTCTGATCGATCGTCTTGTGGTCGAAGCCCGCCATTAGCTGCTCAGCACCGCTTTGATGCGCTCGGTGATGACGTCTGGATTGCCGACGCCATCGACGCGCTTGAGGATGCCCTTCTCCATGTAGAACGGAATGATCGGCGCCGTCTCCGAGTGGTACTTGTTCACGCGCTTCGTCACCTTTTCTTGCGTGTCGTCGCTGCGGTGAACCAAGCGGCCGACGATGTCAGGCGGCGGCGGGTTGTACTTGAGATGATAGATCTTGCCCGTCTCTGGATCGCTGCGGCGCATGACCGCGCGCTCTTCGAGCAACTGATCCGGAACCTCGATCAGCACGACCGCGTCGAGCGCGACGCCCGCGTTCTTCATCGCAACATCGAGCGCCTCCGCCTGCGGGCGCGTGCGCGGGAACCCGTCGAGCATGAATCCCTTGGCGCAATCGGCCTGCGTAATTCTACGTAGAACGATCGGGATCGTGACGTCATCGGGGACCAGACCACCAAGCTGCATATAGTGGTCGAGTTGCTTACCAAGCTCGGTGCCTTCCGCCACTTCGGCGCGGAACATGTCGCCACTCGAGATGTGTGGGATGCGGAACAGGTCGACGAGACGCGCGGCCTGTGTGCCTTTGCCAGCTCCCGGTGGACCGACGAGGATCATGCGCATGGGGCGCATCCAAGCATGTGCGCCGCGGTTCTGCAATGTGGCGCCCGGTGCGTTATGGTTCACCGATGAGGCCGGTGCCGCGGTGGTTTGTCGCCATCTGTTGGATGCTCGCCGTGGTGTTTGCAATGTCCGCGGGCTTGCAGATCAACGACCCGGACCCGCTGCGCTGGATGCTGATCTACGGCGCGGCCGCTATCGCGATCGGCGTGCTGCCGGCACGGCGTTACCTGTCGCTCGCCGCGATCGCGATCGGACTGTTCGCGGCGGGCTGGGCCGCGTATCTCGGCCAGCAGGTGTTCACCGTGATCGACGTCAGCGACTTGTGGATGAAGATGAGCGACAAGGGCGGCGCGGTCGAGGTCGGCCGCGAAGCAGGCGGGCTCGCGATCGTCGCGCTCGGTTTGCTTGGTTGCGGCGCGTTCAGAGCGACGCGGGTGTAGCCACGCGCGTCATCTCGATGTGCGGGATGCCGTCTTCGTCGTAGAGGTCGCTCGCGCGCACGAAGCCGAGCTCGCCGTAGAATTTCTCGAGATGGGCCTGCGCGCCGATCCGGATCGGCACGTTGCCGGCTGCCGCGATGCCGCGCTTCATCAGCTCGCGACCGATGCCGGTGCCGCGTGCGTCGGGCGCGGTGATCACGCGACCGATGCTGAGCTCGGCGAACTTCACGCCCGCGGGCACGATGCGCAGGTACGCAAAGAGCGCGCCGCCGCGCTCGGCCCACAAGTGACGCGAGACTTGATCGACGTCGTCGGCATCGAGGTACGGGCAGTTCTGCTCGACGACGAAGACGCGCTGGCGCAGCTGCATGATCGCGTACAGCTCGGTGACGGACAGCTCCGCGAATGTGCGTACGTGCCAGCTCAGCTCCACGTGCGGCATAGTACGTTACGCGCGTGCAGTCGGTGTGCGTGTTCCTATCGTCGTCGCTCGGCTTGCCTGCGCACGGCGAGGCGATGGAACAGCTCGCCGCCGAGCTCGTGCGCCGCGAGCTGACGCTGATCTATGGCGGCGCGCACCGCGGCCTGATGGGCGTGCTCGCCGATGCAGTGCTCGCACGCGGCGGCCGTGTGATCGGCGTGATTCCGCGCGCGCTGGTCGAGCTCGAGGTCGCGCACACGGGCCTGACCGAGCTGCACGTGGTCGACACCATGCACCAGCGCAAGGCGATGATGTTCACGCTCGCCGATTCGTTCGTGGTCGCGCCCGGCGGCCTCGGCACGCTCGAGGAAGCGTTCGAGCAGCTCACCGGAATCCAGCTCGGCTATCACAATAAGCCCGTCGTGTTCTTCGACGTAGGCGGGTTCTGGGCACCTATGGAAGTGTTCCTCGATCATTCGGTCGAGACCGGCGTATTGCGCCCAGAAGTTCGCGGATTGTTTCGCACCGCGTCGACCGCGGCTGCCGCGCTCGACGTGCTGAGCACGTGGTAGTTTCGGTTTATGGCCTCACGCGCCCTCGGCGCGTTTCTCGCTATCGCGGCGGCAGCGGCGATTGTGGTCTCCATCGCTTCGTCGGCGTGGTGGGCCGGCGCCCCTGTGGTCGATGGCAAGCTGTTCGAGGCCAAGTACGTGCACGTCGGACCGCTCGGCGCGACCGGTTGCAACGTCGGCGGTGAGGGTGCGTGCGAAACCATCGCAGTCGATCAGCAAACGCAGCTGCTCGGCTACGCGGCGCTCGGCGCGTCGGCGCTGGCGACGCTGTTCCTGTTCATCCTGATGTCGGCTGCGTTGCGGGTCAGCGATCATCGCAGAGGCATCGCGACAACTTCGATCCTGTTCACGCTGCTCGCCGGTGGCGCCGGCGGCGCGTTGCTCGTGCTCGGCCCGGGCATCGAAACAAAGCAGGTTATCGAGGTCCCGATCGGCTGGGGCACGTTCGTCTACGGCGGTGGCTTGTTCGCGTCGCTGCTGGCGAGCTTTGTCACCCGCAGGCTCGAGCCCGAACCGCTGCGCCTCAAGCCTTCGTTGCAGAAGATGCCGGCGCTCTACGAGAACCGCGAGCCGCAACAGGCGGTGTCGGGCGAGATGGCGTCGCCGGCAGCGAACGTCGGCTTTCCAGCGGTAACGCCGCCGCCGCAGGAGCGGATCGATTACGCGAAGACACCGCTCGCCCCACCCTCGCCCGATCGCGTGAACACGCCGATGCCGCGCATGGCGCCGAGCACGCCGGCGCTGCGCAACACGCCGCAACCCGACGGCGCCTCGAGCTCGCCACGCATTCGCCCGCCCGGCGAAGCACCGGGCAGCTCGGCCTGGATGCTCAACGACAACGCGAGCTCGCCGCGCATTCGCCCGCCCGAGGAGCCGGCCAGCCCGCCCGCACGCAACGCGAGCAGCTCGCCGCGCATTCGCCCGCCCGACGAGCCGGTCAACCCGCTCGCACGCACGTTCCTTCCCGACGCTCCCCCCGCACCGTGGCAGCAGGACGAGTCGCCGTCCGCACGATCGCGACCTTCCGACGCGGCGGTCTCGCGCGCCGTCCGCCACGACGACTCATCGGCGCGCATGCTGGTGCCCGACGAGGACGTGCCGGAGACGCTGTCGCCACGTGCGAAGCGGCCTAGCGATCAGGACGTGCTCGGCCCCGTGCGTTCGAAGCGGCCCAGCGATCCCGACGCGCGCAGCGATGCATCGAGCCCGCGCAATCACTCGCCGAGCTCGCCGCCCGGATTGCCCGGCATGCCGCCTCGATCGAGCGCGCCGAGCTTGCCCGGTATGCCGCCCACGCCGCCGGGCGGCCCCGGCACGCCACCGCGAGCCACGCCACCGGCGACACCGCCGAGCCCGCCCGGTTCGCGCGCCGCGCCGCCGCGCAACCCGCTCGCGAATTTGCCCGGCACGCCGGCGCCAGGCGCGTCCGGACCGACGCCACCCGGTCCACCACCGCGGCTCACTCCGCCAAAGCGCGACAACGCGAGCGCAGCGCCGGGCGTGCCGCGCACGAACCCGCCGAGCTCGCCGCCGCCGTTCTCGACACCGGTCGCACGCAGCAACTCGCCGAGCTCGCCGCCGCCATTCGCGACGCCGATCGCGCGCAGTAACGCGCCGAGCACGCCACCGCCGCTCGGCTCCGGCTCGGGAAGCGCGTCACCCTCCGGTTCCTCGTCGCCATTCGGCGGCTCGGGAAGCGCGTCACCCTCCGGTTCCTCGTCGCCATTCGGCGGCTCGGGAAGCGCTCCACCCTCCGGTTCCTCGTCGCCATTCGGCGGCTCGGGAAGCGCTCCACCCTCCGGTTCCTCGTCGCCATTCGGCGGCT